>DIUH01000191.1 GCA_002428205.1 Planctomycetaceae bacterium UBA6163
GAAAGCCGCATCGTCGCCGGCGCATCGGCCGCCGAAACGGGCGAATCGACGCGGGGCGTTTCGATCATTCCACGAATGCTGGCGATCAAGTGATCTTCGGTCCCTGATGCCCACGGCCCCGGCAAACCGTAGTAAACGCCCGAGCGGTCGAACTCGTATCCGCCCTCTTGCCGCATCCGCTCGCTGGCGATGTAACCGAGCACGTCGCCCGCATACGCCGTCACCCACAACCGATCGTCGGCCAATTCACGCTTCAGCCGCAGGGCATAATCGACGACGACTTCGCCGCCGATGAACACCATCGTCAATTCGTCGCCGAATTGCCACGACTGGATCGGCACCGGGTAAGTCGCTGGCAAACGCCCTTCGGCTCGATAAATCTCGTCTAAACGCGTCGCATGGCGGCTGATTTGCGGACTCTTATCGTCCATCCGCTGGCGCACCTCTTCGATCGTCGGCAACTCGAACGTCAGCGCCGCGTGCTCGAACCGCGCATCCGCGTTTTGCGTGATCGGCTGCATGGCCCCAGCGACGATTCGCGACACTTCGGCCGTGATCGCGTTGCCGTGCGCGACCGCGAACTCCAGCGCCCCACGCGGCTCGGGGTTCGCGTCGGCCCCACAACCGATCGTCGACAGGGCGACCATTCCCGGCGAAGCCGCCTCGAGCGCTTCAGACGCGAATCCCGACCAATCGCCATTGATTCGATAGTGATCGCCTGAAAGCGTGGTTCCATGACAGGCATAGTTAAAGACGACGCCGCGAACTTTGCCGTCGCCGTCGCTGATCCTAAGCACCGGCAACGCATGGTCGACCGGTCCGTCGGGCTGGACACCGAACGCGGTCCACCGACCACCGGTCAACACGCGCCGATTGGCCGCGAATGTCGCCTTGCCGACTTCGTAATCGAGCTTGGCGGGCTGGAGGTCACCGATCGCGGCGGCCACGGCATCGCCGACCGCAGCGACCAACTTCGCCTTGTAACGCAACCCCGCGGCACGCTCTTCGTCGGACATCGGTGTCGAAAAAATGTTCGACAGTTCGCTGATCAGATCGGGACCGCAGTGCGTGTGCGTGCTGGTCAGGACGATATTTTGGCGTGGCGTGGCGAATCTTTGTTCGATTTCCCGATTGATCTGTCGGGCCAATGAACCTGGCAGCCCGATCGTGTCGATAGCAACCAGAAGTAGGGTGTCGCGGTGGTCGTTACCGATGGCAGCGGGCAGGCTCTGGTGGCGAAGCGCGACGCAGCGGACCGAAAGCGGCGAATCGACGCCTTCGCTGGGGCGATTTCGGTTGCCGTAACCCGCCATACGCACCGGCTCAGTGGGCGTGATGTCAACCTTCGACACTCCTGCCCACCACGCCTGTTCATTGGCATTGACTGCACCTGCGATCGGGGCCAAAAAAACAAGTGAAACAATCGCGACAAGGGTTAAATTCGATAGCCTTGGCATGGGAACAGCAGACAAATGCGGGAGGGACGGGCGGCCTGTGGTCACCGGAGTGCTTTGGCGATGGCATCGTTATGACATCATGTTGAATGTTTCGCAAGAAAATGGGTTACCCAAAGTAGTGGGATTCGCCAGAATTCCCGACGTGTAGTACGAAGTCCTGGCGTTAAGGGAATTCTGGCGAATCCCGTTACGGCGGAGGGAATTCTGGCGAATCCCGTTACATTAGAATCATAGGTGCCTCTCGCCTAGCAGCGGNNCGTTATCGATCGGCACAGCGACGATTACCATTTTGGGGCGTTAACCGACTTGCTGGTTTGACCCAATACTCATAAGCGTCGTATCCCAGTGGCCGGGGTTACTCGCTTGGTAAATTTTAACCGGTTCGCTAGGCGAATCGATAAATGGTTGGCGCACGATCGAGCTTGCGTCAAACAGAACTGTCGGTCTTAACCGTACAGCCCTAGAAAGAGACAAAAAACATGATCATACCGGCAGTCGAAATGACGTCATCCAAACGTGATCTCGAAGCCGTTGCATGGCTTTTTGAACAATTGCTGCTGGAAGCCGGACGATCAGCAGATCGGTCGAAGGTGCGGCGGGCACTCGAAGAAGCGGCCGAAGCGTGGCCGACTGGGACAGACGATCGGTGGTGGAAGTGGCTTTACGAGACCAGCCGCAGCCTCGGTATCCGCTGCAAAGTGGTCGACTGCACCTACAACCAGATGAGCGAATTGGCTCGCGAAGGTGCCCAGATCATTACCTGTGTCGGTGAAGAACGACAATGGAAGGCGATCGACGGCACCAAAGGTCGCCAATTTCACGTCCTGGCACCACTACTGGACAAGAATCGGATCTGGATGAGCCCCGGCAAACTGAAGGAAATGCTGGGGATTTGTGAACGAAACGACTTGGTTCGATGTTTGGTAATCGAACCGCGGTTGGTGGGAACCGACCAAGATGCTTTGGAAAAAGGCCAACGAACGCCGCTGCGTCGCACGCTCGCGCTGCTGGGTGCCGAATGGAATGATATTTGGATCGTGCTGGTTTTCTCGGCGATCACCGGCGTGCTGGCGCTAGCCACACCGCTGGCGGTTGAATCGCTGGTCAGCACCGTATCGTTCGGCCGGTTGCTGCAACCGGTCGTCGTGGTCGCGGTGATGTTGTTCATGTTCTTGGCGTTTTCCGCTGCGATCGTCGGTCTGCAGACGTTTGTGGTCGATATTATTCAGCGGCGGCTCTACGCGCGAATCGTTGCCGACTTGGCCTATCGATTGCCACGGATCGAAGCCAGCGCGGTCGATGGTCTGGATAAACGTGAACTGGTGAACCGTTTCTTCGATGTCGTGACGGTTCAAAAGGCATGTTCGACGCTGTTGTTGGACGGCATTTCAATGGCGCTTTACACCGTTATCGGCATGTTGGTGCTGTCGTTCTATCACCCTTGGTTGTTGGGTTATAACGTCGTTCTACTTGCATCTTTGGCGTTTATCGTTTTTGTACTTGGTCGTGGAGCGGTTTATACCGCAACCAAAGAGTCAAAAATGAAGTATAAGACGGCTGCTTGGTTAGAAGATTTGGCGGCTTGTCCCACGACGTTTCGTTATGAGGGGGCGGCGGAGTTTGCACTCGATCGCGCCGATGGTTTGGCGTTCGAATGGATCAATCTGCGCCGCGATCACTTCCGCATCCTCTTTCGCCAGATCATGTTTTCGCTCGGTACACAGGCGATCGCCAGTACCGTTCTGCTGGGGATCGGCGGTTGGCTGGTGATTTCGGGACAATTGACGCTCGGCCAGTTGGTCGCTGCCGAATTGATCGTCGCGGTGATCGTCGGGTCGTTTGCCAAGATGGGCAAGTTCATGGAAGTCTACTACGATACGATGGCTGCGGTCGACAAACTCGGTGTCCTGTTCGATTTAGAAATTGAGCGACAGGATGGTTTGTTGCATTTCCCGGTCGACGGTCCAGCAAACGTCGTGATCAGCGAATTGAGCTACGAGGGGTTGCCGGGACAACCAGGAATCACCGGGTTGAACATGGAAATTCTGCCCGGCGAACGACTGATGTTGTGCGGTCCAAGTATTGGCGGAAAGAGCCACCTGCTGGACCTTCTGTTCGGCCTTCGTTGTCCCAGGGCGGGCCACATTTCGATCAACGGAGTCGACCCGCGCGATCTCCGGCCCGACGCCCTGCGCAGCAGTGTGGCTTTGATTCGTCACGTCGAAATCTTTCACGGGACAATCGCCGAGAACGTCCACTTGGAACGGTCTGAGGTGACCACAAACGATGTTCGCGATGCCTTGAATCAGGTCGGATTGCTGGAAGAGGTTTTGCGTTTGCCCAACGGTTTGGAAACGGAACTGATTCACGACGGTTACCCGCTGACCGCCGACCAATCTCGGAAATTGATGCTTGCCCGTGGAATCGCTGGCCAACCGGCGCTACTATTAATCGACGGTGCCGTTGATGCCCTTTGTGACGATGACCTGGAACAGGTGATGTCGGTTCTGATCGATCCGTCCCAACCGTGGACATTGGTCATGGCAACCGGACGTGGCGATGTCGCCGCTGTCGGTACGAGAACAAAATTACTCGGCAAGGACACAACTAAACGGCTGGCCGTTGGCCATTTGGTTGCCAGCAAACCGAACGAAGACCCGCTGATTGATGGGGAGTGATCGAACTATGGCTGAGAATCGAATAACAACGGTACAACGCACTTCAATGATGCCGACCCGGCGTACTCCGCTGGCACCGATCGCTTACAGCGAAACCGTCATGCCGGCCCTACGCTTAGTGCGGTCTTCACGGATCGCTCACCGAATATCAAACGTCCTTGTTGGGTTTCTGGTCGCCACCATTTGCCTGATGACGATGGCACCTTGGCAACAAACCGTTAATGGCACCGGCAATGTCCTGGCGTTTGCGCCGGACAAACGACAACAAGTCATTCAATCACCGATCACCGGTCGAATCCATCGTTGGGGTGACGGGATCACCGAAAACGCCAGAGTCAACGAGGGTGACGAAATCGCCGAGATCCGTGACTTGGACGAAGGCTATGCCGGTCGGTTGGAAGACGGGCTAATGAACCTCCAGCAAGCTGTCACCGCTTCCCAGCAGTCGCTCGAGGCAAATAAACGCGTTTACGATGCCTCGCTAACGATCGTCGAATCATACGGCGCTCAGGTTACCGCGTATACAAAAGTAAAAGAGGAGACGATCGCGGCGCAGGATGCCTTCGTCGAAATGGCACGAAAGAAGGTCGATGCCGAAAACGAACAGTTGCTCGAATATCAAGCGGCCCTGCCGCAGTTGGAGGCCGAGTATGAACGGATGAAGGTTCTGGAGCGCGAACAAAACGTGTCGCTGCAGAAGTTCCAGGAAGTGGAGCGGAAGTTTAACGAAGCCAAGGCGAAGGTAAAGCGAGCGGAGGCTTACGTCGCGTCGGCCGAAGCAGACTTAGAAGGAAAGACTCGCGAACGAGAAGCGAAGATTCAAAAGGCCCAGGTCGATATCGACTACGCCCAAGCAACGCTTCGCAAAGCGACTGGCGATGTGTCCAAGGCGCAAAGCGACGTCGCCAAGTCCGAACAGGATTTGAATAAGGCAAGAAAAGATTTGTTGGACATGGAAACGACGGTTGCTCGCCAAGGCACCCGAGTGATCACCGCGCCGTTTGACGGATATTTGGTCTCGATCAACGCCAACCTGGGAACCGGTGTGCTTAAGGCCGGCGATCCGCTGGCGACGATCGTCCCCGCCACAGCCGACCGCTCGGTCCAAATCTGGCTCGATGGCAACGACGCGCCGCTGGTCGAACCCGGCCGCCACGTCCGACTTCAATTCGAAGGGTGGCCCGCGGTTCAGTTCGCCGGTTGGCCGTCGGTTGCCGTCGGTACCTTCGGTGGCGAAGTGATTTCGGTCGACGCCGTTGATGACGGGCGAGGCAAGTTCCGGATTTTGGTCGTGCCTGATCCGACCGATATCGAATGGCCCGAAGATCGTTTCCTGCGACAAGGGGTTCGCGCCAACGGCTGGGTGCTGCTGGAACAGGTGCCGCTATGGTTCGAAGTCTGGCGACGGCTCAACGGATTCCCACCGGTTGTGGATGTGGATCAATCGTCTTCAAAGAGCGATACGAAGATGCCCAAACTGCCGAAGCCATAAGCTGAAGGCATTAGCGGGCTGCTGAGAGATTAGCCTGACCACAACACGGTCAAACGTCAAAGCCCAGGGCCGCTCAGCGGACCCTGGGTCGAGATTTGCAACCCGAGCACGCTGGTGTACAACCTGTAGCGAACGTNNGTACTCAGGCGCAGCCAGTACTCGTACTCGAGCGGTGTGCAGCCGAATCGAGTACAAGTACCATTGGAGTACGCGTCCCAAGCTAGACGCTCTCTTTAGATTGCCCCGCAAGAAATCCCAAGCAAGCTAAAGCTTGGACACCAACATTCCCCAGCGACCGAACGTGTTGGTGTTCAACCTTTAGGTTGCCGGTGTGGGTGACTTGAGTTTTTTTTAATCAATGCATGCGGGATTTTGATCGATTTACCGTACCCAATCGATCAAGACGATACTCGCTAGCTGCCGAATGATAGATTGTTGGGTGGGTCGATGGATGGTCCACCTGTCTGCGTTCGCCAAAGGAGGGCGATGCCAGGATGCATAAGTTCGTTGCCCTCTGCAGCCTCTTCGCCGTCACCGGTTGTGCGTCAAAGCCATCGGTGACTCCGACGCTTTCAAAGACCGCTGATCTCGTCCGCCCATCGGTCGCCGAGTCCGCTGCGGTCAACGAAGCAACCATTACAAGCCTTGAAGCTAGGACCGCTCAAATGGCGGGCGCAGCCGTCGCCCAGGCCAGCAAGGCGTTTGCCCAGCAGACAGAAGCGGTTGACTTGGACAACGTCCGATCGGCCGCCACATCCACACCTCTGTTGGTCGATTCCACTGACCCACAAACGCGACAAACCAACTCGATTGCCGATCTAGTGGCGGTTGCTCAAAACGAGAGCGATCTATTGCAACCCGTCAGGCCCGAACCNNATGCGTCCCGAACCGGTCATGCGTCCCGAGCCGATTGTCGCCCCCAATGTCGATGACGAATCGGAAAAACAGTCCGACGGTAAAGTTGACGACAAGAAACCGAATCTGCCGGAGTCATCCATCGCCGCTTCAGCAGCAGAAAAGGATCAATCGAAAATCGATCTCGATGCGGTGATCGATTCGGTCTATCTGAGCTACCCGCTGTTGGAAGCGGCGGTGCAACAGCGGACGATCGCCTTTGGCGAACAGATGCAGGCTCTTGGTGAGTTTGACTTGAAAGTGACCGCAGCGAGCGAAAATCAGCCGACCGGTTTTTATGAGACTTATCGTCAACGGGCCGGCTTTGTTCAGCCAAGATATGAAGGCGGAAACTTCTTCGGTGGCTATCGCATCGGCCGCGGAAATTTCGAACCATGGTATAAGGAACGCGAAACGAACGAAGCGGGTGAGTTTCGCGCTGGCGTTGCGATTCCCCTGGCACGCGATCGACGCATCGACGAACGACGTGCGGCACTGTGGCGAGCGAATACGGGACGCCAATTGGCCGATCCAGACATCAATGCCCAGTTGATCGGCTTTGTCCAAGAAGCCAGTTATGCTTACTGGAACTGGGTCGCCGCGGGTGAAAAGTATCGCATCGCCCAAGGGATTTTGGGATTGGCGGAGGACCGCACCGAAGGTTTCCGTCGGCAAACCGAACAGGGACTGCTCGACCCACCGGTACTGACCGATAACTTGCGATTGGTCGCCGACCGCAAAGCGGCGCTTGCCGCGGCGGAACAGAAGTTGCGGCTCTCAGCGGTTAAATTGTCGTTGTACTTGCGTGGACCCGACGGTCGACCGCTGGTGCCTGACGACAAGATGTTGCCCAAGTTTCCGCCGCCGACACCGATCGAGTACGAAGCGATGCCTAGCGACATTTCCGTCGCGATCAATCAACGCCCAGAAATTGCCGTGCTTGAGTTTATGCGGCAACAACTGGAGATCGACTTTGCCCAAGCGAGTAACGAGTTCCAACCGTCAATCGACGCGGTGCTCGGCGCAACTCAGGACATCGGCCGCCGGGCGTCTCGCTCCAACGACAAGGGGGAGTTCGAGGCCGATGCGTCAGTCTATTTGGACGTGCCCGTTCAACGCCGCAAGGCTCGCGGTAAAATGCAAGCCACCCAGGGCAAGATCACACAGGTCAGCGCGAAACTCCGCTTAACCGAAGACAAGGTCGTCGCCGACGTTCAAGCGGTCTATGCGGCACTCGTTGCCGCCTACGAGCAAGTTGAGCAGATGCGGCAATCGGTTGAGTTCGCGGAAGACTTGGCTCGCCGAGAAAGACGCAACTTAGAAATGGGCGCTTCGGACTTGTTGATCGTCGCTTTGCGAGAGCAGTTTGCGGTGGAAGCGGCCGCAAAATTGGTCGACGCATTGTTGATCTACTACTTGGCCCAGGCCGACTATCGCGCCGCGCTGGCCGAAGATCAATTGCCGTAACCTTGGCCAGCCTTAAGGGCGAATTACCAACGTCCGGTGCGACGGTCGGCGTCAATGATCCGTTGCGCCTCGGTGCTGATTCCGTATCGCAAATCGGGCTGATTCAGTTCCAGGTAAACGGTCAACTTATGATGTAACGCATCGCTGTAAACGATCGGTGCGCGAGTCAGACGCAAAAAATGGACCGGCGTAGCGTTCCAGCGGCGAGTGTAGACCCCAGCATCTAATGACGGTTCCGCTTGCAACCCATAGAACTGCGTCATCGTCGCCACCACTCGACTCGCATCGCCGGTAAAGGCGTGCAACATCACTCGCTGCAGCTTGCCCGACGCATCAAAGTAATACGTGATCGAACCCGCCAAATCCGTAGGGCCGATTCCCGTTACCAGCGGTACCCGCAGGCCTTCCAATTCCGTGTCGGCCAGTACGGTCGTCACTCGCGAAAACCGCGCCATCACCCACTCGGGCGAAATGTCGAATCGCAACACTTCTCGCAAGTCGTAGATCGGCCCGCCGACCAGCGCAGTCGCATTGCCGGATCCCGACGCCCCAACGCCCGTCATTCCGCTGGTCCCCGCCATTGCATTGGTGCGATTGATGCCAGGTTGCACAGCCGGTCCGGCGGCTCCATCGACCGATGCGAAACCGACACCCCCGGCCTGCGATTGCACCGCTACCGGCGTCGATGCGTAACGAAACCGATCGACGCTGTCCTCCCAAATCCGCTCGACATCCCGATGCGAATGCACCGCATCGGTTGATGCACCGACCGCCGAAGTTACCGACGCTGACTGCGATGTAACGGTCTGGAGTAAGTTTTTTCCGAACTCGGTCTCTGTGGCCGTGTAGGGAACGCCGATCGCCGCTGCGATCATGGCGAGCGTATAGTGGGTGCGCATCATGGGAAGGCGACACGTCAAATGCGTGGCGATTGAAGGGACGACGTTGGGAGGAACGTCCCGTGGCGGCCGGAGTTAACCGCCAAAAATTGTTATCGTCGCGCGACCCAAGCAATCATCGAGGCAATTCGATCGCACGACACAACCGCCAACAATCGCACAACCGACAATCGACTCACATCACGCACCGGCCCGTAACATGACCGGAATGCCGAAAACCTCCAAGAACATCAATCCATTTTGTCGCAAACCCAACTGCTCAATCGACACGTCATCCACGCCCGGCGTTTCAATGATCAACCGTTTGGACTCACGCACACAGCGAATCTGACGAACCCGTCCACTGCGAGTTTCATCCAACGCGATCGCCACCCGCAATATCGCCGCCAATTTGCTGACCACCACGCGTCCCTCGCGGTCCAGCGTCGCGTACCCTTCGTGAGTCGGTTGTGGCGACGCGCGGCGATGATAACGAGCGACCAAACCGACTAACAACAAATCGTTCCGGCTCAACCCAAACAGTTCACTGTTACGAATGATATACATCGCATGCTTATGACTGCTGCGAGCGTTGATAAACGTACCCACCTGATACAGAATCGCAGCGACATGCAATAAAACCTCATAACGATCCGGCAACCGATGCTCGCGTTTCAATTGGCCAAACAATTCGCTGGCCATATCCGCGACGTGAACCGCATGCTCCTCATCAAAATCACATTTGCGTCCTAAACTGATCGCCGACCTAACAATTTGCTTCCGAAACGCTTCGGTCCAGCTTCCCCGAACCGCCATCTCATAAACCAAACCGTCCCGCAAATTGCTGTCCGAAACCAAAACCGTTTCAACACCAAAATGCCGCGCCAACAACAGGTACACCAATAACGCTGGACCAACCGTCGCCGCTTCGATATAGCTTAGCGCATATTTCTTGACCAGCAAATCTTCGTTCAATCGCAACACTTCGTTGGTCAATGCCTCCAACTTCGCCGTCGGTATTTCAGCCAGTGTTTCGG
>DIUH01000143.1 GCA_002428205.1 Planctomycetaceae bacterium UBA6163
CTCTTGACGCTGCAAACAATCACATCGCCAAGTCCCGCCGTGCGACGACGACTACCACCCAACACCTTGATGCACATCACCTGGCGTGCACCCGTGTTGTCGGCAACGTCTAGTCTTGTTTCTTGTTGGATCATGCTGGATCGCTAACTTGACTGATAAATGTATCTGTTAAACCGAAATCGTGAACCTGCCATCCGAACAAGCCCACAAAAAAACCCAACTAATTGGCCGCAGAATCAGAGCCGACAACATTAACATCATCCAAAACCGCATCACCGCCGCTCTTGCGGGCGGCACGCAACGCGGCCAAGTCGACGTCAGTGCTCTTCGCAACAACCTTCACCAACCGCCAACGCTTCAACTTGCTCAGCGGTTCCGATTCGATGATTTCAACCTTGTCGCCAACCGCCGACTCGTTCTGTTCGTCGTGGGCATAACAAACGGTCTTACTTCTCACATACTTCTTGTACGTAGGATGCTTTGTAAGACGCGCGATTTCAACACGACGAGTCTTGCTCATCTTGTCGCTCGTTACGATACCTTGAACCACTCGCTTCGGCATTTTATCGACTCTAACTGTTTCAACCGACCGTCAACTACAATTCCACCCCAGGACCCCACGTTGCTTGCACAACCTGTGAGGCCAACGGTACACCATCAACTGGCGACCACACGACGCGAACGCTCACTCTGGATCGTTTGGATCCGAGCGATCAACCGCCGATTCTTTCTGATCTCGCTTGGAACGTCCAAGCGCTCCGCCTGTGCTTGGAATCGCAACCGAAACAACTTTTCTGCCGCCTCTGTGGCGGTCAATTCCAGTTGTTCGTCGCTCATCTCGCGCAGTTCGCTAATTTTAGTCATCTAATTTCCGCTTCTTCGATATCAAACAGTACGACGACTGATAAATCGAACCTTAATGGGCATCTTAGCAGCCAAACGTGCGAAACACACCTTTGCCTGTTGCTCTGTTACACCGCCAAGCTCGTATAAAATGGTACCGGGCTTAACAACAGCACACCAAAAGTCAGGCTCACCCTTACCCTTACCCATTCGAGTCTCCAGCGGTGTGCTGGTAACCGACTTGTCAGGGAAGATCCGGATGTAAAGCTTGCCTTCACCGCGCACATATTGCTGACCGGCGATACGTCCCGCTTCGATCGTTGTCGCCTTCACCCAGCCGGCCTCGAGGGCCTGCAAGCCGAAGTCGCCGAACACGACCTTATTACCGCGAGTCGCATTACCTTTTATGCGACCTCTTTGGCTTTTTCGATGCTTGACCCGTTTGGGCATCAACGCCATCGGTGTCGTCTCCGTAAGTACCTTGGTTGATCCACACTTGAATCCCGATGTGCCCCTGCGGCGTCATCGCCTCTGTGAATCCGTAGTCAATCTTTGCCTGCAGCGTGCTCAACGGTACTGAACCCATGCTCGCCTTTTCGCGACGAGCCATTTCAGCACCGCCTAAACGCCCAGCCATCTGAATCTTAATGCCCTTCGCACCAGCGTCCATCGTCTGTTCCAACGAACGCTTCAGCGTGCGGCGGAAACTCGATCGCTTTGCGAGTTGCTGTGAAATATCTTCGGCGACCAACTGAGCCATAATCTCAGGACGTTCGATCTGGTCTACCTTCAAGTTCACCCGACGGCCGATAAGGTTCTGCAATTCAGTCTGCAATCCCTCAACATCCGTCCCCTTCTTACCAATGATCAATCCAGGCCGAGCGACGTACAACATCACCCGGACTTCATCACGCGTCCGCTCGATCTCAACACGATCGATACCCGCGCTCTTATATTTCGCGTTGCGAAGAATAAAATTCCGAACCTTTCGGTCCTCTTGCAACAAATCGGCAAAGTCTTTTTTCGACGCATACCAACGGCTGCCCCAACCACGGGTCACACCCACTCGGAACGCAATCGGATTTACTTTTTGTCCCATAACTCAGTTCAACACTTTATTTTGACGGCCGGTCTTTACCGCTTAATTCCAACTACCAATTCGAATCGTTGAATCTAACACCCCGAAAACCATCAAACCTGGTCAATCGGTGTCAATCCGACGCTGATATGACTGGTTCGCTTCTTGATCATAAACGCCATCCCGCGTGCCCGCGGACGAACTCTCTTGAACATCGGCCCAGGTCCAACCTGAACATTGGTCACAACCAGATCTTCAACCCGGTAGCTTCGACCGCCATTTTGATCCGGATCCTGAGCATTCCCGACGGCGCTCTGAAGCACCTTCTCTAACATCCGCGCACCACGCTGCGGCTGGTACTTCAAAATGTTAAGCGCGTCATCGGCGTACTTACCACGAACAAGATCCGCGACCAGACGCACTTTTCGTGCACTGATTCGGGCTCCCTTATGAGTTGCTTGCATTGCCATGATGAATCGACGTCTACTCTGATTTTCTGTGAACGGACCAACCAAACCGACTACCGCTTACCGCCCTTACCACCGTGACCCTTGAAGGTCCGTGTCGGAGCAAACTCACCGAGTTTGTGTCCGACCATGTCTTCGGTGACCAACACCTTGATGTGCTTTCGCCCATCGTGGACCATGAAGGTCAAATTAATAAACTCAGGCACAATTGTACAACGCCGCGCCCACGTCTTAATTGGCTCTTGCCGACCACCCTGGCTTTGCTTCTGAACCTTGAAGTAAAGCTTCGGATCGACGTACGGACCTTTTTTGCTGCTACGACTCATTGCGACTTCAAATATTTCTTTGCGTGAACTTTACAAACCGCGACAAATATCGACCTACTTGTGCAACTTCAACTGACCATAGCGACGACTCTTGCGACGCCGAACGATCGCGCTGTTGCTTGGCTTACGTCGCTGGCGGGTGGCTCCACCCTTAGCGCTCTTACCTTGCGGGCTAACCGGATGACGACCGCCCTTAGTACGACCTTCACCACCACCGTGCGGGTGATCGATCGGGTTCATCGCAGTCCCGCGGACGTGCGGCCTCCAGCCCATCCAACGCATACGACCGGCTTTGCCGATCACAACCTTCATATGATCGGCGTTGCCGACCCGGCCAATGGTCGCACGGCACAAGGCCGGAACCCGACGAACTTCGCCGCTAGGCAATTCCAACTGAGCCCAACCGGCATCACGAGCTTTCAACTTGGCCGACGTTCCTGCACTTCGGCACATCGTCGCCCCAGTTCCGGGACGCAATTCGATACAGCAAACTGTCGTATCAAGCGGAATGTTCTTCAGCGGCATGCAATTGCCAATTGTCGGCGGAGCATCGACACCGTTCTCGATCCTATCGCCAGCTTTCATCCCAGCAACGGCTACAACATACGCCTTTTCGCCATCAGCGTACTTCAACAAAGCNNATCTTTGTTACGACGGAAATCGATCACCCGATACATCTGCTTATGGCCACCACCACGATGCCGCGCGGTGATCTTCCCCTGATTATTTCGTCCACCAGTCTTCTTCTGGCGGCGCATCAAACTTCGCTCAGGCGTATAACCCGGCGTCAATTCCGCGAAGTCGCTTACCGACGCATTGCGTCGCCCAGCGCTCGTCGGCTTGTAAATTCGAATGCCCATTTCTACTCAAACCATGTATTACAAAGATCGCAACGCACCGCACCTGCGGACCAAACTAACCACCACCGCAACCGATTAAAAGAAATCGATACGGTCATCACCACGCAAATGAACAATCGCCTTCTTCCAGTCCGCCGTGCGACCTAGACGGAAACGATATCGACGCGACTTGCCCTTGCGAGTCTGCGTGCAAACCTTCTCGACACTGACATTAAATAACGCTTCCACCGCAGCACGAACATCGGTCTTCGTCGCTTCACGGTGAATCTCAAACGCATACTGGTTGTTACGAGTCGCGCGATGGACGCCCTTCTCGGTCACCAGCGGCCGCAGCAATACCTGATGCGGCAAAAGCTTCAGACCCGTTTCGCTTTTGGCGGTGCTAGTTCCTGCAGTCATCACTGTTATCCCAATAAACCAATACGCTCAGCACTAAGGCCACAAACCAATCAATTGTTACCGCATCACTAAACAGCCGCTGCAACCGCATTCGTCGCAAACGAACCGTCTTTGATTTTGTCCAACGCCGACTTGGTAACCAACATTCGACGCGGCTTCAAAACAGACAACGCATTTAAGTCGCGAACCGGCGAGACCGAAACACCGTCAATGTTTCGTGCACTCATGTAAACCACGTTGTCCGGACCATCCAAAACGATCAACGTTGTCACGCCATCCAGCCCCAACGCCTTCAACGCACTGGCGACAGCCTTGGTCTTGATCGACTCCAAACCGAAACCATCCAAAACGACGATTTCGTTATCAACAATCTTCGACGCGATCGCCATCCGAGTCGCCAACTTAACGGCCTTCTTAGGCAACCGGTAACTGTAGTCACGCGGCTTTATTGTTCTCGCAACACCACCACCCCGGCGGATATTGGTTCGCTTGCTACCCGCACGAGCATTGCCCGTACCCTTCTGACGATACATCTTCTTCGTACTGCCGCTAACTTGACCGCGAGTCTTCGCACAATGCGAACCCTGGCGAAGATTAGCCTCGTACATCACAACCGCGTCGTGCAACAACTGCTTGTTGATATGGGGAGCAACTTCGGACGGATCGATCTCGTAAGAACCGATTTCGCTGCCGGAAGCATTAAATATGGGTAGAGTTGCCATGGTAAAACCGAGCTCGAAATTAAATGCGAAAACTACCGAAGGATATTGGTTTCTCGAATCGAAACATAACCACCAGCAGGCCCGGGCACCGCGCCGCGAACGAGCAACAAATTGTTTTCAGCATCGACACGGACGACTTCTAAATTACGAACGGTAATCCGAGCATTGCCGTACTGGCCGGCCATCTTCATACCCTTGATCACTCGACTCGGGTCTGCGCTGCAACCCGTACCACCAGACTGGCGGTGGACCTTCTTGACACCGTGCGTTGCACGCTGGCCGGCGAAATTGTGCCGCTTCATGACCCCAGCGAAACCGCGACCCTTGGACTTTGCAGTCACATCAACTCGCTTCACNNGGTTCACAGTCAGCCTTGGGAAGAAGCTCGACGCCGGCAGCCGAACGAACCTTTGAACGCTTGCTTTCAAGCTTCGCAACATGACCACGCTCACTGCGAGCAGCCAGACGACGAGGCTTGTCCAAGAACCCTAATTGAACCGCTTCATAACCATCACGCCCCATCTCCCGGACCTGCAGCACACTGCAGGGCCCAGCCTGGATAACGGTGACCGGCACAGCAGTGCCGTCTTCGCGATAAACTTGTGTCATTCCGACCTTACGGCCGAGTAATCCGCGCGACATCGTCAGACGCCTCGTCTTGCGAAGGAACCAGCAGCTTCTCACTTAGGGTTACCGCTCGATCCACACCCTGCCATGGCAGAGGGGATATCGAACAGGCGTCCGTTCAATAGAAACCGTCTCAAAAAAATCGTAAACTTTGCGGCCCGCGAGGAGCCAAAACGCCTAGCGCCAACGAGGCGACTAGACCCTATCCAACTAAACCAACCGAAATGCCTATCACCGGGCCGAGGCTTTGATTTTTATATCAACGCCAGCCGGCAGGCTGAGCTTATTCAACGCTTCGATCGTCTTTGCAGTCGCCTGCACAATGTCGATCAAACGCTTGTGGGTTCGAATCTCAAACTGCTGACGCGCCTTCTTGTCAATACACGGCCCTGATAGCACCGTGTATCGCTCAATTCGCGTTGGCAATGGAATCGGACCATGCACTTCACTGTGCGTGGCCTTTACCGTGTTGACGATCTCTGCAGCACTCTGATCAAGCACTGAATGGTCGTACGCTTCCATACGGATGCGAATAACTTCGTTAGTTCCGGTCGTCACAAGGCACCCATGCGGTCAACAGTTTGGACAATCTCCTCGGTCGGAGGAAGCGAAAAGTTATCGAGCCAGCTTCGGTAGGTCAACGGCTAATCAACCGTTTATTAAAAAAAATCGTATCACGTGGCTTGGCAGCATCGGCGATTGACCGGTTGTGCCTGCAGTCGTTTTGTCAAATTACGTTTTTTTGGGGGACTGGGTCAGATAGGGTTCGCGTCGATTCGGTTTGAATCGCGGCTCGATAGTGCGAAGAATCAACGGCTGACGACATTCGTTGTTTGCAGTGCGTCGATGCAGTGGTTTTGGTAACCTAAATCGAGCTTGACGATTGACGAGCAAACGGAGAATGGCGGAACTTTGCTCGAAATCGTCACTTTACCCCTACGGCAGCAACTTTCTTGGACGCTTTTCAATTTTGCGATGCTTCTGATGCTTGATCAAGTGATGCAATCCGAGAGCCAATCCGGCCAACGCGGGAACGCGTTTTCAAGCATCCGCTTCGCGATTGCGTTGGTGGCCGTTGTGGCGATCGCTACGGTGGCCGCGTGGCAGATCGGCTCGCGGTCTGCCCAGCCTGCGATTAAATCTGCGACTCTGGTGATCCCGCCGCCTTACGATGCCGATCGTGCGTTCGGATACTTGAACCAGATCTGTGACATCGGCCCGCGGCCCAGCGCGACAGCGGCGATGCAGCGCCAGCAAGAATTATTGACCGATTTTTTTGAGAAACGCGGCGGAAAGGTTGAACTGCAGAAGTTCAACGTGAGGCACCCCGAGACGGGCCAAGCGGTCGAATTGGCTAACTTGATCGCGCGGTGGAAACCGAACAGTCCGAAGCGTTTTTTGTTGTGTGCCCACTACGACACCCGCCCTTTTCCCGACCGCGACCCGGTCAATCCCAAAGGCCGGTTTGTCGGTGCGAACGATGGTGGCAGTGGCGTTGCGGCGCTGATGGAATTGGCCAATCACATTCACTTACTGCCGGCCGATGTGGGTGTGGATATCGTGTTGTTTGATGGCGAAGAATTGGTCTATCGCGAAGGGCGTGACAATTACTTTTTGGGGTCCGAACATTTCGCCCGCGACTATGTGGCTAACCCGCCCAAGGTGCCCTATATCGGTGGCATTTTGTTAGACATGGTTGGTGATAAGGAACTGGCGATTTACTATGAAAGAAACAGTTGGAATTACGCTCGCGAGTTGTCAAAATCGGTATTCGAGAAAGCGAAAGAACTGGGCGTCGAAGCGTTCATTCCGAGGATTCGGCATGAGATTCGTGACGACCATTTACCGCTGAACCAAATCGCGAAAATTCCAACGATTGACTTGATCGATTTCGATTATCCGCGGCCTGGAATCGGTGCACCGCGGTATTGGCATACAACTCAAGATGTGCCTGAAAACTGCAGCGGACACTCGCTGGCGACGGTCGTTTATGTGGTTCACCAGTGGTTAATGAGTCAATAAAACAACAGCCGGAGTGGTGATGCCAACTGGCCCCGAATCTTTCGACTTTCTTAAACCCAAGGGCGACGTACAACCGCTTGCGCCGCCGGCGTCGGCGACGACAGATTCGGGTGAAACGGTTGCCTCCTCGGGTACACACACGTCTTCTTCAAAGCTGAGTGCCGAATTGCCGCGATTGGGGCATTACCAGGTTTTGGAAGTGCTTGGCCGTGGCGGGATGGGCCAAGTGTTTCGCGCCCAAGATTCGCGGCTGAAACGCGAGGTGGCGCTGAAGGTGATGAACAAGAAGTTTTCGGCGACGCCCAACAGCCGGATCAGATTCTTGGAAGAGGCTCGCGCGATGGCCGCGATCGATGATGACAATGTCGTCACGATTTACGAAGTCGGCGAAAGCGATGGCACTCCGTTTATGGCGATGGAGTTGCTTAAAGGCGAAACGCTGGAAAAGCTGACACGCAGCGGCAAAGCGGTCGCCCTGGATGACCTGGTCGACATTGCCAAGCAGTTGGTTTCGGGACTGTCGGCTGCGCACCGCCGCGGTATCGTTCACCGCGATGTTAAGCCGGGCAACGTGTGGATCGAGTCGCCATCGGGACGCGTTAAAGTGCTCGATTTTGGGCTCGCCTTGGCGTCCAGTCCGGTCGATACGTTCGCCGAAACGACCAGCGTGATCGGCACACCTGGCTACCTATCGCCGGAGCAGGCTCGCGGCGAACGACTGGATGATCGCAGCGACTTATTCAGCACCGGGGTCGTCCTGTACGAACTCGCCTGCGGCAAGGCGCCGTTTGCCGCTAAGACGATTCCCGAACAGTTGGTTAAAATCCTGACGCAAGATCCACCGCGCCCCGACGCGATCCAGCCGCGGGTCCCGCGGCAGATCGCCGACGTGATCATGCGAATGCTGGCCAAGGAACCTCGCGACCGCTTTCGATCGGCGGCCGCCTGTGTCCAGTCATGGACAGCGGCCGCAGAGGCGATCGAAGCCGAAAAACGGGCCGCCGTGCAAATCGTGCTCGATCCGACGCCCGCCGCAGCGAAATCGGCCAGCGAAACGGGCAAAAATCCGGTCGTTTCGACCGCTGGTGGCAGTTTGTGGAATGACAATCGGGTGCGGATCGGTGCCGTGCTGGTCGCCGTATTGCTGGTGGTCGCCGCGGGTTGGCTAGCCTTTGGTGGCGAAAAACGGGTCGCTCAAACCCCGACGGCGCCGCCCCCAGCGGCGGTGCCGGAAACGGTGGTTTTGGCCAGCTCGCTCGACGTGCTGAGCTTGAGCGAGATCCCTGCCGCGCCGTCGAGCGTGTTTGGTGGCCAGCAGACTCGTTATCGAATTGTCCTAACCAATGCGGCGACTTCGGATCAGGCCGACCCTCGAAGGATAAATGCCAAGGCCCGCGTGATTGCCCAGGTGGCAACGTATCTGTACCCGGCCAAAGAACCCGGGCAAATGCTGCGTGGCGCGCGACGTTCGGTTGCGTTTCCCAAAAAATTGTCCGCGGCGATGTTGCCCCCGCCGGGCCAAAATCGTGAACTGGAAATCGACTTCGCATCGGTCGGTATCACGCCGGGCGATTACGAAGTGGAGTTCGAACTGCAGAGCCCCCAAGGAACTCCGATCAATCGTCTATCGACTCCGCTGAAGATCGAAGAAAACCTGGCGACGAGCGATTTGGTCGGCTTTGACCGCATTCGCACATCCCAGGGCAAAGGTGCCGATACCTTCGTAAAACGCGGTTCGACCGACGACTTTGGTGGCCGCCCGGTAATCGAAATCGACCGCCGCAGTGCCACTAGCGAAACGTCGGAACTGTCGCACGCGTACTTGCGATTCGACCTAAGCGGGATCGCAAATCGCAGCGAGACGATCGATCGAGCCATGTTGCTGATGACTTTGGAACCTGGTGGCTTTAAAGGAAAATGCACACTTCAAGCGTATGGCGTAACGACACCCTTGCCGCAAGACTGGAGCGAGAAGGGGGCAAGCCATCTGACTTGGGAAACCTCACCATCCCAGGGCCCAATCGAAAGCTATCCCTTTCTCGGACGGATCGAGTTCGACAACAGTGGTGGCCAACTCGAAAAACGTGCGGATGAATTACGATTGTTCGGACCGGGACTGGACGATTATCTGCGAGCATCGGACGCTGCGACGGTAACCATTCTGCTGGTTCGGTCCAGCGAGGGTGCCGCGCCGACTAAGCTGGTATCTCGCGAAGGAAACGAAGCCGAAGCGCCAGCGATGGCGATCCGCAAACGCCGCTGAAATCGCTGCGGCCCAACTCGATTAGCCAATTCGCCAGCCAACTCCAATCGCAATTTACGCCCCCTCAAACGCCTAACCCGAGCCACCACCACGATGACCCCTTCACCACACGAATCGGCGTCCGCTGAATCGCTTGGCGACGGCAGTGGAAGTGGAAGTGGCAGTGGCGGCAGCGATTCGTTGACCAGCAAAAGTGGGTTGCTGAAAACGTTGTCGCGTCCCTGGACCCAGTCGCAAAGTGCCGCCGCGGTGATCGTGCGTTACCTCGCACCGATGCGACTGCAGTTGGTTCAGTGGACAGACAACGAGTCACTTGCCGACGACAGTTTAAAGATGCTGATCGGCCACTTGATCGCCCAAGGGTTTGGCCAACACGGGCGAGGCAAAATGCGTGACTTTTTGATCCGCGGTATCCGCTCGGCGGCCAAAGCCACGGTCGGCGAAATCGCCGAAAGCGAGCGGCCGACGATCGACTTTACGACCTGGAAACCCGACTCGCCCGAGTGGCTTGCGCACTGGCGCAGCGAAATGCTGGCAAGGGCTTGGCGGGAATTGGAACGTGACGAGCACCAGGATCTCAGCCGCCCGCTCTACACGATTTTGAAAACCACGACCGCACATCCACGCGAAACCGCACAGATGCTGGCGATCCGGATCAACACCGAATCGGACATCGCAGTCGAACCGGCGACGATTCAGAAACTGGTCGCACCAGCACGAAAACGGTTCGCCGAATTGATTTTGCAAGAAGTTTCGCAAACCCTCGAAGACCGCAGCGATGCAGCTGTAATGGCTGAACTGCAAACGATCGGCCTGGCCGAACCGGTCGAGAAGTGGTT
>DIUH01000058.1 GCA_002428205.1 Planctomycetaceae bacterium UBA6163
GCGTCGCTGCTGTCAACGCTTGGGCTGATCGCCGGGACCGAAGCGATCCAAACGTCGATCCTTCGCCGCGTCGCAGCGGGTACTGCCGGAGCCGCCGATGTCGCCAACCTGCCGCTGCCGGATGCCCCGCGCTGGAGCCCCGAAGATGCGTCCGCAGCGGAAGGTTTGATCGCCGAGGAATCCGCTTCGCCGCAGTCCGCCCAGCCCGGTGATCAGATCGCGATCGAACCTTCGGCGACGCGGGTTCCGCCAGAATGTTTTTATTTGCGGTTCGGTTCGTTCGCTAATTACATGTGGTTCAACGACCTGTCGGCCGAGTATGGCGGCGACATCAGCCGCATGATCACGCTGCGCGGCATCGAAAACAAATCGTCGCAAAGGGTGGAACAGCAACTGGCGCTGAAGACCACTGAACTGGCTCGCTTGGTTGGCGATTCGGTGATTCAAGACGAATCGATCATCGGCAGCGATCTGTTTCTTTCCGAAGGGGCGTCGTTAGGCGTGCTGTTTCATGCTCGCAATATGTTTTTGCTGCGTCGATCGATGGAATCTGATCGAGCGGCGTTACTGCAGGCCGACCCGTCGGTTACCGAGCGAATCGTCAAAATCGATGGTCGCGACATCTCGTTGATCGAGTCGCCAGGAAACCGCGTGCGATCGTTTTTGGCGGTCGATGGTGAGTTTGTGTTGGTCAGCAACAGCGAAACGCTGGTCCGAAGATTTCTGGAAGTCGGGCGTACGGGTAAGTCGCTTGCAGAGACTGCGGAGTTTCGCCTGGCCCGCAAGTTGATGCCGATCAGCGATGAACACTCCGTCTTCGCATTCCTGTCGCCGGCGATGTTGCGTGGGTTGGTAAGCCCAGAGTACTTGATCGAAATGCGACGACGGCTTGAATCGTCGGCCGAGATGTCGCTGCTTCGTCTGGCGCGTTTGGCCTCAGCGGCCGAGTCGCAGCCGCTTTGGGAAGTCGACGATCTTGTCGATGCGGGGTTCTTGCCGCTGGGGTTTGGCGATCGGCCCGATGGCAGCGGCTTGATCACCGTCGGCAACGAGATCATCGATTCGCTGCGTGGCCGCAGCGGCACGTTTTTACCGATCGCCGACACCGTCATGGATGCCGTTACCGCCGAAGAAGATCGCTGGTATCGCGAAATCGCAAATTATCACAGCAACCAGTGGCAACAGATGGACCCGATCACGGTTGCACTGCGCCGTTCCACGGTCAGCGATCCGGTCGACCCCCAATCGCCCCCAGTCGAGCGATTGCATGTTCGCGCCGAAATCGCTCCGTGGTCACCCGAGAAATATGGCACGATCGCCCGCCAACTCGGACCGCCCACAGCGGTAAAGATCAGCTTCGCACCCGACGACATCGTCTCCGCTCAAGCCCACGTCGTTTCCGACCAGCTCGGCGGCACGATCCCGCCGCACCATCTGTTCGTCGCGATCAAGGACACCGTGCCACCATCGCCCGACGAATTTGATGGGCTGCTGAAAACCTATGGTGCCCTTCGCGGTGTCCCCGGTTACATCGGCGCGTGGCCTTACCCCGGCTTGCTCGATCGTTTGCCGCTGGGCATCGGCCGCGGCCAACCGGTCGGGCCTGGGATGACGCGTTTGGTCGGCGGAGTCTATCGTTTTCAAGGCAACGATTTCAGCATCCTGTCGTTTCAGCCCGAAATCTTACAAAGCTCGCTGCCGCACATCGTCGCTGACGAAGCGACTGATTTGGCCCAGTTGCGCGTTCGTGCCGGCAACCTCACCGGCAGCAAACTCGAATCGTGGGCCAATGCCGAACTGTTTCGTCGCGCGGTCACTTCGTCACAAGCCGGCGCTGCGTTGCTGAACATGCTGACACGACAATTAAAAGTCGATCGCGAGCAAGCCCTTCAAGTTGCCGAAGACCTCCTTGGCGCAAAACTGCAAGACCCACTTGGTGGCGAGTATCGATTGACAACGAGTGCCGCATCGCTGACCGATCACACCCACTGGGCCAGCAGCGCGTGGGCAAACGGCACCCCGCCCACGGCACCGCCCAACGATTACCTAGCCCCGATGTTAAAATGGTTCCGCGGTGCAGAAGCCAACGTGACGCAATTCGATAACCGGGTCAGCGCAACGGTGCAAATCGATGTTCAACGAAAAGTCGCCGGTCCTAAGCCGGCGCCCCCAACCCGTTAGGCAACTTCGTCAATGCACATCATTCACCATTCACCATTCATTAAATTTTCCTAAACGCAAGAAACCACGTCATTGTCTTCCCAACGCTTTAAGCTCGGCACGTTTTTCGGTATCGGCCTTTATGTCCACTGGACCTTCGCGCTGCTGATCGCCTACGTGACCTATGTGACTTGGGCATCGGGCGCAAGCCCCGTCATGGTTGCGTTCACCATCGTGCAACTGTTGACGGTTTTTGCTTGCGTAACGCTGCACGAGTACGGCCATGCGCTCGCCGCGCGACGATACGATGTTGAAACCCACGACATCACGCTGCTGCCGATCGGCGGCGTCGCCCGATTGAAACGGATTCCGCAGATACCGATCCAAGAATTCGTGATCGCGGTCGCTGGGCCCGCCGTTAACGTCGTTATCGCAGCACTATTATTGATATTGATCTTTGCAACCGGACAAGGATGGTTGTTTGAAATCTTATATGACGTAATGTCAGGAACGATAGCGCCCGAGGCCTTTGAAACAACACGGCAAACGATCGACCAGGTATTCGAAACGCCAACGTTAATCGGATTCGCACTATCGATCTTCACCATCAATGTCATCTTAGTTTTGTTCAATATGATTCCCGCCTTCCCCATGGATGGTGGGCGGGTTTTGCGCAGCCTGCTGGCGATGGTCGTGCCTTATGTTTCGGCAACCCGCTGGGCCCAGCGGATCGGAGTCGTCTGTGCGATTCTGATGGCCGCCGCCGCGCTAAGCAGCGATCCGCCAAGAATAGTCATGCTGTTAATCGCCGGTTTTATTGTTTTTGCCGGTCTGGCCGAAGTGCGTCAAGTCGAGGTGCGTGAAATGGTCGATGGGCTGACCGTTGGCGATGTGATGACCGAAGACGTTCCGGTCGTCCGCGCCGATATGACGGCCGACCAATTGAGCCAGTGGTGGAAAAGTCATCCCAATCAAACCGCCGCAGTGATCGGAATCAACGGCATTCTGCTGGGACAGTTGCGACTGCGCGATCTTGTAAACCACTTGCAAAAACAGGCTGGGCAGAATCCGAGAGTTTCAACACCCCGAACCGCCGCCACTTCGCCTTACCAGGCATTCGAAGAACAACCGTCCCAGTGGGATATCACCGCAATCGATTTAGCCGATCCCGACGCCGATACGCTCGAAGCTGACGAAGGACTCGAAGCCCTCTTAGCCAGCGGAAAACAAACCCAGCGTGAGTTTGCCGTCACGGATCACTCCGGACGCTTAATCGGTTGGATCAACCTGGACAACATCCGAGAGCGCGCGGCACTAGCCAGACTGCGCCCGCCACAAAATGCAAGCGAAAGAACCATCTGGTCGATCGATCACCACGCTTAACAAGCGATTGCTCGACTGCGGAATTTGCCAACTTCGAAATCGTATTTGGGAGCCATCACCGTCGGTGTGTTGGATGTAAGTACTGGCAAAACTGACAACGGCCAAAGCCATCATGTTGCCCAAACGCTGTAAACCCCAGCAGCGTT
>DIUH01000260.1:0-1414 GCA_002428205.1 Planctomycetaceae bacterium UBA6163
AACCGACCGAGCTTGCAGACCCGCGTGGGTGACTATTTGGCCAGACGCGGTCGGCTGTTTGATCGGACGATGATGCCGCTGAGGCTGCTGAGGCGATACGCCGGATTGAAACATACCAAGCTGTTCCCAGGAAAACCTGCTGTGGTTTTGTCGACGGCCAAGTATGCCGAAACGTTGATGAAGCGGCACCGACCGACTGGACGTCGCGTCGCATTGTTTACCGGCTGTTTGATGGAATCGGTCTTTCGTGAGATCAATTTCGCGACGGTTCGCGTGTTGGTCGAAAACAATTTCCAAGTTATTGTGCCGACCGATCAAGCTTGTTGTGGTGCGTTCCAGCATCACACCGGCCTGGGCGATACCGATCGCTTGGATCAACGAAATCGAGCGGCCTTTGCGGTCGATGATGTTGATGTCGTGCTGACCAATTCGTCGGGATGTGGTTTAGCGTTGACCAAGGGGATCGTGGGTGTCAAGCCGATTCGCGACGTGATCGATTTTTTGGAAGATGAAAGTTTAGTGAGACGCGATCGTGTCGCCGGTGACGCCAGGATGTATATCGATTTGCCCTGTCATTTGGTACACGGCCAGAAAGTCGATCGAATCGCCGAGCGAGTTTTCGATGCGACCGGATACCGATGGGAATTGGCACCACTAGCCTACGATTGTTGTGGCGCGGGCGGAACGTATCAGTTCGACAAACCGGAAAACTCCGCCAAAATCTTATCGCGAAAATCAGCGTTCTTGCGCAGTGCGCCAGGCGATCCGATATACCTGGTTACGACCAATCATGTCTGCATGATGCAGTGGCACTCCGTTGCGCGATCGATTGCCGGTGATCGACCGATCCACATTCGCCATTTGATTCAGATGCTCGATCCGGGCGAGTGGTAACTTAACCGTTGGCGATTGTCTGAATGTCTTTGCCGCGACGGGCCAGATAATGTTGCCAAATCATTCGCGTCGCGACGCTGCGGTAGGGGCGCCAACGATCGGCCCGCTCGATCAAGTCGGCTGGCGTGATCAACGGTTCGGCCAGTCCTGCGTCGAGATCTGCTTCGACGATTCCCTTGATCAACCCAAGGTCGCCTGTGGGCAAGACATCGGGTCGCATCAGTGCCATCATCAGATAGATATCTGCGGACCAATTTCCGAAACCGACCAGCGCCGTGATGCTCGACCGGACCGCATCATCGTCTAACTGGTTCAATCGATTGACGCTGAACCGTCGCGCGGTGATCGAAGCGGCCAGTTCGCGGATGTAGCGTGCCTTTTGGCGACTGACTCCGGCGGCGGTCATCATTTCGGGGGCTAGCGAGCCGACCGACTTTGCTGATAAACGCCCGTCGCATGCGATACTCAGTTTGACGAACGTGCTTTTGGCTGCCGCGAGCGAAACTTGTTGCTCAAGCAC
>DIUH01000260.1:1520-5792 GCA_002428205.1 Planctomycetaceae bacterium UBA6163
TCGTGCGAGTCCGCGATGTGCGGCGCCGCGGATTTTCTTCCGCTTCGCCGTAGACTCGCTCTGGGCGGATGACAACGCTGCCCGCAACCACCTGTGTTTCGTCTGGCGGTTGGTGAAATCCGCTGACCGTCACCGGGTCGCCCTGCTGGGCCAGAGAAAGGTTGTTGTAGGCTAAACCGATTTTCGCTTCGGGTGACAACGGAATCGCCATCGCCCCTCGGCCCGTGTTCAGATAAATCCCGTTATTGTCCATGCCGACGACCATGCCAACGACGTTGTAATTGCCTGGCACGAACCCTTGCTGGGGATTCGGTTTAGCGTGGCTGGAGGAGTGGACTCCCGGGGTGAAGTTCTCTTTCGCCGATCCGGACACAGCCGCCGGTGGCACCGGTTGAAACAATTCGATTCGGTCGACCGGCGAAACGGGGGCACCGGCTGGGCCGAGGCTGACCGTCGTTCGCGCCATCATTTGGGGGCGGACAAACTCGAGCTTGGCGTCGGCGACGAATCGAAGTCGCGTCGGATCGTCATGCAATTTAACCGTCACATCGGTTCCATCGTCTCGTGTCACGACCAGCAGGTTTCCATACGATTCCTTCAATTTCCCCTTGAAATCGATCACCGTATCGAACTGAACCGTCGACTGGCTGAACGTCGGGGCGGCTGCGGCTGCGGCCCCTTTAGGAGTTCGCGGTTTTGCCTGAGCAGCAGCATCTTTTTCGGCAACGACATTTCCGAAAACCACTGCGATGAAACCAAATGTCGCAAGTTTGGCTGGGCGCAATGAGGCAAAGGACTGGCTCATCTTAGAAACTCTTGAAAAGCGGGGGACATTGGGGCAGGATACAAGCCGAGCTTCAGTCGCTCGTCGGAGGGGCCATGGCTCTTTTGATTCGCCGCCTCTTAGAATACGGTCCCGGTTTGCCGTTGTCGCGTCGCGGCTTCAATTTTTTTGCCCAAAAGTTATCTCGCCACAACGGCGATCGGAAACGCTGTGAACGACAAGTCTGCTGTGTCTGCGGATTCGCACCTCGCCTCGCGGGGGCAGAAAACCGCTGATTCGCCACGCGATCCCCAGCGGGTCACGACGCGAACGCTCGTCAAAATGCGTTCCACCGGCAAGCGAATCACCATGCTGACGGCGTACGATTTTCCCACCGCAGCGATTCTGGATGCCGCCGGGATCGACATTTTATTGGTCGGCGATTCGCTAGCGATGGTCGTTCAAGGACACGACACGACCCTGCCGGTAACGCTTGGCCAGATGATTTATCACGCCGAAATGGTCGGCCGGGCGGCGAAACGGGCGATGGTGGTGGTCGATCTACCGTTCCCCGAAGGCCAGCGTTCGATCGATCGTTCGATCGCTTCGGCGGCAAAAATCTTAAAAAAAACTCGCTGCCACGCGGTCAAACTCGAGGGCGGTGCGGAACAGGCGTCGCGGATCGAAGCGCTCACCATGGCGGGTGTCCCCGTTATGGCTCACGTCGGACTGCGACCACAGAACATCCACGTCGATGGCGGATATGTCGTCCAGCGTGACGAAGAACGATTGGTGAACGATGCGCTGGCGGCGGAAAAAGCCGGTGCCTTCGCAGTGCTGATCGAATGTGTCCCGTCGGCAATCGCCAGCAAAATTACCCAGTCGCTGCGCGTACCGACCATCGGTATCGGTGCCGGTCCAGGCACCAACGGGCAAGTGCTGGTGGTGAACGATTTGATCGGCATGACATCCGGCTATTTGCCGCGGTTCGTGACACAGTTGGCCGACGTCAAACAGGTCATCACAACCGCGGCCACTACCTATCGCGACGCGGTTCGTGATGGCTCATTTCCCGCTTCCTCGCACGAGTTTAAATGAACAACACCCCGATTTCCGTATCCGAAACGTCCGATGCACTCGTGCAAGATATCCTCGCCGCCTTTCTTCGCTTGGCCAAAGAAGCCATTGCTGCTCGCGGCGTGTTTCGCGTTTCGCTCTCCGGCGGTTCGACTCCCAAACGGCTGTATGAAGAACTTGCGACCAGCGATCTTGATTTCGCTCGCGTCCAGTGGTTTTGGGGTGATGAACGAAACGTGCCACACGACCACGCCGACAGCAACTTTCGCATGGTCAATACGGCCCTGCTGAAACCAGCCAACATCGACTCGGCGAATGTCTTTCCTGTGCCTGTCGACATTGACAATCCTGCTGCGGCGGCAATCAATTACGAAGCTACGCTGCGATGCCAATTCGCTTCGCCCGAAGCAGTTGACGAAGCTGGCGATTTTCCCGCCTGGGATTTGGTGCTGCTGGGGTTGGGCGACGACGCGCATACCGCGTCGCTGTTTCCCGAAACGTCGGCGCTGGACATCAGCGATCGGTGGTTTGTCGAAAATTGGGTCGAGAAGTTCGCGGCGTATCGATACACATTAACCGCTCCGGCGATCAATTCGGGACGTGAGATTTGGTTCTTGATTTCGGGCAGCGGGAAGAAGGAAGCGGTTGGGAGAATTATGGGGGATGATCGGGATTTTCGGCTTTACCCATCACAACTGATTCGTCCCACGCGATTTTTCGTAACTTCGGATGCGTTACCCGAGGGGCAAAGCGTTTAAACTGTATGAGTCTGGCGGCCCCGCCTTCACTAGCCGCCTTTTTAAGTTCCGTCGCCGCATTCCACCCGTCGTATGATCGATCTCTCTGAAGTCAGCGACGAGGATGGCCGACGTTCCTCTTCGGGAAACCCGGCCGCACACGTGCACGATCACGGTGATCATCAGCATTGCAAGCACGAATCAGAACCATCCAAGCACAGCCATTCACATTCGAATCCTCATAAGTGCGAACACAACGGTTGTGGACACACCCATGTGCATCTCAACCTTGGCGGCGAACGGCTGCAACTAGCGTTCGCTATCGTGGCGGCGTTGCTGTTGGCCGCAAGTTGGTTGCTCAGTCCATTCGCATTTACCAGTCAACCGCTGATCGGACCGCTGACGATTGCCCAGGCGTTGGTCGCGGCATCGATCTTCTTTGGCGGTTTCTTCGCGAGCATTGACGCGATTTATGGTCTTTGGGCCCGTCGGTTTCAAATCGATTTCTTAATGATTGTCGCCGCTCTGGGTGCCGTCTATATCGGCCACGCCAGCGAAGGTGCTCTTTTATTGGTGTTGTTCAGCATCGGACATGCGGCAGAACATTATGCGCTTCAGCGGGCACAGCGATCGATCGAAGGGCTTGCAAAATTACGTCCGACCACCGCGACGCTGTTGGATGAAGCGACCGGCCAGACACGAGATGTCGCGATCGAAGAATTAAAGATCGGTGATACGGTTGTGGTTCGACCGGACAGTCGGATCGCCGCAGATGGCGTTGTGGTTGACGGCGAGAGCAGCGTCGATCAATCGGCCGTGACGGGCGAAAGCGTTCCGGTTGATAAGTCACCGCGAGCCGATTTCGATCCACGTGATGACGACTGGCAATCGTTGCCGGCGGAACACAAGCTGTTTGCGGGGACGATCAACGGTGGCGGCGCGATGCGGCTTCGTGTCACTCGAACCGCTGACGACATGACGCTCGCCCGGGTCATGCGAATGGTGACCGAAGCGCGTGCGCATCGCAGCCCGACGCAACGACTGACCGAACAATTCGAACGCTACTTTGTCCCCGCGGTGCTAGCGTTTGTCGTCCTACTGTTGTTCGCGTTCTTAGTGATTAATGAACCGGCGTCGCGAAGTATTTATCGAGCGATCGCGGTCTTGGTTGCGGCCAGCCCCTGTGCGTTGGCGTTGGCGACGCCCAGTGCGGTACTCAGTGCAGTCGCTCGCGGCGGTCGTGACGGAGTGTTGTTCAAAGGGGGTGGGCCGCTCGAACAGCTTGGCCGTGTCGAAGCGATCGCGCTGGATAAGACCGGCACGCTGACGCTTGGGAAACCACAAGTCGTCGATGTCGTAACCGCCGAAGGTTTAGAAACCGCCGACCTACTCGCACTTGCGGCATCGGTTGAATCGTTAAGCGATCATCCTTTGGCCAATGCGATCGTTATCGCCGCAGATGAACAAGCCGATCGATCGACCACCTCAGCCGCCGATTTTCACGTCACCGACGTGCGTCGGCAAACCGGACGTGGCGTTCATGCGATCGTTGATGGCGAAGTCGTGTGGATCGGCAATGCGCGAATGTATGACGATCCGTTAGTAGACGCGACTGGCCAGCGACCGCCCAAGATGGTCGATTGGATTATTGCCGCGGACGAATCGTTAAAGAACAACGGACGAACGACCATGATC
>DIUH01000269.1:0-4206 GCA_002428205.1 Planctomycetaceae bacterium UBA6163
AAGCGGCACATCGAACAAGATCATCGTCAACCACGCGACATCGCGATCCTGTTTCGCACCAACGAACAACCTCGCTTGTTTGAAGTCGAACTGCGAAAGGCGGATGTACCTTACGTTTTGCTGGGCAGCCAATCGTTTTTCGACAGACGCGAAATCCGCGACATCCTCGCCTATTTGAAATGGATCGACCAACCGGACGATGAAATTTCGCTGCTGCGAGTCGCTAATACTCCGCCGCGTGGATTAAGCAGCCAGACGATGCAATTGCTGGTCGCCCGAGCGGTCACGCGTGGCGAATCGGTTTGGCGGGTGATGAACGATGCATCGGCGATTCAAGATTTGACGTTACCGGCCCGGCGCGGGATCGAAGACCTGCGCGCGATCTTGAATGACATCGGTTTGGCGATGACATCCGGGCCGATGGGCGAAGCGGTGCAGTCGTTGATCCAGCGGACTCGCTATGTGGACGAGATCAATCGCCTGTATGACGAGCCCGAGGAACGCGAGTCGCGAACGGCGTCGATCGGTGAAGTTACCAATGCGATCGCCGCTTATCAGGACCGCAACCCCAAGGGCGACTTGGGCGGCTTTCTCGCCGAGATCGCCTTGGCAGGAAAAGAAATGGGCAGTGAGAAAGATAAGGCGGCAGCGAAAAATGCCGTTTGGCTGCTAACGATGCACGCGGCAAAGGGTTTGGAGTTTCCGATCGTCTATATGGTCGGTATGGAAGACGGATTGTTGCCCCACAGCCGCGCCGTCAAAAGCGGTGAAGAAAAGGATATTGCCGAAGAACGACGCCTCTGTTATGTCGGCATCACTCGCGCCCAAGAAACGTTAACGCTGTCGATGGCGTTAACGCGAATGAAATGGGGCAAGCCTCGCCCAACGACGCCCAGTCGGTACTTATATGAGATTACTGGCAAGGCCGATAATCCCAATCGTTACCGACGGCAACGATCTTAAGGCTTTCGAAACAACATCATACCGGCGCGTTCTTTACCGAGTTCTTTGCTCGCCAGTGCACGACGGATTGCTGACAATACGGGTGCTCCGTCACAGGTCACCGATTCGCGCACCACGTCGGCCCACGCCGATTGCGACAGGCCGTCGTTGTGATCCAGCACCGCTTCGTTCACAGCCACCAGGACTTCGCCCGCTTGCAACCGGAACGATGAACTCGCCACTCGGCAATCGATCCTGCTGGCCAGCGGGTCGCTTTGGTGGCCGCTGCACAACGGTCGGAAACCGCGGCTGCCGGCGATGATCGCCTGGATCGAACCTGCTGATGCGATTTGGCCTTCACCGGTTTCAGGATCCAAATGGGCATACAGCATCGAAACGATTTGGTCACCGGTGTTGGTCTGCCAAAGCGAATCGCTGACACGCGAAAGCATATCGGTGACGTTATGACGGTAATGGCAGTGGGCCGCAAACGCCGCTCGCGCCGTGGCTGCGATCATCGCCCCATCGAGTTGGGTCTGTTCGGCTTCTGCCAACGCGATCGCGATCGTACCATCGGGCAGGATTTCCCAAGCATGCCAAGAGCATGCCCAAGGGCGCGGCGATTCGGTCCAACCGTCGACAACGTAATTCGGTGCGATCTCCATCGCCGGTGGCAACTGACGCATTTGCCACTGTGCGGCGGTTTGAATGGAGTTACTGCTGACGTTCCAACGATGGCGCTGTCGCGACAACTTGCTTTTTGAAAGCTCACTGGCAATCGCGGCAGATGCAAGTTGAGCCGCAGCGCCGTCTCGATCGGTATAAGATTTTGCGTCGTCAGACCAAATCCATAAGGTCCCGATCGGAAGGTCTTCGTCTTCAAGCCGTACCACGATAGCCGACGGATAATCTTCGGGGCTGTTCCAAGTCGCCGATAGCGAACCTGCCAGGTCGTCGATCAAAACGACATCCGAAACCAATGACTCAAGGTCGCCGCGGCTGCCTCGAAGCGATCGCGGCGCGGCCACCAAACGCGAAGTAGGTAGGCCATAGCACGCACGCATCTTCAGCGACGTCGTCTGTTCATCCAACATATAAATCGCCGCGCGATCGCTGCCCGTCGCCGCGATCGCTTGACGCAATAAAGACTGCAGCTTATCGGATAGCCGACTGCCCTTTTCGATACTTTCATTGGAAACGGCCGACGCGGCCAACTCGGCTTCCTGCCGCCGAATCGCTTCGAGCGAATCTTGATATTGATTAGCGAGGTCCGATGCCGCGACGGCCAAATTTTCTGCCATCTCGCGACTGACCATTGGGACTTCGTCAAGGCTATCCACGCCACCCATCATCGGCACACCCATCGCTGGGCGAAGCGACAACCCGGAGGCTTCCTCTGCCGATGCGTGCGAAGCACCGACAAGGACAGGATTCACCACCGACCGATTCACCCGACCACGAACGCGACCATGCGCTTGATCAATCCGCCAGCCCGTCGCAGATGTGTACGCCTGCCAGAAACGCGATACGGGATCGATGGTCAGGTGCGATATCGACTCGGCTGGATTCTTTGATCCCGAATGCAGACGCAGATAAGATGGAATGTGTTTTGTCACGGGAATAGTCTCGCGGCGATTGTAATTGTTTTTGGCGGCAATCCTCGCCCGATTCGAACCCAGCGTTCATCCTCCCGATGTTCGCCCTCTACACCCAAGATCGATCGGCCTTGCCGCATAAACCCCGTAAACAAAAATGCCACCGGAACCGGAAAAGTCAACCAAGATCGCCGCAACAGTGATACAATGGAAACAGCCGTTTCAAGCGGTGTAATCGTCAATCGGAATTGCCGATCTGGTTCAATCGGTTACCCTAAACCACTCATCCGATTCCAGCGCCGACCGGTTGTTGGACAAACTTCCCGCCTTTATTCCCACCTTCGCGAGAACAAACGATGGCAAAGTGTTTCCCAAAACACATGCTGGCCCGTTGCCTGATCCTAATGCTCTGGATGTCGATCGCGGGTAGCACCTCAAACGCTACCGCCGCGACCGATCCCAACATTATCGTTTTCTTGGTCGATGATATGGGGATCATGGATACCTCGGTACCGTTCCTAGAAACTGAAAACGGTGTGATCGGTCGCCATCCGCTGAATGATTTCTACCGAACGCCCAATATGGAACGGTTGGCAGCGTCCGGTATACGATTCAATCAGTTTTCCGCGATGAGCGTTTGTTCGCCAACGAGAATCTCGTTGATGACAGGTCAAAACGCGGCGCGGCACCGTACAACCACTTGGATCAACCCCGACCAGAACAACGCCGGGCCGCAGGGGCCGCCTCAGTGGAATTGGGCTGGTCTAAAGCCTGGTGACGTGACGCTGGCGAGTTTGTTAAAAGGCAAGGGCTATCGAACGATTCACGTCGGTAAAGCTCACTTCGCGCCACGCGATACCGCAGGCGAAGATCCCGCAACACTCGGTTTCGACGTCAATATCGCAGGCGCTTCGTTCGGTGCCCCCGGCAGTTATTATGCCCAAAATAATTACGGTGCGATCGGAAAACGCAAACATAATGCCGTACCGCATTTGCAGAAGTATCACGGGACCGAAACGTTCTTGACCGACGCGCTGACACAAGAGTCAAAGGCACAGATCACCAACGCGGTGGACGACAACAAGCCGTTTTTCTTGCACCTGGCCCATTATGCGGTTCATGCCCCCTTCGAATCCGACCCCCGTTTCGCCGCCAATTATGCCCAAAGCGACAAACCGAATCCGGCTAAGGCTTTCGCAACGCTGGTCGAAGGCATGGACCATTCACTGGGCCAAATATTGGACCATCTGGATGAACTCGGAATTGCCGAAGAAACGCTTATCATCTTCTTGGGCGACAACGGCTCGGATGCTCCGCTAGGCCACCAGCACGCGATCGCTTGTGCGGCACCGCTGCGAGGGAAGAAGGGATCGCATTATGAAGGCGGGATGCGCATTCCGTTTATCGCCACTTGGGCAAAACGGGACCAGCAGGTTGAGTGTCAACAACAAGTCCCCATCGCCGCGGGAACCGTGCAGAACCAGCCAGCGAATGTTTGTGACATCTTTTCGACAGTACTATCGGTGGCACGATGTGACGCTCCCAAAGATCACCCTATTGATGGTGGCTCGTTAAGGAATCTGTTCTCAGGGGCGAGCGATGAGTCGCATGATTCCAGTTTTCTCATGCACTTTCCCCACGCACCGCACCGCAGTGATTATTGGACCAG
>DIUH01000269.1:4234-9351 GCA_002428205.1 Planctomycetaceae bacterium UBA6163
GATGATCCATCGGAATCGAACGATCTTGCGGCCAGCCATCCCGCGGAACTTCACAAAATGATGACCAGGATGGTTGAGAAATTGGGGCGATACAATGCGGTTTATCCGATCGACGCCGTAACGAAGTTGGCCGTCAAGCCGCTTGTCCCCTGAGCCTGTTTTTGGACGGAGTTTTATGATGATAAGAGCCGTTTGCATAATCCTCATATGCTGTGTTCAAATCGGTTGGGCTGCGGTAGCCAGTGCGGTCGATTTCGAACGAGACGTCGCGCCGATTTTGGAGTCTCGTTGCATCTCTTGCCACTCGGCCGATTCGGCGAAGGGTGATGTCCGTCTGGATACCGCTGCGGACCTTGGCGAAACGATCGTGGTCGGAGATGTCGAGGCAAGTCTCCTGGTCGACCAGGTCTCCGGTCCCAACCCTGCGATGCCGAAGGATGCAAAACCGCTGACACCCGATCAAGTTGAGATTTTGAAAGCTTGGGTAGCCGACGGAGCAAAGTGGCCAGAAGGACGGTTGTTGGTCGATCGTCCCGTTCGTGATCTCGATTGGTGGAGTCTGAAACCGCTTGCACCAGCGACCGAAATGTTGTCTGTGATGGCTAGCGACGATAAACGTAATCCGGTAGATGCGTTCATTCAGGCAAAGGCAAATGAGAAGGGGTTGGTTTTAAATGCCCCAGCAGGCGACGACGTTTTGCTTCGTCGCTTGGTCTTTGATCTGACCGGATTGCCACCGACGGCCAAACAGTTTGCTGATTACAAAGCGAGTGGTCATGAGGCGATGGTAGACGAATTATTGACGTCCGAATCATTTGGTGAAAAATGGGGCCAGCATTGGTTGGACGTCGCTCGTTATGCCGAAACACACGGATACGACAAAGATAAACCGCGCCCAAACGCGTGGCCCTACCGCGATTATGTGATCGCATCGTTGAATGCTGACAAACCTTATGACCGATTTGTCCAGGAACAGATCGCCGGTGATGCCCTCTTTCCGGGAACGTCCGACGGAGTCATCGGACTAGGCTTTCTTGCCGCTGGTCCGTGGGATTTTATCGGTCACGTCGAAGTCGGCGAAAGGAAGCTCGACGGACGAATCGCCAAACACCTCGACCGCGACGAGATGATTTCAGCGGTCTATAACGTTTTCGCGAGCACGACGGTTCAGTGTGCCCAGTGTCATCATCATAAGTTTGATCCTGTCTTATCAGAAGATTATTACAGACTGCACGCGATTTTTTCCGCGGTCGATCGTGCCGATAGGCCCTATTCCGGCTTAACGCCAACGCAGGAGATCCAGCGAGAGGAATTGAGTAAGCGCTTGGCGACATTGCGTACCGAGCGAGATGCGGTCGAGCGTGGGATCGCCGAATCGATCAAGCAGCGCGGCGGCGACATTGATCAACGAATCGACCAATTGGTCAAGATGGCGACCACAGAACAAAACCCGGCATTCGGTTGGCACAGCCAAATCAGCGGTAGCGATTCGGCGGTGAAGTGGGTGCAGGTTAACTTGGGCTCGCCACAGAAACTGTCAACCATTCGTCTGGTCCCGGCGTTCGATCGTTATGCAGGCATCGGTGCCGGATTCGGATTTCCGATTCGATATCGTGTTGAAATTTCGCAAGACAACGATTTCAAGCAGAACGTGCGAGTCGTTTTCGATGGCACGCAGGACGATCTGCCCAATCCCGGCAAACGCGACGCAGTCTTGAATATCGATGGCGAAGAGGTCGGCGCTATTCGTGTGACCGCCACCAAATTGGCGACACGCAGCAATGACTACATATTCGCCCTAGGTGAGATCGAAGCGATCGCCGCGTCGAACCAACAAAACGTCGCCTTGGGGGCAGCGGTTTCGTCGTCCGACAGCATTGAACAAGGGCCACGCTGGGGCATGAAGAATGTTGTCGATGGCGTCTATTATCGTGAGTTAGACGACCCTGGCTTGCGGGAAGAATTGGCTGCTTTACGTGAGAAACGGTCAGCTATTGAACGTGAGTTTCGTACCGACGATGTTGCCAAGCGATTAACGCAGATCGCCGACGAGATGAAGGTAATGGAAGCGGAACTAAAGTCTTTTCCGGTTGGCCCACTGGTCTATTCCGCCGCGGTTCGATTCGAGTCCGCCGGGCAATTCATCGCCACACAAGGAAAGTCTCGCTCAATCGCCCATTTGCCTCGTGGCGATGTCGCCAATCCCGGCGAATTGATGGCGGCAGGAATGCCGCCGATCTGGCCCAGTGCTCAAGATGCGTTCCCGGTGGCAGCAGAGAAGAATGAAGTTTCTGCTGACGCGGTTTCAGGTGACATCGTGACGATCGACGAATCCGCGGCAAGGGCGAGTTTTGCCAAGGCGATGACCAGCAATGACAATCCGCTGTTCTGGCGCAGTATCGCTAATCGCGTTTGGCAATGGACGTTCGGCAAACCGATCGTCGGTACGCCCAATGACTTTGGCCGCATGGGGATGGAACCGACGCATCCAGAGTTGCTCGATTATCTTGCGTCTCGCCTGCGCGATGATCCCCGGCATTCACTCAAAACGCTCGTGCGATTGTTGGTAACCAGCGATGCGTACAAGCGGTCGAGCACGCACGACGAAAACAACGGAACGATCGATGGCGACAATCTTTTCTATTGGCGTTCGGATCGACGTCGATTGACCGCCGAAGAGTATCGTGACTCGGTCTTGGCAGTCAGCGGAAAGTTAAACTTGGATAATCGTGGCGGCCCGAGCTTTAAAGATTTCGTCATCGAAAAACCACAGCACTCGCCTCATTATCAATATCACCTGCACGACCCCGATGACCCCCAATCGCATCGTCGCACTATCTATCGTTTCATCGTTCGATCGCAACCACACCCGTTTTTGACGGCTCTGGATTGCGCAGATCCTTCGCAAAGCGTTGCCGCACGGGATGAATCGACTACGGCTCTGCAAGCTTTAACTCAGTGGAACCACCGACTGGTCGAAGCGATGTCGAAGGCGTTCGCCGACAGGATTGTCCAGCAATCCGATCCGATCGGGTTTGCTTGTCAAACATCGCTGGGACGATTTCCCAGTGACAGCGAGCGACACGTGCTTGAACAACATTTACGAGACCACGGCGCTGCAAGCTTAGCCCGAGTTATCTTCAACATGAATGCATTCGTTTATTTGGATTAGTTTCATGGACCGACGTAATTTTCTACTATCAGGATTCGCCGGAATCGCCCTTGGGGAATTGCTGCGTCAAGACCAAGCAATCGCGACCGACCAGGTGCTGCATCATCCGCCCAAAGTGAAACGGGTGGTGCAGTTATTTATGGCGGGTGCAGCCAGCCATGTCGACATGTTCGACTACAAGCCGTTGTTAGAAAAACAGAATGGCCAACCGTGGGATCCGGGCGAATCGGTCGAGCTGTTTCAAAGCAGCCCAGGAGCCTGCTTCGCCAGTCCGTGGAAGTTTAAACCTTACGGCCAATCTGGAAAAATGCTCAGCGAGATCGTTGCGCCGCTTGGCAACGTGGTCGATGACATTGCGTTTGTACATAACGTGGTCGGTAAGACGGGAGTGCACAGCCAAGGAACACTCCTGCAGACCACAGGCTTTCAACTACCGGGTTTCCCCAGTGCAGGTGCATGGGTCAGTTACGCACTGGGCAGTGAGAGCGATAACCTACCGAGCTTTGTCGTCCTGCCCGATCACCGTGGGCTCGCCTCCAACGGTGCGAAAAACTGGGCTAATTCATTTTTGTCGGCTGAACACCAAGGGACCGTGATTCGCCCTGGCAGTTCCGACCCGATCGCAAACCTGCATGCACCGACAAGCGACTTTATCACCCGTGAGAATGATCGTGCGGGTTTGGCGGCGCTGGCGCAATTGAACCAACAACACGCATCGGAGCGGATCGGCGACGATCGATTGATGGCTCGTGTGCGAAGTTATCAACTGGCTGCGGCGATGCAATTGAGCGCCAGCGACGCACTGGATGTATCGTCCGAACCACAATCGATCAAAGATCTTTATGGTTTATCGCCCGATGGCCCCGGTGTTGATGATTCAACGATTAACGTGCGCGCCGAACAGGAGTTCTTTGGGCGAAAGTGTCTGATCGCGCGTCGTTTGCTGGAACGCGGAGTCCGATTCATCCAGATCTGGAGCGGTAACGACAACGGTTTTCCGCGACGAAATTGGGACAGCCATGAAGACGTCCAGCGGGATCATGAGCCACTGTCCCTTGGCATGGCGACCGGCGCCGCGGGCTTAATTGCTGACTTAAAGCAGCGTGGTATGCTGGACGACACGTTGATCTTGTGGACTACCGAGTTCGGCCGTATGCCATGTTCACAGGGCAGCAAAGGGCGAGATCACAATCCGTTTGTCTTCACCAATTGGATGTGTGGCGGAGGAATCAAAGGTGGCACGTTCGGTGAAAGCGACCAATGGGGATACAAGCCGCTGGATCGTTCGCGTCCGACAACCGTTTATGATATTCACGCCACGATGTTGCATTTATTGGGAATTGACCACACGCGATTAAGCGTCCGGCACAACAGTATCGACCGTCGGCTGACCGATGTTCATGGACACGTAATCCATGAAATGCTGGTCTGATCGTTAATGATCCGTCGATTGTCCTAAAGACTCAGGCTAGGCATTCGTTTCTGCATCAGCAGCAAAACATCATATCGACATCCAGAGCGGCTATTCGCTTTCTTTGGGGATCGGACTGCCGTGCGGATCGGACTCGGGATACTGAGTCTCGCGTTCGAGGTCGTCGCGAATTTGTTTATTGGCGATATGCTCGAACCGTTCGGCGTGGTCATGAATCCTGTCGTTGTCCATCCCTGTTTGATCGACAAGATACTGTTCCCACAACCGGTGGGCCCGAACCAAATTGATCGCGGATTGGTTGCCGGTCGACGACAGTCGATACCCTGATTCGCCATACACTAAATGGCCGCGATGACGTTCGCGACTCAAGATTAACCGAGTCAGCAACAGGTTCGCTCGCAGGCTTTTGCTGATTTGATCGTGCGACGCGAAAGTATTGGGGGCGCGTTCCTGCAATCGGAAAAGAAATGCCAGAATGTCATCTCGCAAGATCGATAGCTCGAGCCGCAGCCC
>DIUH01000269.1:9361-10409 GCA_002428205.1 Planctomycetaceae bacterium UBA6163
TATCCGATCATTCTTGGTAGCGCTACCGCGCTCCAGTGCCCAACCACGGCGGAAACCGCACCCAAAACGGCGCTAATGAAAATCATTACCGCAAGCCGATCGGTCAGCAGTCGGGCTGCTGCGGGCGGGACGATAAACATCGCCACAACCAGGATGTTGCCTACGCTTTCAAAGCTTGCCACCGCAGTGACGGCCACCAAAGTCATCAATAGGTAATGAACGCGACGCGACGCGAATCCGACCGTGTCGGCAAAGAACGTGTCGAACGACGTCAGCCGCAGTTCTTTGAAGAATGCGATTACGAAAGCGAGATTAATCAGCGTAACCACACCGAGTGTGATGATCACACGTGGCACCTCCAGCGAACCGATCGGAATCGTATCCAGCGGTGTCAGTTCAATGGCTCCGTAAAGCACACAGCCGGGATCGAGGTCGACGGTATCAGCGGCGCGAACGATCATGACCAGGCCCAGCGCGAATAAGGAAGTGAACACCACCCCCATCGATGCCCCCTCGTCAACTTTCCCCGAATCACGAATCCATTGCGTCATCGCCGCGGTCAGGATTCCGACCAGCGCGGCACCGATAAACATTGGCAGACTGTGTCGACTGCCGGTGATCAGAAAAGCGGCCGCCAGGCCAGGCAACACGGCATGGCTGATCGCGTCGCCCAGCATGCTGGTTTTTCTCAGCACTAGAAAATTACCGACCAACGAAGCCGATACAGCGCATAAGATTCCGGCTAGAACGATCCAGCCGTCGAGTTCCCAAAGCCAATCGTTTGCGGCGTTCATCGCACACCTCGCCAATGGCCATTCTCTGGCGATGCGGCACCTGTGATCAGGTCCGCTTGCGAATGTGGACAATCTGGTACCTGAAACCGAGCGCTCGATTCCGGCAACAATAGTTCCAGTTCGGCAATCATCTCTGGTTCAAGAACATGTTCGATCCGTTCGGCGTCATGATCGACTCGCGAAGGTGCTACATCAGCGTGCGTGATCAGATAAAGTTCCCACAAGCGATGTTCGCGGGTGGCGCGATTAGCCGC
>DIUH01000290.1:0-3489 GCA_002428205.1 Planctomycetaceae bacterium UBA6163
TGAAACCTACCTTATAATTGACCTGGGTGAGAAACATATTTTTCAAAACTTGTGTTACTACGGTGCACTCAGCATTCTAAAGCGACTTCGGCTACGCTCGACTACCGCCTGAACCTTTTCGACTCGGATGGATTGTCGTTGGAGGTGACAGAACGTAACCGAAGTCGTTGTCACCGCGAAATCACCCGTCAGGCGGAAGCTCGTCCACCAGCAACAGCATTTCACGCGGCTGTGGCGATTGCGGCCCAATCGACGGTTCGCGATTTGCTGGCGGCACTTTAAAGCAAGTGGCCACCCCTACGTTCATCGACGTTTTGGTAATCTGCACCGATGGAATTACAACTGACCACCAAAATCCTTGACGCGGCGCATGTCTGCCATAACCAGGCCGGCGCAATCTTGGACGACCGCAGCGAGATCACTGACGAAGGGATTCACACCCTGCGGGTCCAAACCAAGCGTTTGCGTGCGTATTGGGAATTGCTGTATCCGCTGGTGGGTAAGTCGCAGGTTCGATCGGCGACCAAGCAACTGCGAGACGCGTCGGCAAGCTTCGGAGCCGCTCGAGACCACCATGTCATGGTGAAACTGCTCGGCAAGCTGGTCGCGAAGGCGAAAAAGCCGAAACTGCAATCGAGTCTGGCTGACGCGTTGAAGGCGATCTCCGACACCCAGGCGCCGCTGTTGGAGGCGACGGCCAGCGATCGGGCGACCTCGCGTGAGGTTGTCGCACAAACGTGGAAACAGGACCGACAACGCTGGAACGACCTGCGCGTCGACTGCGAATCGGATTCACAAGGCAACCGGTGCGTCCGAAAAGGGTTGCAGCGGATTTTTAAGAAAGCTCGCAAGTTGCATGCACGAGCGGTGGCTGAGCATGAGATCGAGCGGTGGCATGAATTGCGCAAATGGGTCAAGTACCTCAGCTTGACCGTCCCTCTGTGCGGCGACGATCCGGCAACGACGATCGCCGCCGAAGAATGGGCGCGGCTTGGCAAAACCCTTGGCAAGTTACACGATTACGACGAACTGATTATTCGGATTGGGCAACTTACGCCCACGCAAATTGACGCCCAACAATCCGATCGGGCGATTCAATGGCTGGCCGACAAACGCGATCGGTTGTGCGTCCGTTGTGACATGCATGCCAGACGCTTGCTGGCCCAGCGTCCCGGACCATTCGCGAAAACGCTGATCCCCGGTTGATCGCTAAATCTTGCTGACGATACGGCTGGAATTTTTCCACTGATCCTCACCAAGCGAACCTCAAACGCCGGCGTGGATCACTCTGCGCAACAATGCACTGGGCGGTGATGGATCCAAAGTGCATGTTTCTTAAGGTAGACTGTCGGTTCGCCTATGGCTTCCATTTCGGATGCTAGGCGGGCAACTTGATCCACAGCAATGAAGGCGACGCTCTTGGACATTGTCTTTCTTTCGACCGAAGCGGTTCCGTTTGCAAAAACGGGAGGCCTGGGCGACGTCTGTGGTGCGTTGCCGGCAACACTGGCAAGCCGTGGCCACAACGTGTGCTTAATCATGCCGGCGTTCGCATCCATTTACGCTTCGGGTATCCCGATCCGGCAGACCGATCTCAGCTTTGCCGTTGAGATCCGTGGGCGCATCGTCGGCGCCCGCCTGTTGACGGCCGATTTGCCGGGGGTGGTTGCCGATGGCCAGACACGACCAGGGACCGCCTCGGTTTATTTCATCGACCAACCCCAATTTTATGATCGTCCTGGCTTGTACGGTGATGCTGGCGGCGATTACAGCGACAACTGTGAACGGTTCGCGTTTTTCTGTCGCGCCGCCTTGCTGGCTATTTCACGCACCCAGAAGCACGTTGACATTGTCCACTGCAACGATTGGCAAACCGGACTTGTCCCGGCCTACATGGCGCTTGGATTTGAATCGCACCCTTGGATGCAACACGCTCGATCGGTATTCACCATCCACAACCTGGCGTACCAGGGACAATTTTGGCACTGGGATTTTCCGCTTACCGGACTCGATTGGCAGCACTTCAATCCTCAGGAACTGGAGTTCTATGGCGGCATCAATTTCTTGAAAGCGGGAATCCAATTTGCCGATCGCCTGACCACGGTCAGCCCCACTTACGCCGAAGAAATACAAACGCCACTGCATGGTTGCGGGCTCGATCCGCTGTTGCGTGCTCGCAGCGAGGTTTTGTTCGGCATCACCAACGGGATCGACGATACCGCTTGGAACCCGGCGACCGATCGTTTCTTGCAACTGGCACAAAACGGCACCGCATCGCCACCGACGCCCGACCAAGAATCGGCTGACCGGCAACCAAAACCGCTGGCGGTTGGCAATTATGACGTCGCGACTTGGCAGCATGGCAAGGCGATCCAGAAACGACGATTGCAAGAAGAGTTCGGACTGGATTTGGCATCCGACGTTCCGTTGATCGGTTTGGTGGGACGTCTGGCTGATCAAAAGGGATGGGACTTGATCATTGAAGTTCTCGGCCGCCATTTGCTCGAAAATCGCCCGGTGCAGTGGGCGATTCTTGGCACTGGGGAAAAGCGTTATCACGTCGCCCTGGCCGAATTGGCCCAGCAAAACCCGGGACAATTTGGCTTACGGCTCGCATTTTCTGACGCGCTTGCACACCGAATCGAAGCCGCCGCAGATATTTTCTTAATGCCCAGCCGCTACGAGCCCTGCGGCTTGAATCAACTCTACAGCCTGCGCTACGGCACCGTTCCGGTCGTGACCGCGACCGGTGGCTTAGTCGACACGGTTGTGGATGCCACGCCGGAGAATCTCATCAAGGGTGTCGCCACCGGTTTCCACGTGTCGGAGTTCACGGCCGATCAACTCGACCAAGTGCTGGGTGAAGCGCTAAGAATTCGCCATCATGAGAAAGAAACTTGGGGAAAAATTGTCGAAACCGGGATGCGACAAGATTGGTCTTGGCGGCATGTCGCTTCGCAGTACGAGAAGCTTTACGTTGATTCATCCCCCCTTAACCGTTTGGCCTCCAATTAGGCGTCATTTTCGGTTCGTTTCACAGCAAGAAAAACGGCTAAAAATCTCCGATTCCTAGACCGCAACGTGCTCATTGCCGTGTACGATGCCGGAAAATCGATAGGCGGATCGATCCGTTTGGGGGTCCTGCTGTATGGCGGACAACCACACACGGTAATGTCAGTGTTCGTACCCAGATGGTTCCATAAAGCAAACCTTCATTGCCGGTGAATTGCCTTACATTGGTATCGCTTTCCAGGCATTTGATTTGCTTCAACATAACAGCGACAGAAAACCGCCTTACAAAATGACCTTTGCATTTTGCGTCTTCGCAATGGGGAGCCACGCGTCTTACGATGCGGCGACTGGCACCGCCCCGAACGCGTCGACGGGTAATTAACCGACACTCACGCGACCGGAATCGCCATGAGACGACCAACGAGCAATGCCAATTCCGCGTCCCAAAGTGATGGCACGTTGATCCGTCGTAAGCCG
>DIUH01000290.1:3561-4727 GCA_002428205.1 Planctomycetaceae bacterium UBA6163
TGGACCCGATTTCTGGTCGCTGGACGCTGTTCGCGGCACACCGCAACAACCGCCCCAATGAGTATGTAACGCATTCGTTGCCGGCCCATACGTCCGAAGGTTGTCCGTTTTGCGAGGGCAACGAAGAACAGACGCCGCCGCCAGTGGTTGTAATCAGCGACGAACCGGGCCAAAACGGTGAAAGCGGACCGGGTTGGGGAATCCGTGTGATTCCCAACAAGTTTCCCGCGGTCGACGCGTTGTGCGGCGAATTGCCTGTCGACGCGGCCGGTTCATTGATAACGGAGATTTATCCCGAGCAACAACTGGCCGAATTGACGCATCGATGCGCCCTGGATCGATCAAGCGAAGGCCGCGAATCGCCGCTCTTTCGCAGCCGACGGACGATCGGCGGCCACGAAGTCTTTATCGAATCACCCGACCACTATGCCTCGATCGCCGACCTGGACCTCAATCGAGTCATCTCGCTGTTAAAAGTCTACCAGGGACGATTGCAACACTGGTCATCGCGACAGTCGATCCAGTACGTCTCCCTGTTCAAGAACGCTGGCCCGGCGGCTGGCGCTTCGCTTCACCATCCTCACAGCCAATTGATCGCGCTGAGCGATTTGCCGCTGTCGGTTCGCACGATTTGTGATCGCATGCGGTTGCATCACGCACGTACCGGTTGCTGTTTACAGTGCGATGTCCTGCGCGCCGAACTGAAGTCCAAACGCCGAATCGTTGCCGTCACCGATTCGTTGGTCGCCTATTGCCCCTATGCCAGCCACCTGCCGATGTTGTTGCGCATCACCACTCGTCGCCACACCGATCGCTTTGAAGACTTAAATGACCAGGAACTGGACGAACTGGCCCGTTTGATTCGTCGCAGCGTTGGCTGGTTGAAGACCCTCTTTCCCGAAGTCGCCTACAACTATTTGTTCAACACCCGTCCACCGCTGATGTCCGATCCACACGCCTTCCACTGGTCATTCGAACTCTTTCCTCGATTGACTCAGATCGCCGGTTTTGAGTGGAGTTGTGATACGATGATTAATCCGACCCTGCCGGAAGTCGCCGCTAGCCAATTGCGAGCGATCGCGATGGAAGAAAACCCGCTTCGCTAGCGATGCAACCGACATTTAGGGCCGCGTAAGCCCCATTACACGCCTCTTACTCTTCAAAGA
>DIUH01000290.1:4797-5796 GCA_002428205.1 Planctomycetaceae bacterium UBA6163
CGTCATGACGCCATCGGTAAACCTCTGCCTGGTACTGCATAACCACCAACCGATTGGCAACTTCGACGGAGTCTTTGAACAAGCCTATCAAGACAGTTATCTGCCGTTTTTGGATGTCTTTGAACCTTTCGAATCATTATCGATTTCGTTACATACCAGCGGGCCGTTGATGATGTGGATGGCGCAGCGCCACCCCGAATACATCGACCGGTTGCGTTTATTGGTTGACGCCGGGCGAATCGAAATCATCGGTGGCCCACACTACGAACCGATCATGACGATGCTGCCTCGTCGAGACCGGATCGGACAAATCCGTTCCTATTCCACTTGGTTGCAACGGACCCTGGGCGCCAACGTCATCGGCATGTGGACGCCCGAACGCGTTTGGGAATCAAACATGGCCGCCGATATGGTCGCCGCAGGAATCGGCTATACGGTCCTGGATGATTTCCACTTCCGCGCCGCCGGAATCACCGATCAACAATTGACCGGATACTATTTGACCGAAGAAGACGGAGCGACACTGCGAGTCTTTCCCGGATCGGAACATTTGCGTTACACCATCCCGTTCGCTCCCGTCCAGGACACGATCGACCACTGTTGGCAATTCGCCCAATCGCATCCTGGCGCCGTTCTGACGTTCGGTGACGACGGCGAAAAGTTTGGCACTTGGCCTGATACCAAAGATCATGTTTATCGCAACGGATGGTTGCGTTCGTTCTTCGAAGCTTTGACCGCAAACGCGGGCTGGCTCAATACGATCACGCTTGCCGAAAGCATTCGTCGTACACCGCCAGTCGATAAAGTCTATTTGCCCGACTGCAGCTATCGTGAGATGACCCAGTGGTCGCTGCCAACACCCCGCCAAGAAGCGTTCGATGAAGTCACCCACGAGATTGAAAAACATCCACGCTGGGAAGATTTGCGGCCGTTCGTGCGGGGCGGCTTCTGGCGCAATTTCCGCGTTAAGTATGCCGAAGCGAACGAGATGTATGCGCG
>DIUH01000397.1:0-3940 GCA_002428205.1 Planctomycetaceae bacterium UBA6163
GAAATCGATCGCGTCGTCGACCATTGCAGTACCGGCGAACAGAACTTCGTCGGTGAACTGATGAACTTGAAGGTCGAATCCGCTGAAGGTGAAAATGCGCCAATTGCCGCTGGCAATTTAAAGAAACGTGACGAGTTATATGAAAGCGCGATCGAAGTTGTCGTTCGCGAAGGCCGCGGCAGTGTGTCGCTGTTGCAACGCTGCTTGGGGATCGGCTACGGCCGCGCCGCTCGGTTGATCGATTATATGGCCGAAGACGGAATCGTCGGACAATACAACGGCAGCCAAGCTCGTGACGTCATCATCACAATGGCCGACTGGGAACGAATGCAAGGGCTCGACCCGTCCGAAAGTGATGACGAAGAATCTCATGCCAGCAGCGATCATTGATCTCACGTTGAACTCCTATAAACGCGATGCATCAAAACAGCGGCATGATCATTCGATTATAATCTCCAGTTCGGTAAGCGTACCGATAAGCCTTGGGTAGTCATCCTTGGGCGTGACGGGATTGCCGTTGTCATGACCAAGGCAAAAATCTTCCTGGGGCTGTGCTTTGATTACGGTAGCGGATTTTCCGGTTACGTGAATATCATCGACTTGCAATTTCATGCTGCCATCGGATGCAAGCTCGGCCATGATGCTTGCTTCGCCGACAAAGGGCTCTGACACAACAACTTGTGTGAACTCCTCTCCGCCACCGTTTCGTACCAAAAAATGGACTCGGCCATCTTGGATGAAAATCGCATAACCGGCGATCCTTCCGCCGTGTGCGAGTATCATCGCATCAGGTTGGTTGGTTGTGACCTTCAAAACGATTTTGAAAGCCCTTCCACCAACCTGAGGCGCCTGTGAGGTAACCAACGCCGCGCCGTTTGGCAGATGCTGCCAATGCCGTGGCGACATCGCCTTTGGCTTCTTCGGGCGCGTTTGATTTTCAATCATTGGATATAGGTCGCGTGGTTCTGCGACACTTCCAGCCGGCCGCCGAGCGGTTGGCGATATTCCGCCGATCTGCCTATTCATGTCAGCAATCAGGCTTTGCAGACTCGCAACCACGTCGGGATGCTGGTCCGCGACGTTAGTCCTCTCACCGATTTCTTTTTCCAAGTTGTACAATCGCGGACCGTCATCTCGCGCATCGGCAAGCGTGCTTTGTCCCATCGCCTCGGGCTGTGGCTTGATAGCCAATTTCCAAGGTCCCTGACGGACGGCCTGTAAGTTATAGCCGGCAAAGTAGTAATGGGCTTCCCGAGACGCTTTCGTCGTCTGGCCGAACAACAAAGGTGAGATATCACGTCCATCGATCTCAGGTTCCGCGGGTAACAACGCCCCAGCCAACGAAACCGCTGTCGGCAACAAATCAATTGTCCCGGCAATGGTATCGCATACGCTTCCAGGATTGATTTTGCCGGGCCACCAGGCGATCGTCGGCACTCGCACGCCACCTTCCCACGTACTACCTTTGCCTCCTCTAAGCGGCCCCGAACTGCCGCCATCGGAACCCTTGCTTAACCACGGCCCGTTGTCGCTAGTAAAGATCACAAGCGTGTTGCCCGCAATCTTCAGCTCTACTAATTTGTCAAGCAATTGTCCGACACTCCAGTCGACTTCTTCAACCCAGTCGCCGAATCGTCCATTGTTCGACTTCCCTCGAAAGGCTTCGCCTGGCCAGATCGGCGTGTGAACAGCGGTGTGCGGATAGTATAATAAGAACGGGGTGTCTTGATTCGCCGTAATGAATTTCATCGCTTCATTGGTATAACGCTCGATGATGCGGCTTTGCTGGTCGTCGGTCAGCAATTCTGCGACCTTGCCATCACGCAGCAGTGGTACCACGCGTTGGCCGGTTTCCGCAGACACACGCTGCATATCGTTCGAGTACGGAATGCCAAAGTAATGGTCGAACCCTTGATTGGTTGGCAGAAACTCTGGTTGATCCCCGACGTGCCACTTTCCGATGCACATCGTCCGATAGCCCTGCAATTTCAGCCGCTCCGCTATCGTCGACTCGTCCGGATTCAAACCGTTACGATTACCGGGAAAATAAACACCCGGCACGGAGACTCGCGCTCCATAGCACCCGGTCAATAATTGCGCACGTGACACCGAACAGACCGGCGCGGCATAAAACGACGTTAACTTCATCCCCTCATCCGCCATCCGATCCAAATGAGGTGTCCGCTGTTTCGTCGCGCCAAAGGGGCCGATATCGCCATAGCCGAGATCATCGACAAAGACGATCACGATGTTTGGAGGCCGGCTTTCGGCCGCCAGGGTAACGCTGCAGGCGAGCAGGAAAACTGCAATAGGAAGCAGAATAAGATTCATGATGTGTTCTGTAGAATAGCGACTCATTTTCCGCCAATCGCGTTCGACCGCAGGCGGTGGGCTCTACATTCTAACAAACAATCGCTTCAGAATCTAAGCAATGATCCCAGTAATCGGCTTTCCGAAATCGATCTCCAGTCGTTTGTGGCCGGGGACTTCAATGGCTCTCGGGTCGATGCCCAATTGATGCAGCACGGTCGCATGGATGTCCGTGACGTAGTGGCGATTTTCGACAGCGTGGAACCCAAGCTCGTCCGTCGCGCCGTGTACCACGCCACCCTTGAGCCCTCCGCCAGCCATCCATACGGAGAACCCGTAGGGATGATGATCGCGACCGTCACTCCTTTCCGCGCCCGGAGTCCGTCCAAACTCGGTCGCCCAAACCACCAGTGTTTCGTCCAGCATTCCTTGACGCTTCAAGTCTTTAATTAAACCCGCGATCGGCTTGTCAACGGCTTTGCAACGTGTCGAATGATTCTTTTGTAACCCGCTATGCGCATCCCAACCGTCATCATAGATTTGCACGAACCGCACACCGCGTTGCACCAAACGCCGCGCCGCCAAACTGTAACGCCCCACCGTCTTGGTTGCAGCGTCATCGAGCCCATACAGCCGCTCGGTCTCGACGCTTTCATCGTTCAAGCGAACCACTTCAGGCACCGACATCTGCATCCGCGCCGCAAGTTCATAACTTTTGATTCTCGCTCGCATCGCCGCGTCTTCCGGATACTCAACGCCCGCCAACTGATTCAACTTGCCCAGCAAATCCAATTGCTGACGCCGCTCGGCCAAGGTCACGCTGGCTCCCGGTGAACCGAACGCGAGCGGATTGCTGGGGTCAAGTGACATCGCAACGCCAGCGTGTTCGGGGCCGAGATAACTGGCACCATGCGCCCCCACGCCGCCACAGCAATCGCCAGGCCCACCACCCATCACCACAAATTGCGGCAAGTTATCGTTCAATGATCCGAGCGCATAATGCACCCAGGAGCCGATCGACGGATGGAAGCCATCAAAAATATGGCGACCGGTATGAAATTGCAGTTGTGCGGCATGGTCGTTGTCGGTCGTCCACATCGAACGGACGACTGCCAAGTCATCGATACAACCGCCTACCTCGGGCCACCAATCACTGACCTCGATACCGCTTTCACCACGCTTCTGATACCCGACCTGCAGCGGGTAAATCTTAGGCATCAAATCGCGCGGCGTGCCGGCGAAATCGCGGACATTCTTGCGATAGAAGGGTGAATCAAAAACGGCCGATCGATAGGGCGATTCATCGACGGTTTTTCCGGCGTGTTCATTCAATGCCGGTTTGGGGTCAAAGCTCTCTAGGTGGCTTGTGCCACCGAGCATGAAGTACCAAATCACACTTTTCGCTTTTGGCGCGATCTGCGATAGATTGCCAGGTAATCGCGGTGACTCTGACGCCGATACGATACCGTCGCGGTGAAGCATCGCACCGAGCGCTAATCCCGTAAATCCCATTCCCATATCTGCCAGGAAGGAACGTCGCTGGACGCGGCCACATGGATAGTCGTTCATGATGTCTCAGGGTTGAACGCGGAATTTTAATCTTAAGTTTTATGATAGTCGCCTTTCGCTC
>DIUH01000397.1:3950-4078 GCA_002428205.1 Planctomycetaceae bacterium UBA6163
ATGATTGCGGAGCAATCAACGACAAACAAAACGTTCTGATTGCGGAGCAATCAACGACAATCAATTCACAGTCTATCGAATGGTCACAAAATCATTGTGACTGTAAAGCACATGCACCAGATTTTCTC
>DIUH01000425.1:0-1574 GCA_002428205.1 Planctomycetaceae bacterium UBA6163
GCAAGTGGCTCGCAAAGCGTCTCCGCCAGTGGATCCGCCAGCGACTCATCGCCATCAACCAGTGAATCACAAACTCCGTCCGTCAGTGACTCACAAACTCCGTCCGTCAGTGACTCGCAGATCCCATCGACAAGCGATTCCGATCGCCCGAGTGTAAGCCACTCCGATAGCGAACCGCCGAGCGAACCACCGATCTCAGAAAGCAGCACCAGCGAACCATGTCACACAACATGGATCTGGTCCTGTGGTTGGCAATTGCTGGATTCAGATTGTCTCGATGCCGGCGAGCCTCCTGGTGGATCTGGCGGCTACGACGGTGAAGTCGTGGAGGTGGCAGCATGATCAACTTCGATCTGGCACAACCCGCCATATATCAGCCTGCGACCCGGCCAGGCATCTACGAGCCGATTTCCAATTTCGTCGCGGTCACCTCATTATCTCCACAACCTCGCGACCTACAGCGGCAATCACTCGCGCTCGAGTCCTGGCAGCGATTCGGTCTTACGGTCGTCTCGGTAAACACCAGTCACGAAGTATCCCGGCTTCGTGTCCTTTACCCGATGGTTTCGCAGTGGATCGAATCGCCAGGAGACCCACAAGCCAATGGCAGACAACGAGTTTGGAATCTTGCACGAGTCGCGAACATCCTAAACCAGCCCATCCTGCTCATTAACTCTGACATCATTATCACGGGTGAACAGGAAGATTTGACGAGCCAGATTCTCGGCGACCATGCGATTGTCGGAATCCGTAACAATGTGCGTCAGGGGCAGGTAAGACGAGAACGCTGGGGCTTTGATGTGTTTTATCTCACACCCCAAATCACGGCGAACCTACCCAAACTCGATTGGTTCTTAATCGGGAAGCCGGGTTGGGATTACTGGTTGCCTCTCCACTTCCTGAAACGCCAAATCCGCGCAACCTATCTGGCCGATCGGCTGTTCTATCATCATTGCCACCCGACGCGCTGGACCCAAGACGAAAATCGCAGGTCACTCGAGTTGCTCGCTGATCATTATCGCTTCAAGCACATCGGCCGATTGCGACATCGCTTGCCGTTTCCACCAGGGAGCGCAGCATGATTCACTGTCCGAATCTTACCAACGACAACCGCTGCCAGGTCGCCAGTCATTTAGCCGATTGCGCCGTGCAGGCGTCGTCGACCGGTTGCCTCGCTTGCTCGGAGTGTGCCAACCCACAGGCTGTCAATCTCGTGACGATCGGCATGGCCATCGTCAATAAACGTCGCCGCAACCAGGACGTCGACGAGCTCAAAACTCTGCTGCAAAGCTACCTGCCCGACCAGGAAGAACCGACAACGCTGCGGATCGCGGCCTATAAGCCTGGCCCAGGCAGCGAACTTCGCAAAATGCTCGCCTGGTTCGCTAGGCCCAGCGACAAGTGCAAGTGTGAAACCCGCGCCGAGACCATGAATGATTGGGGCGTGGAAGGATGCCGTAAGAATCTCGACACCATCATTGAGTGGCTATTGGAAGAAGCCCAATTAAGAGGATTGCCCCATGGAAAGTTTACAAGAACCATCGCGAAATCTCTCGTACTCACCGCCATCCGTC
>DIUH01000425.1:1665-3297 GCA_002428205.1 Planctomycetaceae bacterium UBA6163
TCGATCGCCGCGACGATCGACTGCGGGAATGGATGCAGCAATTGCCACAACCTTGGCCCTTCCCGGAAGTAGAACGCTTCGCCGCCATCGATGGACGCAAGCTATCGACGCCCGAACAATGGAGGGCCGGAAATGGTGCCTGGGGCTGCTACCGTTCGCACCTGCTGATTCTTGAAAAGTGTCTGCTGGAGGGCATCGACTCGTATGTGGTCTTTGAGGACGACGCCGGTTTCGTTCCCGATTTTATCGAAAAGCTCGATGCTTACGTCCGCGAGTTGCCGGAGGATTGGGGCTTGGCATATCTCGGTGGCCAACACCTTTACGCCGCCAAACATCCGCCCAAACGTATCAGCGACCATGTTTATCGGCCGTACAACGTCAATCGCACGCACGCATTCATGGTGCGTGGTCGCGCGACGATGAAGGCGCTCTATCGTCACCTGAACTGGAACGATTGGCACCTGAAGCATCACATCGATCACCATATGGGCCGCTTGACCCAGCGACGTTACGAAGCGCTGGTTCAAGGCAAGAACGTCGAGAAGGAATCGATTCCGGTCTACACACCCGATCGTTGGCTCGTTGGCCAATTGCCAACAAAATCAAACATCTGCGGTCGCAAGTGGACGCAGACCCGATTCTTCAATGATGCCAAGAACGCCGATCACAGCGACGCGCCGTTCTTCGCGGTACTTGGACCGCATCGCAGTGGCACTAGTTGCGTGGCGATGATCATGCATCATCTTGGTGTTCACATGGGCAATGAACTCGGTGGCTATGAAGCAACCGGAGGAGGTGAAGCGATCGGCCTGGCCCAACTCTGTGAAAAGGCGATGCGTTTCCCGGCAACCGATCCCAAGATTTCCGACGGTCAACTTACCAAACAACTGAAGGCTTGGATTGTGGCCCGCAAAGCCGAAGCGATCCGTGATCGAACCGTCGCTGGCGGAAAGTACCCGCATCTGTGTCGGTTTGCCAGCCATTTGTACGACGCCCTCGGTGAATCGCTTCGCATCATCGCTGTGGATCGCCCGATCGAAGCCTCGATTCGATCGCTTCAAGACCGCAGTAAGCGGCACCCAGGTCAATGGTTCGCGGCCGGTGATAGCTCATGCGAGGCTTTGCAGCGGTCGCTACTCAATCACCGGGAATCGTTCATCCGGCAGCACCCCGATGTGCCCGTTCACCGGATTGACTTCGCCAAGTTAACGGAGGATCCCGAGACCGAAATCCACTCGCTGATCGCGTTCCTGGGCATCGAACCGACCGTGGAAGAGATTGATTCGGCAGTCGCTCACGTGAATCCAACATTGAGGAAGTTCGGATGATTTCGGTGGAAGACGTGCTCGCCAGGTTCCAGCATCGCTATCTCATTATCGGCTCGGGCGCACTTCGGTTGCATGGGATCGATTGGGAGGAGGGCGATCTCGACATCTGGCTTGATCCCAACCTCTCGGTTGACCAGTGGCAAGCCGCTGTCGATGTGGCCGCTGGCTCCATCCGGAAACCTTGGAAGCGAGGCGAGCCTGATGGAGCGGGGGGCTTACGCGCTTCAACGCGTATCGCCTGCTCACCTCCGCTGGACGTGATGCGTGAAGTCATGGGCTGTACGGTCGCTGATTTTGAAACAGC
>DIUH01000077.1 GCA_002428205.1 Planctomycetaceae bacterium UBA6163
TGCCTGCTACCTTGGCTGACGGCACTCGGAGAGTGCCTGCTACCTTTGAACCACAAAATTCACTAGCGACGGGGCGATGCGATCGGCGTACACCAGCGCCTTGCCGCCCAAACTTAAAATCACTTCGCTGCGCCGCGCCACAATCGCCGCAAGTGTCGATCGCGCCACTCGCTCCGGCGTCCAGCTACCCACACTCTTCGACTTCACCCCCGCCTGAGTATCAATCACCGAGTCGAAAAACTCGCTGCTCGTGGTACTCGGACTGACCAACGTCACCTGAATCCCGCTGCTGGCCAATTCCGCCCGCAGCGAATCCGACCAACCGTGCAACGCAAACTTGCTGGCACAGTACTCACTCTTGTCCGGCACAGCACGATGCCCCAGCACGCTCGAAACGTTGCAAATCACGCTGTTTCGACCTCGATGCAACAGCGGTAGCGCCGCCCGCGTCCACTCGCATGGGGCAAAGAAATTGACTTCCATGATCCGTCGCAAACGTTCTTCGCTGGCGAGTTCAAACGGACCAATCGCGCCAACCCCCGCGTTGTTGACGATCAAATCCAACCGCCCATCGCCAAGCCGGTTGGCAAGCTCCATCGCACGCCCGCGCACCGCCGCATCAGTCACATCGCCGACGACGAACTGAAACCGATCGCTGTCGTTGGCAATCTCTTCGCGAAGTTGCAACAACCGCTGCTCGCGCCGCGCCACCGCAATCACCACCGCACCACCCTGAACCAATTGCCGGCACAGGTGCCAGCCGATCCCGCTGGACGCTCCCGTGACAATCGCGACCGCACCGTCAACCTGGAACTTCATCGCCGTTACGCCACTTCGCCCGCAGCATCGCTGGCCCCGCTCATCGGCGACGAATTTCCATCGAACTCTGACGGCCCCGTGTAAAGCGTCTTCAGGTGATCGCCACGCGCGTCGCTGCCGGCGTTGCGAATCGCCAGCGCCCGCTCGCGTACCATTCCGAAACCGGCTGCGGGCAGACGCACGTGAATCGTCACACACGACTCGGTAAACGATTTCGACAAGATCTCGCCCTGTGACGCCAAATGGGCCATCAACTTGCCGTCCGAGGTGTCGACGTCGACCAACAGATCCAAGAAACTTTCGCCCAGCGCTTGGCCGACCGCTTCGCACAATGGCACCAGCCCCTTGCCGCTCTTGGCACTGACCGGAATCGCGTTGGGATAACGATCGAGCACACGATTGAGCACCGCTGGCGATGTGATGGCGTCGATTTTGTTCAACACCAACAACATGTCTTTTTCGTCGATCCCCAGCTCTTTCAACACCGCGTAAACCGAGGCGATCTGGTCGAACACAACGGGACTGCTGGCGTCAGCAACGTGCAACAACAATTGAGCTTGGCGAGTCTCTTCGAGCGTCGCTTTAAAACTGGCCACCAATCCGTGAGGCAAATCGCGAATGAAACCGACCGTGTCGCTCAGCAGCACTGTCCCCCAGCCCTTCAACTCCCAGCGCCGTGTGCGAGTGTCGAGCGTCGCGAACAGCCGGTCGGCGGCTTCGACGCCAGCCCCAGTCAACGCGTTCATCAGCGTGCTTTTGCCCGCGTTGGTGTAACCGACCAGCGAAACGGTTGCCAATCCGTCACGCGCGGCAACCTGTCGCTCGCGGCGGTTTTCCACCTTGGTCAGCTCTTCCTTCAGGTCGTGAATCCGCTTCAGCGCCAACCGACGGTCGGTTTCCAATTGCTTTTCACCCGGACCACGGCTGCCGACGCCCATCGTTTGTCGCGACAAGTGCGTCCACATCCGCTTCAGCCGCGGCAGTGAATACTCAAGCTGGGCCAACTCGACCGCCAAACGCGCTTCGTAAGTCCGAGCACCGGCGGCAAAGATATCGAGAATCAACTCGGTCCGGTCGATCACTTTCGTACCGACAGCACGTTCAAGATTGCGTGTCTGGGCCGGGCTGAGGTTGTTGTCGACGATCACGACATTGGCCGACGTCTGTTCGACCATCTGTTTCAGCTCGGCGACTTTTCCTTTACCGAAAAACGTCGTCTTATCCGGGACACTTCTTCGCTGGACCATCTCCTCGACGACCTCGGTCCCTGCGGTTGTCGCCAACCGATACAGTTCTTCAAGCGGATCGTCCTCCAACGGTTGGTCGGGAAACACGACACGAACGAGAATACTTCTTTCGCTCGCGACGCTTTCGCCTCGTTTTTCGTCATGCACGGTTTCGGCGGGTGCTCCTGCAACAAATTAAGGTGATTTGAACTCTGCCCAAGAGTATAGGCGTCCCAATCGGACAAGGGAAAACCCCGCCCGTATTAGGACGCACGAACAATGTCATGGGTTCACCGCCGCCGATCATAGCGGCTTCAGCGCGATTCGGCACAGACGGCTATCCACGGTCATGTACAGCCAATCGCCGCCGGGCGACAAGCAGCAATTGCTGGTTCGCTCGCCCGTAATGATCCGACCGATCAATTTCCCTTCGGGCTTCAGCACATAGATGCCGCCTGGACCGCTGCCGAAGATCGTCCCATCCTTTGCCACCGCCAACCCGTCTGGCAATCCGGGAAACTCCGACATCGCCGCCTTGGCATTGTGCAGCGTCTTCATCTCGCCCAACGTTTTGTCATCCTTGATCGGAAACGAAACCCAAATCGGCAGCTCGGGATCACTCTGGGCGACGTACAGCGTTTTCTGGTCTGGAGACAAACCGATACCGTTGGGCCGTGCCAATTGTTTGGTCAACAGGGTCAGTTTGCGATCAGGATCAAGCCGATAAACGCCGCAAAAATCGAGCTCGCGGCGAGGATCGTCCGCTCGCTGGGGCAAACCATAGGGCGGATCGGTGAAGTAGATCGAACCGACTGAATCGAAACAAAGATCGTTGGGGCTGTTCAGCCGCTTGCCTTCGAATGAATCGACAAGCGTCATCTTTCCGCCACCCGGGGTCAGCACCGAAACGCGGCGATCGCCATGTTCACACATCACCAAACGCCCTTGGCCATCGAGCGCCAAACCGTTGGCTCCTGGTTCGAGCCCATAAAACGAAACGCCCGTGTATCCGCTCGGCTTCATGAACAATTCAATCCCGCGAGCCGCGGTCCAGCGAAAAATGCTGTTGCGTGGGATGTCGGTAAACAACAAATGGCCGCCAGCATCATCAGCGACCCAGACCGGCCCTTCGGTCCAAGTGAAACCGCTGGCCAGCACTTCGATTTTCGAATCGGCCGCGACGTAGGTGTCCAGCGTCTCGTCCAGCCGCTCGACGCGACCGATCGTTTCTGCGAAAGCCATTGGCAGGTTCACGATTGCAAGGAACGTTAGGATCAGAAACGCAGCGAATCGACGGCTAGAATTCGGCGGATAAATCCGGGGGCAGGGAAAGTTCACGGCAGGTGCCTCAGAGGAGGGGTGAGGAGTCAGCGGGCTATGGGACCGCCAGCATTTTAATTGAACCGGTCGATCTGCAACAGGGAAATCGAAAGTTCCCACCATCGGATTGATCATTTCCAGTATTCCTCGCCCAACTCTTCGCCAAGGTCGTCTACTCAACAGCCCAACCCCAACCAGGGGAACCCCACCTAGCACAGCCCGTCCTAACACAGCCCGT
>DIUH01000352.1:0-655 GCA_002428205.1 Planctomycetaceae bacterium UBA6163
GGGACTTCTGGCGAAGTCCACTACAGGTTCTTGGTTGCTTTTCCTGATGAGCGGTTGAGCTATGAATCAATCATCCAAACGAGATCACCTTCATCGACTACCGGATTCAGCCTATTGTGGATGTGCCGTCGTTCACTGGACTTTGAACATTCGTGATCGCCGCACTGGATGGTTGAGCGCGAAGTTCTACTACCACTTTCGTGAACTATTAACTCACTCCCAATTTCGCTATGCAATCGCATCCCCAATCTTTTGTTTCATGCCTGACCATATTCACTTGATGTGGATGGGAATCCTGGAATGGTCAAATCAAAAGCTTGCCATGAGGCACCTGAGGACACGGTGCAACGAGTCTCTGAAGCAGATCGGATTCGAATTACAGGATCAACCGTATGATCATGTGTTGCGTGATGAGGAGCGCCAGGAATTTGCTTTTGTGGCAACTTGCGAGTACATCGCCAGAAACCCAGAACGTGCAGGACTTGTCGGAATCGACGAATATGTAAAATATCCGTTTACTGGTTGTTTAGTCCCAGGTTATCCCGAGCTAAAGCCATTTGCAGCAGACTATTGGACTCGATTTAACCGAGCTTTCGCATGGCTCCGCGCGAATGGCTTGATCAACGGTCAAACGTAGTGGGATTCGCCAGAATTC
>DIUH01000352.1:768-2147 GCA_002428205.1 Planctomycetaceae bacterium UBA6163
AGTCCACTACTTTTAGGATGGCACTACAAGGTTTTTCAATGAAACGTCTTCGCTTTAGTCTCGTTTACTGTTGGGTGTTAATCCATCTGGGATACGCGCCTTTGGCCTGGGCCCAGTTCGAAGACAAGGCGTCGGATCTGCAAGCGCTGCCCAAAGTCCCAGCGGAGTTCGAAGTCACGCTGTTTGCCAGCGAACCACTGGTCAGGCAACCTTGCTCGATGGCGTTTGACGAGCGGGGACGATTGTTCGTCGGCATGGGGCCGCAGTATCGCAATCCGAAACCGGACACTCCTGGCGATAGCGTCGTGCTGTTTCTCGATACCAATGGCGACGGCAAGGCGGATACGACCAAAGAGTTCGCCACCGGATTCAACGCCATCCAAGGACTGGCATGGCACGGTCACGACTTGTGGATCGCCAACGCCCCCGATCTTACCATCGTTCGTGATCTCGACGGCGATGACGAGGCTGATGAGTACATCAAGGTTTACACCGATCTGGGTAATCTGGAACACGGACTACATGGTCTGAACTGGGCCCCTGACGGCAAGCTGTACATGAGCAAAGGAAACTCCAAGGGGCTTAATCAACCGGGCCGCTTTGCGCCAAAACCGTTTCGAGATTTGGCGGGAGTTACCGCGCCGGCCGATGTGCCCGACTTCCCGACTCCAGTGACGTTCAACAAAGACAGTTACCGCCGCGCTTATCACGATCCCGCTGATGATTGGGGACTCGATGGCGGCGTGCTGCGATGCGATGACGGCGGTCACAATCTGGAGATCGTTGCCCGCGGCATGCGCAATCCTTGGGACATCACGCTTGACAGTGGCTTCAATTGGCTCGGCACCGACAACGATCAAGTGGGCGGCGATCGGGTGATCATGCCCTTCTTCGGCGCGCATTTCGGTTGGAACCATCCCTGGAGCAGCCATTGGGGAACCGATCCGCACGCGCCGACCGCTCCGGTCAGCGGCCCGCTGTTTGAAGGCTCGGGGACAGGGGTCGTCTTCTGCCAGTCGCCGCAGTTTCCGCCCGAGTATCGTGGTGCGTTCCTGATCAATGACTGGTTGCGAAAAACAACTTTCGTCTGGCGACCCGAGTGGGACGGTGCATTAATGCGGCCCGTTGGCGGTGGATTCACACCGTTTATCGAAGGTGGATCGTCGCTGTTTCGTCCCACTGACATGGAGTTTGGGCCCGATGGCGCGCTGTGGGTGCTTGGCTGGAGCAGCGGTTACGGGGCCGAATGGAAGGACGGGGAACTCACCAACGAAGGGCGAATCTATCGCGTTGCCTGGAAGCAGGGACCACCAAACGTAGTGGACTTCGCCAGAAGTCCCGCGGAAAGTCCCGCCGGAAAGGGGAATTCTGGCGAATCC
>DIUH01000352.1:2229-4737 GCA_002428205.1 Planctomycetaceae bacterium UBA6163
GACTCGACGTTGCCCGTGCGACGGATCAACGCTCAGGACGCTTTGGTTCAGCGAGGTACTGACGATAAGAATGTACACTCACAACTCTTGAAGCATTTAGCTCAAGGCAAGCTGACCGAGAATCAAGAAACCTGGACCGTCTGGGCGGTGGGACGGATGCCGGTTGCTGAGTCGCTCGCCGAGTTTCTATCCAGCACGCTGCAAGCGGATTCCAAAGCCTCGCTGAATCTGCAGGTTCAATCGGTGAGAATCCTTGCCCATCGCGCAAAACAACTCGCTCAGAGCGAGCGCCTGGCGGATGGTTTGCGAATCTCGCTCCAGCATCCTCAACCACGCGTCCGTTTCGCTGCCGTTCAAGCGGTCCATGAGACTCGCCAAACATTGCTCGTTCCCGAGTTGCTCAATGCGATCAAGAATGAGTCCGACTCAACAATTTTCTATGCCGAATGGCAAGCCTTGCGTGCGCTGACTTCGACAAGTCAACTGCGTGAACTGTTGANNGTGCGCGAAGTCGCTAACTTAGGGTTGAAGAAGCGAGGCAAGAGCGCTCCCAAGATCGAGGGCCGTTCACTGCAAGCCGCTTCGGCTGGAGCCGTTGCGGATGCTCCAATACCAACCGGTATCGCAACCGTTCGAGGGACCAAAGTCAAGAACGGTGCGGAATATAATGTCGTACCGGGCGGTTTTAGACAAAACACTCCGGCTTATGGGGATCGCGGTTATCGACTGAAGGACGTGCCAGCAGAGCTTGAAGGCGCCGATCTGATTCAAACCGCCAACAATGACGACAACTCTCGCGGCGGTCATTGGCTCAGCGCCGAAGCGCTCGTGCCCGTACGCGTGTGGGTTGGGATCGACACTCGGCACGCAGCCCCCAACTGGGTGCGGAAGAACTTTGTGAAGGAACCATTCACTGCGGCGATCGACGAGGGTGCGAAGTTTGTTTTCTACCAACGAACGTTCGCTGCGGGCCCCATGCATCTTGGCGGTAACACTGATGATGGCCGTGTGGGCGGCAAGGGAAACTACATCGTTGCGATCAGTCCGTTGCCGCCGGAAAAACAGCCGACCAAAGCAACCGTCGAAGCGTCGCTGGCCCTGCTGGATCGCGGAAACCGAGAGCGCGGCGAGTTGCTGTTTCGGCACTCGCAGGGCGCGGGGTGTGCGAAGTGTCATAGCCTCGATCAGGCCACCAATGGTTTCGGTCCGAATCTAAGTAGCATTGGATTGCGAGCCAATGTGCGGCACATTGTGCAGTCGATTGTCGAACCCAGCGCGGTCATTACCGAAGGCTTCAAACAAGTGAACGTGATCACCGATGAAGGAAACGTCTATTCCGGTGTGCTGCTGGAAGAAAGCGGCTTGTCGCTGTCGCTAGGTCAGTCTAGTGGCGAGCGAGTTGACATTCCAAAAGACTCGATCGAAGAACGAAAGTCGAGTCCGGTTTCGGCCATGCCGGATACGTCAGAGTATCTGACGCCGCAGCAGGTTGCTGACTTGACGACGTTTCTGATGTCGCTGCAAACGCCGCTCGCGTCCGTTGGTTCTGGCACCCCGGCGGCGGCATCCAACTCGCAGCCGCCATCAAGCGGTTTTGGTATCGATCAGCAGAAGGATCGCCTGCGCATCTCGCTCGATGGAAAAAGAATCGTCGATTTCGTCTTTCGCGACGACAAGATCCTGCGTCCGTACTTCGCAGGCGCCCGGCTGGCGGATGGTCGGCAAGTCACGCGCAATCATCCACCCGTGAAGGGAGTTGATGCGCTCGACCACGACACCATGCATCCGGGAATCTGGCTCGGGTTCGGCGATATCAGCGGCCATGATTTCTGGCGCAACAAAGCGGCCATGGAACATGTGCGGTTCGTATCGGAGCCCCAGATTGCAGACGGTCGTCTGACATTTTCTAACGAGTGCCGTTTGAAAACCGGCAGCGGCCAAACGATCGGCTCACTAACAAACGCTTTCACGCTGCTGCGTCGCCCCAGTGGTTGGTTGTTGGTCTGGGACGCGACGTTCCACGCCGATCAAGGCCCGCTCGTTTTCGGCGATCAGGAAGAGATGGGCTTTGGGGCCCGCGTGTCAACGCCGTTTACCGAAACGAACGGCGGGTTGATTCGCAGTTCGGCGGGCAAGCAGACCGCCAAAGAGACCTGGGGCCAGTCGGCCAGGTGGTGTGATTACTCAGGCAACGGCCCGCAAGCCGGTGGCATCATGCTGATGGCTGGCGAAAAGAACTTTCGTGAAAGTTGGTGGCACAACCGCGACTACGGTGTGTTCGTCGCCAATCCGTTTGGACGTGAAGCGATGAAGCAGGGCCAAAAGAGCTCCGTAGAAATCGCTAAAGGCCAGTCGCTTCAACTCCGCTTCGGAGCGCTAGTTCACGACGGCCAGCAAAACGACTTAGCAGGTGAATACAAGACTTTTCTTGAAAGCCAGTAGAAAGGCTTGCCAATTCTACCGCACGTCAAAAGGCGAACGTACGTCCGTAGTGGGATTCGCCAGAAT
>DIUH01000247.1:0-429 GCA_002428205.1 Planctomycetaceae bacterium UBA6163
TTTCGAATAGTGCAAAGTGGCTTGATTGGGGGCCTTGATCGATTCAGATGCGGTCAGCACAACAGGCACTTCTCGGATCACAAATGAATCAGTGAGGTAATCGGCCGGATGCGGGTGACCTGCCGATTCAATCGAACGCTGCGACGCAGATGTAACGGTTTCTCGGGTTAGTATCATTTCATTCTACTCGTGGGGAGTTTCTTCTCGGGCTCGCAATCGCAGAGCGTAGATTCAAACTTACGACGCAGTGAATTGGAACAAGCGTCACAATGCGAATCGTTCGTTGATTTACTTCGCTTGTTGCCTCAAGCGGGCCTTTTAGGAGGGTTGGAAGGGATAGTCGGCGGGACTGCATTGCAGTTTGGGAGTTTTGCCAAAAAACCTGAAGTACCGCCAGGTAATTTCTTCGGCCAAACTGATGACTTCGAT
>DIUH01000247.1:435-1171 GCA_002428205.1 Planctomycetaceae bacterium UBA6163
TGCATTAAAGGGGCCAAAGCCGACTTTATTGGACGCCTGGCGTGAATCCAACGTTTATTATGCGCAGCAGAAGCCATCTTGTTCACCTCTAATCCACCGAAATTTAGGAAAAAAAGGGGATTGATAGCGGCTGAGAAGAGCGGGGTGGAGTGGTCATGGGCGATCACCACAGCGGGCTTGGGGGGAATCGCTGTGGTGAAAGCCCGCAAATCTGGCAACTTTTTTTAAAGCGCAGCCATGGCAACCGGCATCATGAACTGCTCGGCACGGGCGAGCCGAACGTTGCTGCAGCGGTTCAGGTGGAATTGACGCGGCGCCTCGCGGCAGAGACAGAGCGCGAGCAGCCGATTGCCAGGCAGGAAACGAATCGGGCTGATCACGCGCCGTGTCGTTTGCCCCTTGGAATCGGTGTAGTCCAGTTCAATGACGTAGTTGTCGCTGTCCTGCATCGCTCGTCGTAGTATCGCGTTCATTCGGGGGCCTCGTCAGTGTCGCTCAAGGGCCAAGCACCATCGCTTGCCACACGAGAATGATCGCACGGGGGTGTGACACGTTAGGTCAACGCCTCAGAAAATTATTTCTTGCCCACGATTTTGCTTCAGCGTCAACACGGTTCTGGCTTCAGCGGCCAGATTCCGCTGCGGCCTCCGCACGCTCCGCGGCCTGAACGTACTGTGCCAGTCGCGTTAGGTTTTTGCTGAACGTCGCGCTGGAGATGATCGCTTGCCGAACAGCG
>DIUH01000247.1:1195-3897 GCA_002428205.1 Planctomycetaceae bacterium UBA6163
GACGGCTTGGTTTTGCCGCTTTCCTTGATCTGGGCGATCCGATTTTCGATCTTGTCGATCCCTGGTCTGCTTTTGAACGAGTAGTGGGTCGGAGGGTTGCTGTCGTCGTAGGTCAGTTCGTAACTGTCGCGAACAAAGTAGAGCGGCCGGTTGGTTTGCAGTTCATAGAATCGTGCGATTTGTCCGTCGGGCAGCGTCGATCGCTTGAGCCACTGGAGCGCCGGGGCGGTCGCTGCAAAATATTTGGCGTCGCCGGTCGCTTCGTAGATTGTTAGCAGCGTGTGGATGACGTCGACCGATTCAGCACCCGAAACGGCGGGCGGTTCGAACTTTCGTGCCCACATCGGGTGCATGTCGAAGTTGTATTGCTGGGCCCAAGCGGGTTGAGGCTGGGGTAATTGGGCCAGCAATAGGAAGTCGCCGAAGCGTATCATGGCTTGACGATAGCGGTCGTCGCCGTAGGTTTCATAAGCGGCGATGAGCGCGCGGACAACGGTTCCGGCTAGGCCGTCGTTGAGGGTGTAGTAATCCCAGTAGTCTTTGATCCGATTTTCGGTGCGCCAGTCATAGTCTGGAAACGAGGCGGCGATGATCGGTTGTTTGGTTACGGGGGCCTTCCATCCCTGGGGGAATCCGCCGTTGGGGAACTGGGCTTTGAGCAGCGCGTCGAGCGCGATCTGGACCGATTCGTTGATACTGGCGTCTTTGAATCCGAGCAGTTTGTCGATCTTGATCAGAAAGCAGAGTGCGGCTTGAGTTTTGTCGTCGTCAAGGGTCGAGTAGTTTTTCCCTTTGGACCTGCCTTTGCCGTTGCGATATCGATCGACTCGTTTTCCGGCGGGATCGAAGTCGATGCTGGCGGTCCAGCCGCCGGATTGGAGCTGGCCATGGATCAGCGCGTAGGCGGCGTCTTTGGCGGCGTCGAGAAAGAGCTGGTCGCCGGTCGCTTCGTATGCGGCCAAGAACGCCATGCCGACGGTCGGTGTGCCCGGCGGCTGGACCCAGATTTCTGTTTCGCTGGCGGCGCCTTCGCCTCGTCGTGTTTTAAGGTCGGCGGAGTATTCGTAGAGATAGCCGCCTTGGGTTGCGACTTCGCCATGAAAGTAGCGAGTCGATTTTAGCATTGCCTGGCGAACGTCTTTGATTAGGGCGTCGTTACCAGTGGTGAGACAGTTCGGCAGTAGTAGGAATGATAAGAGTGCGATTAGGGGGCGGAGCATGACGGGGTTCGCATTGATGAGATTTTTTGAATCGCGTCGTGCGGATTGCGTCTAGCTTGCGAACCTCGGCTTCCTGCCAGACGAGCTGGCAGGGGAGCATAAAAAGTCTAGGAAGCCTGTCCCACTTTACTTGACGCTGGCCGCTTCGGTTGCGGCTTGATCGATTTCGGTTTCGACGGCCGCGCCAATTATCCCTTCGAAGGCCGCTTCTAATAGGTCACGCTGTTCGAGTTTGTGGGCCGCCATGCTGCCGGTGCTGGGGCTGGCCGATTCCGCTCGAGTCGCTTTGGTGAACTTGTAACGTTCGGAAATCACATCACCGAAATGCAATTTCATATAAGACCACGCGCCCATGTTGAGCGGTTCTTCTTGTACCCACATCACTTCGCTGCCTGCTGGGGCACCATCAAGCGCTCCCATCAGTAGGCTCGGTTCAAGCGGGTAGAGTTGTTCGACGCGAACGATGCGCACAGAATCGATTTTTCGTTCGGCACGCAGTTCAACAAGGTCGTAATAAACCTTGCCGGTACAGAGCAGCGTGCGCTGGACATGCGGTCCGGAGATTTCGGTGTCGGTTAAAATCTTTTGGAACCGTCCGCCGGTGAACTCCGACATCGGGCTGACCACCGACGGGTGGCGCAGCAGGCTCTTGGGCGTCAGCACCACGAGCGGTTTTCGCCACGGCGAAAGGACTTGGCGGCGAAGCAAGTGGAAGTATTGCGCGGGCGTCGTCGGCTGAGCAACTTGGATATTGTGTTCGGCCGACATCATCAACCATCGTTCGATCCGAGCGCTGCAGTGTTCGGGGCCTTGGCCTTCGAACCCGTGTGGCAACAACATGATCAAACCGCTGAGCCGATTCCATTTGTCTTCGGCACTGGCGATAAACTGGTCGACGATCACTTGGGCGACGTTCCAGAAGTCACCGAATTGTGCTTCCCAGACGACCATCCCTTCGGGGTGATCGAGCGAATAACCGTATTCGAACCCGAGCACGCCAGCTTCGCACAGCGGGCTGTTGACGATTTCGATCTTGCGTTGATCGGGCGTTAGGTGATTCAGCGGTGTGTAGGTCGCGTTAGTTTTGGTTTCGTGCAAAACGGCGTGTCGATGGCTGAATGTGCCGCGTTCGACGTCTTGACCGGTCATTCGAATCGGCAAGCCTGATACGAGGATCGAACCGAATGCGGCTAATTCTGCGGCAGCCCAATCGAGCGGTGACTTACCGGTTGCCATCGCGCGACGCTGCTGCATCGGGCGCTTGAGTTTTTTGTTTGACGAGAAACCTTCGGGCAAACGGGTCAGCCCGTCGAGCATCATCTCCATGGTTTCCGCGGAGCAGGTTGTGTCGCAGTTGTGAGCTTCGGGTTCTTGGCCGCCGTAATAATTCGCCCAAGCACCTTCGAGCGTTTGCGTATCGGGCTTGAACGGTTCGTTGCGGCTGGCTTCGAACTCGCTTTCGAGTTTTTCGGTCCGTTCCTG
>DIUH01000313.1:0-299 GCA_002428205.1 Planctomycetaceae bacterium UBA6163
TCGCCTTCGAGGATATGCGTTGCCACGTTCGAAACCGCTGGCTTTAATCGCTGGGCCACATCTTCGATCATCGCTTTGCCGTCCTTGCGGGCGGAGTCGATATCTTGCGACGTGGCGCGGGCGAACATCGAACCTTGCGGCAAGACGTGAACCAAATGCACATCACACTTCGGCCCCCATGAGCTCTTTACGAACTCCTCGACCGCTAATTTCGCCGGTTCCGAACCGTCATAAGCGATCACCACTCGCATCGGCGATGATGATGTATCGGGCACTTTGTCGGAACGGACGGCCAGCAC
>DIUH01000313.1:351-3222 GCA_002428205.1 Planctomycetaceae bacterium UBA6163
CCGACGTGGCCGTGGCAAATCATATGATTGGTTACCACATCGTCGCCCACGAAGTAGGAGGCGATTTTCTCGAATCCTTCTTTCGCGCGAGCCTCTTCGGTTTGAATGAACTCCGGCAACCAAGCATAAGCCATCCCGCCGGAATCGTCTGGCGGCATATAGATTACGGTCAGGATGTGGACTTCCAATGGTCCCGAATGNNGTTGCGATCAGTGCTTTCATCGAGGCATTCTCCGAGGATCCGAGTTGTAATGGGTTAGCCATTGAAGGCCCTGCGCCTCCTGTTCTTCATGCTGTTCAAAAGCATCTACGAACAAACCGACTTGATCAATCGCCTGTTGGAACGAATCAAACGGTGGCTCAAGTTCACTCAGTCGTGCGATCAGGTCATCGATTCGCTGAGTCAGGTGTTGATGGTCGTTGACCGAGCGGCGACGAGTCGTTTTAACTTCGAGGCAATCCGAGGCCTGTTGAAGGTCGTTACCGAGCACCTCTTCGCGATCAAAGTGCTGCTTCATCCGTTGACGCATTAGGCTTAATCTTGCCGCAAGTTCGCCAAAACGCGGAATACCGCGTTGGCTGACCTGCCCTAACCATAACGTCGTTTCGCGAATGCTGCGCGAAAGGTCCTGGTGTTCGTCGTTCCACTGTTGCAAAAGCGGAGCCAGCGACTGAAGGCATAAGGCTTCCTGCTTAGCAACGCCATCTTCTGCGGGATCAATACCGGTTTCGGCGTTCAACAAGGTTGAGTCGTTTGGATTTTTCATGACAGTACACCTTTTGTCGCGGATGTTTGGCCCCTGTTGATGAACACCAGGGAAACAGGATCGTCACAATCTGCGGTGTAGGAACACGACGCGTTGGGGTGGGGGAGAGCAAGTCATGATGAGGAGCTTCCGAAACGCGACGCTCTCAAAACGCCGCCACCCTCATTATATAAGTTTTCTCGGCTCAGAGATAGCAACCTGTTACCCGAATCGGCCTTTGATTGCGGTTTGCACAAGGGGTTTATTGTCGCATCCATCGTGGGGGACTGGGCTAAGGACTCGCTCCGGCCCTGCGAGGCCGACTCTCTGAAAGGCATGGGTATACTGCACAAGTCGTCATGCATTGCTCCCCTGCCAGCTCGTCTGGCAGGAAGCCGAGGTTGGCATGCTAGACACAACCGCAATCTGCGCAGTATTACGATTTCAACTTGTGCTCGCCGCTTCAAGCGGCGAGCACAAGTTAAAATCGGTGGCTGGGAGGGCTTCGGTGTCTAGCTTTAAAACCTGATTCACCCACGAGACGAGCTCGTGGGGGTCAAAAAAGATGTGTGGAACAGCGAAATCAAGGGAAAGTGTCTTGCGCTTTTTGCCAAGTTACTTTTGCGAACCTGTTTAAGAAAAGACGCTTAAACGTATAGGCGTGGCCGCAAAAAGCGGTGTGTTGCGGACTAGCACGCCGAGCGGGCCGGGCTGTCCGCTGGCACGATCGCTAGCAAACGCAATCAGAACGGTGCGTCATCTTCATCAAATGCTTCNNACTTCGCTCTGTGAATCGCGTTGCCACTTGCGACCGTTGAGCATGTAATCGGCTTCGATTTCGTCACCGACCTGCAATTGGTCGACCGAATCGCACGCGTCACGGGTAAACTCCAACGGCACATAGTTGGTGAAGCTGCCTTTTTCTTGTTCCAGCACAACCACGCGCTTGCGGAACCCTTTTTGGCCGTACGTTTTGGTCTCCTCGATCAAGTGGACCACGCCCCGCACTTTCGCATCACTCATCTCACACGCCCCGTCGAAAACTGAAATTCGGATATTTGTTGGTCAAATGGTCGCCACGTCGAGCGAGGTAACACCCGTCCAGACGTCCACTGCGTTCTTTCCGAAAAGTGTATCGCATGTCCGCCGGGCCCACCATCGCTGCCGACCGGATTCGCGATCTTGTCGGCCTCGATGTGGCCCACCAACCGGAATCAGTGTTAATCTACCCGGTACCGTTAATCACGATCGCAGCCTCAAATCGCGGACACTGCCCCATCAACGCCTCACTCGTCCTGGATCGCGACGTCGCCAATCGCCGCTGTTTGCGATGCTTTCGCCCTCATGACCTCTGTTTTTGCGACTCCATTCCGCGAGTGGACAACCGCACGCTGATTTGGATCCTTCAGCACCGTCGCGAGCGATTTCATCCCTTCAACACTGCGCGGATCGTCGCTCAATCGCTGCGTCATTGTCGGTTGCTGGTCGATCACAACGCGGCCTTGGGCCAGCGGTTTGACCGGTGCGAACTTTCGCGCCGAGCGGGCCTGCTGTACCCCGGCGACGATTCGATTTTGTTGACGGAGGTCGCCCCCGGCGAATTGCCTGATCAATTGGTCATTTTGGACGGCACGTGGCACCACGCGAAATCGCTGTTCCGAGAAATCCCGAGATTGCAAACCCTGCCGCGATACCGCCTGCAGCCATCGTCGCCGGGAAATTATCGCATTCGCCGCGAACCGAATGAATACGCTTTGTCGACACTCGAAGCGACGGTCGCGGCGCTGCGGGCGATCGAACCCGAAACAAGGTCGCTGGACGACTTGGTCGGTGCGTTCGAAAAGATGGTCGACGATCAATTGATCCGCACGTCGACAAATTGGCGCAGCAATTCCCGGCGAACGGTCGGTGCGAGAAACATCCCCAGAGCATTGATCGGCGACCTCAGCAGGATCGTCGTCGCTTATGGTGAACGCGAACCGGGCCAGCTGCATGGCGAACGGGCGACGTCGCGAACCAAACCGATGCCGGTTGTGTGGCAGGCAAAACGCTTGGTGACCGGTGAAAGCTTTGAATGTGTGATTCAATCGCCATCATTAGATGACAAAGCATTCTTACAACATTT
>DIUH01000371.1 GCA_002428205.1 Planctomycetaceae bacterium UBA6163
TACCGTGGTTCGCTGCGTTCATCAAACGCAGTCGCCAAAGGTTTGCCTGTTCCCTTCAACTTCAGGCCGATGCCGGTACCATTGACACATCCGAGCATAAACACCGCACCAACAAACCCGTCCACATAATCGAACAAAAACAGTTTTGCGTCTTCATCATGACGAGGATTGAACTGCCCCTGCTTGGGAACGATCGCCAGCGCCGCTTCAAATGCGTCGCGCGGTACACGGCCCGAATCGACCACTTTCCAAATCTCGGGTCCACTTAAACACTGAACCGACTTCACACCCTGTTCAGCGCCTTGGCGACGTTCGACATAATATTGAAAAAATTCTAACGCGTGGCTGCCATAGATATCCAAGCCGCTGTAGCCGATCCCTACCACAGATTCAATCTCGGCGCCCAATGGCAAGTCGATCTTGCCGATACGATAGCCGACCGGCATCGATGAACCGGCCATAAACGGAATCTTCATCTGCACGGCTCGATCGTACATCCATTTGGCATCGGCCCAAGTCGGTCCAAGATGTTTATCGTTAAAGACCGGAACGACGCGGCCGTGCTTTGCCATCGCATCGGTGATCGCGGCGAAGAATCGCTTGCGTGGATAAAGGTGTTGGCCGATTTCGTTGAATGGATAATCGCCGTGTTCACCAATGCTGATCACGCCGTCAACCGCGATTGCATCACCACCAAGAGTGAGCGTCTGCTCGATCGAATCATAAATCGGCACGCCATACTTCGCGCACATCGAACGCGCTATGTCATCACTGGGGAACTGATCGACGTAAAGCGAAGCGAGCTTGAGAGCTGGGCCCGGGCCGCGATCATGCAGCCACCCCTCCAGGATTTTGCCGAGAATCACATCTGAATGGGAACCGTGGCGGTAAATCGTGACAACCGCAGCGATTGATTTTGGTGCTGGCGGTGAAGCGGCCAATAGCGGTTGATTGGCGATGATCGTTGAAAGGCCGCCGATCAAAGGCGTGGCGGCGAGTTTTAAATAATTGCGTCGGCTGACTTGGTTAACCGTTTTCATGTCAATATCCATCATCGAAACCTTTTTCATGATTTGATTGGATCGATTCGAAGTGAGACGACTAGGCTCTGTTTGACCGCGCGGAGCGGCGAAGAAGCTTTACAAAGGGTTTCGCCACTAATTTTCAAACACTTTACGCCTCAATACCACGCGTCGAGTCGCGTGGGGTTGGGGTCCGTTTGAGCGTCAATTGCGTCGATCAGCCGAGGCAGGTCGCTGATCGTTCGCACTACCGCATGGCAACCAGCGTCGCGGAATGCTCTGGCCGATGCCTCCACTTTCTTGGTCCGCTCAGCTTCATCGAGCGAGTTGAACTGCTCCAGCGATAAACCGGTTTCACTACTGCTGTCACACACGCCGACCGACCAACAACCTGCGGCTAGGCCCGCACGGATGTCGGCAATCGTGTCTCCGATGTTGATCACGTGTGCGGCGGGATAGATGCCAAGGTGTTCCATCACGCGATAAATCATCCAGGGTGCGGGACGGCCTTCGGGAACATCATCGGCGCACACATTGAACGACACCGAAAAGCCAGCGGCCTGGGCGCGAGTGCGCACTGCGTCAGCGGCCGCGCGAAAGTAACCGGTCGTACCCGCGACGTGAATGCCGCGTTCATTCAATTGGGCAACGGTCTGCAGTAGACCTGGCACCAGCACCGTTGTATCGGCAATGGTCTTCAGTTGGATTTCGATGAAAGCGTGATACAAGTCATCGACGTCGCTCGTCTGCCAATCGCGACCAAACTGGCTTTTCCAATGCACCGCGACGTCCGGTGTACTGAGGATCTCGATCAAATGGTCGCGTTTGTTGGTACCCATCGGGCCACGAGCGACGCCGGACGATAGCGCGATGCCACGCTCAGCGAACACATTCTGAAACGCGTGTGCCGGGGCGCAAGATCCGAAGTCGACCGTGGTGCCGGCCCAATCAAAGATGACTAACGTGGTGCGGGAGACTGCTGGCATGCTGATGCTCTGGATCGTCAGGGGAAGAGTCAGGGATTGCCGGAGTCCATCGAAGGATTTCCGACAGAATTGAAGGAGTGGTAACGCGCGGGTTATTCAACATTCGCTGGACGTTCACCGACTGCACGATCTCGCTGACCGCGCTGGGCGATGTGATGCCGGCGTGTGATAGGCACACGGGACAACCGATGTCTTGCAGTAATCGCTGCAGCTTGTCGCAAGCGTCGTCAACAGTCAACGCACCGAGCGACTTCAATAATCGAGCGATTCGACTACGCACCGCTTCGGCGCCACGTGGGTCGGTGCAATCGTCATCACAAACGGCGACGTTGAATCGCAGCACCGGGATCAACGTCATGGCGACGGCGATTCCGTGGGGGATACCATGAGTCGATGTGATCGCATAGGACAGCGCATGACAAGCGGTCGTGCGAGTGATGTTGATCGCTTGGCCAGCAAGATGCGAAGCACGACACATCGCGCCGCGCGTCTCAAGCGTGGGATGACGCGTCGCTTCGGCGAGCGATCCGTATGCCAACTCGATCGCCTGATCAGCATACTCGATCGATTCGTCGTTTGCGTTCACAGCCCAAATCGACTCAATCGCCTGACAAAGCGCATCCAGTCCCGTTGCGGCGGTCACCGCCGGGGGAAGCGATTGCATAAGGCTCGGATCGATGATTGCCACGTCGGGAAGCAATGTCGAATGATCGAGCGAATACTTTTGGCCATCGATATAGACGACCGCGAACTGAGTCGCCTCGCTTCCCGTCCCCGCGGTCGTCGGAATCGCGATCAGCCTTGCTTGTCGCGACGGCGTTACGTCACGTCCTTGCACAACGTTGATCGGAGCGTCGGTGTGAGCCAGGCAGGAGATCAACTTGGCCGTATCGATCGCCGTCCCACCACCGATGGCCAAAATGATCTGAGGCGCACATGATTTGTAGACCATGATCCCGCGAAGCACATCTTCGATTTTCGGATTCGGTTCGAAATCGGTAAACACGTGTGTGCGCCGAAGCGCGAGCAAGCCCTCGATCCTGGCGCATGCTCCCGAATGAACATAGGCGGTTTTGTCAATGACGGCCAGGATTGATGGAGACAAGTCGTCGCCAAGAACGCTTTCAAGTTCGTCAAGTGCGCCGGGACGAAGGATTGTATTTAAATAGGTCATAAGAGGCGTTGGCATCGTTGCCAAACGTGGCTTGAAATGTGCTGATGGACGGGCTTCGTTACGCTGGAGCGGTCAGTTCACTTGAATCGACTTCGAGCGACCACATTTCCATTCCATTCATCTGTACCCACTCGGCTCGCAAAGTCGCCGGAGCATGAGTTGAGTAGACATCCAACTTCAACCATACGTGAGGCGTCGCAGAACCTTTGATGAGATCGGGATGAGGAATGTTCAGCGACGGTATCACACTGTCGTGAATCGGCGAGACGATGAATTGATAGATGGGATAACCACAAACCGATTCGGTCTTATACTTTAACAATCTTGAACAGTGAATATCGCCTCCGACGAGCACAACACCAGAGATCTTTTTCTCACCGATGTAGCGAAACAACGCCTCACGTTCGTAGGGATACGTGCCCCAATCATCACTTTCGCGGTTTTCCTTGTCGTCCCAAATCATCCCGCATGTGATCAATTTGAATGGCGCCTTTGACTGGCTGAGCGACCCGAGCAGCCACTCCCATTGGCGTTTTCCTAACAGCGTCGGCTTACTTGGGTCGACCGGCGACGGTTCTGTGTTCGAAAACCAACGCGTGTCGAGCAACCACACGTCGACGGGACCATAAGAGAACTTGGAATAGATGCCTTGGTCGTCGTGACCGTCTTGCTCATTGGCGCGATATTCGACCAACGCACGCCGCGTGTTCTCTTTGCCTTTAAGCGTACCTCGGGAATCGTTTGCACCAAAATCGTGGTCATCCCATGTGCCCCACAGCGGCGTGTGGCGAATCAACTTAGCAAGCGGCGCGATCGACAAAAACTCACGATGACGGGCCCGAGCGGTGGCAAGGTTTGTCGAGTCGATGTAGGGAGTGTCGCCAAGCAGCACCAGACCGTTCACTTGTGCGGCCTCGATGTCCGACCAAAGCTTGATCGGTTTCATGTGAGCGCACGAACCAAACGCGAGACGGACCGACGTTGGCGCGCCAGGGGACGGTGCAGTCTGAAAATGCAGATCATCACCTTCGACGACGGACCGCCCGTCATGCATGATCGCATAGCGATACATGGTCGACGGCTTAAGCTTATTGGCGAGCCAGTGAATGCAGTAATCTTTCTCGGGGACAGCGAATCCTTCAAGTTTTTGCACCACATCGTCCGTTACCTCGTCGCGGATGACCAGTTCGTATCGGCCCGGCTTTTCACCCGGTCGATACCAAAGTCGCGCAGAGTCGCTTGAAACGTGTCCGACCATGGGGCCAGTATCGCGATTGCCCTGAACCTGAACTGCCTCGGCAGTCGCAAATCCCAATGGACCAAGAGACAATGCTAGCGGCATCGAAGCGGCCACAACATTGAACTCTCGGCGTGTTCTTTTCATCACACTAGTCGCCCTCAACTTTACGAAAGACTTCGTCGGTACGCACACACGGTATCAAGCACATCGAACCAAACTCGTGGAACCGAAGCCGTTGCCTGAGCGTACCTTAATGTTTCCTTAAAGTCAACAATGTTGCGGCTGATCGAACGAGGCTTCAGCCCAGAGGGTTCTGAAAGACACATAGCACGGCGGCGGGGCTCTTGCTCTGATTGATCAACCGGTGAGGGATTGTCGCATCAAAGTAAAGACTGTCGCCTGACTTCAGCGAGACGATCTCTCCATCGTATTGGAATTGCACCGTACCTTTCTGGACGAAAAGAAACTCTTCGCCGGCGTGCGGCAAGGCCTCTTCGCGGGCGGCCCCCGGCGGCATCGTGATCAGGAAAGGATCCATCGACCGCGAAGCGTTCTTATGTGCCAGCGATTCATAGACGGAAGTATTCTTCTTGGACTGATCGCGCGAAACCACTTTGCGTTCACCAGCACGAACCACCACCAATGTCGGTCGTTCATCGAGCCCCTCGAACAGCTTTGCCATTGGCACGTCGAGAGCACGAGCAACCTCGGCCAGTGCGGGCAACGAGGGAGTCAAACGAAAGTTCTCTACCTTGGAGAGCCAACTCCGAGTCTGACCGGCACGCCCCGCAACGTCCTCTAGCGTCAAGCGTTTCTCCAGACGTAGGTTCTTGATGCGCTGTGCCAATTCTACAAGATTCATGCACTTGCCCTGAGTTTATGCCGACGACTTTAAACCCGCGATCTCGGACGGAATCGACATTCTAAGCCGTCTTATGCGAGTACAAACGAGTGCTGTTGGCGACAAACGATCGCGTCACGAAACGGAACGCCAGCGGGCCGATTATTGTACGACTTGAATCTGTGACAAGATTGTCCAACCATCGGCAACCGGCAAATCGTTTGCAAACGCAATAGCAGGCCGGTTTTTCCACGGGTCACGGATGCCAATTGCCAGTCGATAGTAGCCTGGCGGTGCGTTCAACAAAAGATCAGCGACTTCTACAAAATCACCGGGTTGCCAAGTGCGAATGTCCCAATCGGTCTTATGCGTTGCGGCAACTTTCCCCTTGGAATCGATCAACGCCCATTCGACGGACCATGGATAATAGAATGGTGCGACTCCGGTGTTTTGCGCCTTCAATGACAATCGAGCCGACTGCCCAACTTTTGCCTCTACGGGATGCGTCAATTCGGTAATCTGAAACTCGTAACCCATTTTACGCACCAAATCCTCGCTACGCTGGCGAAACGCCTCGTCTTTTGGATTCGTCAGCGCCGGGCAATACGGACCGATCCAGGTGAAATGGGCTCGGTTGAGCATCGCCCACGTTGTGTCAAAGTCTGTGCCGAGCCACTGCCTAGCTTTGCCAGGAACCATTTCGCCGCCGACCACGGCGATCTTCCAATTGTCCATGCGGTTCTCTCGTCGCACACCGGCCAGAAAACCCCAATCAAATCCGTTGTCAGTGTCTTCAGGAAACATGTCATCGTGAAAGCCGATCCAATCCTGCTTTCCGGCGTAATCTCTGGCGTAGCGGACCATTAACGACTTATCCGGAAACGCCTTTCTGTATGCATCGATAACGCGTCGTTCTGTTACGGCGGTCGCATACAATTCGTCGCGAGGGTACGTATGCCATTCACCCCAAAAACCTAATAAACCGAGTTGAACAAACGCGACGCGAGGATGATTGTTGTATCGTTTTCCCAAAGCGGCAATGAAGCGTTCCATAGCCGCCACCATTTTGGGATCGTTATAATCGGGCGACTTCCCGCCACCGTAGTCTTTATAAGCGGTTTCCTTAACACCAGATTGGCGCAGCCAGTCGGGCAACCCCGAGGGCTTTGAGGGGTAATCGACAAATACGCGAAAGATAACGTGTTTGTCTTTGCCAAGCTCGCTGTCCCAACCCCTTTCCCATTCGTCAAATCGGAAATCATCTTCGACCGGCTCGAGCTCCCGCCACGAAACGTACTGAAACACCATCGAATATGGCTGGTAAATCTCGCCCGCATTTGTGTAGGGACACCAGCCTTTCAGCGGGTTACCCAGCGGCCCTGGCATGGGCTGCGGGCGCACAACAACCTCCTGTGCCGTCAGGCCCGCCGGTGGCATCGCCAAAACAACAGCACCAACAAGGAGTTTGGCGATGAGAGAGGAAAAGTGGTTCATCGAAGAAACTTTGTGAGAGAACTTGCGCCAAAGGCCGACTATAGCAGATCAGCGTCCGGCGCGGTGAACCAGCAGGCACTTATTCGCTGGCGGCAAAAGACTGCGGACGATGGCTGGCTGGTTGAAGCCCGATCTAGGGCAAACCAGACAAACGTGTTCGTACTGTTAATCTGCTAGCCAGTCCATCACGGCCGCGATTCACGCTTACAAATCATTAAAGCAAGCAGGAATGAATGAGCAAATTCTGATGGCAGCCACTCACTTGTCGCCGCGCCGGGTTGAGAAGGGTGTAAGCGGGAATAGTAAATAGCATTCAACCGAATGACTCCTATAGCACTGTTCAGTACCAGCGTTTGAATCGCATCCCTACAAACGAAGGCCGTTCAAACGGAGAGCCGCATCAAGTGATCTTCAAAATTTTGAGATTGACAACACACAAGAACCTTTCCGAACGCTCCGGCAGCGCCCTTGGCTAGCGCCCAATGGCACTCACTTTGTGTTTTTTTCGGGATTTTGAAAGAGCTGGTATTGCTTTAGGCTGTTGCGGATTGAGTTTTACCGCGCACTTCGCAATCGGATGGAATCGATGCTGCGCTCTGAAGCTATTGACGAAAAGCCCGCAATTTCCCGTACGGAATTAGTTCATGCGATCGGATCGCTTCGAGAGCTATTCAACGATG
>DIUH01000429.1 GCA_002428205.1 Planctomycetaceae bacterium UBA6163
CTAGTTGTGCCTTATCTAGTTGTGCTTTATCTATTGGGGCTGAGTATGGCGAAACGATCATATAACCCGACCAAAACAGGGGATGGCCACCAGTCAATTCATCTCGCTTTTGGTCTTTAGCCCCCAACAGCGGTTCTGTTTCGGGGACAAGCATGGTTCGCCGCAAGGTTTGAATCGCACGTCGCCAAGATGGATCAACACCTTCAAAAGGCAACTCTTGCAAAAACTCCCTTGCGAGAACTGAAGTCGACTCACCGCCGACCGGCCAGCGGCTGATCACCACATCCCGAACGCCAGCCACGTGTAGCGCAGTGAGTGTCATAAATAATTCACGACCGTCCCCCAATTGTGCTCCACCTGCGGCGGTTCGGTAACCCGGCAGGAAAATGCCGCGGGGAATATTACTTGCCAATCGCATCCACGCGGCCAGGGTCGACGATGTCGGGTCCTTATCGTAGCCCGATACATTCGTTGCGAACGGCTTTGCGGCATCGGGTGTGACGGCTCCGAAAACGGAATAGAACCCGACCGCCTGACCAACTTGATTGCTTGCAATCGCCGACTCACTCGGAAGCGGCACATGCTTCTCGATGGATTCAACCACGCGAGCAAGCATGGTGGAGTTCAAGTCTCCATCGCGTGGAGAAAAGAACAACTGAGTTGTGGTACCGATAGGCTTATCAAGCCTAGCGATTGACGCTGGGTGAATGGCGAGGCCTGGGGTAGGCGCGTATCGGATATTTATCTTATCGCCCATCAGCGTCGCGTTCTCATCACCAACGGGCAAGAGTTCGAATGGTAGGTACCATAATTGGCCATCGGGCACGATCACCAAATGTTGGATCCTATCGATCGAATCGAGATACTCGTTGGGGAACAGCTTTCGTCGAATCCCCTCTGCATCCTGCTTCCATGCGTTACCATCATCGAGACGCGACGCGGCTGGCCGTCCACCGGAGCCAATACCTTTAATCAGCTTGAATATGTCGCCTGGCAGTTGCCGAGCCGCCGGGATGTTCCACATTTTGGTATCTTTGCCAACCGTTAGCGTCGCGACCAACGCTCCACCGACCTCGGTGTAAGTCAGCAACGCGTGCCCGACTGGTAACTGTTGAAGTTCTTTTGAATCTGAAAGCGGACGCGGAGCGGCGGCGGGCAGTTGGCGTCGCGATAACGCGATTTGTGTAGCGAGCGACTCAAGCCCACGTCCACGCTGAAACAATTCCGGCCTTCCGGGCGCGGGAACGGGAGCGGCGAGAATCGCAACCATCCCTTGCAATTGAGTCGGCGGTTTGGCAAGCATGTCCAACGCCGGTTGACCGAGCAATGACTTATCAGTTGCCGCAATCGCGCGAACCTGCTGAACTCGACCACCTAAAGGAAGCGACATCAGGAAGCGATTGCGTAACAAAGCGTCACAATTGACTAAGACATCGATTGGTGAATTTTTCTTTATGGCGGCTGCAACTTGATCCGCAATCAAAGACGAACGATCGAACGATAGAAATGCGATCGCGTCGACAGGATCGTTTCGCCAAACACCCGCCGCTGGCTCAGCAACATAGCTGGCCAAACGCTGTTCAACCGCACGCCCGATCGCTCCGCGTCCGCGACTGTCGGCATTAACCATCGCGAGCTGGTACAACCGTGGCGTTGCCGGTGCGATGCGGCCGCGGCGTGCAGCATTATTCCGGCGGATCCCCGCATTGCTTCCACTTGCAAAGCTTAACAGACGGTTCAACGATTCATCGATCAAGGGATTATCGCTACCGATTGAGTCGCCGCTGCTGGCCGCCACAATCGCGGTCAAATATTCCCCATAAGCTGCCCAGCGAGGTTGTTGCATATCGCGCTGAGATAACACGCCACGCAATTGCTCCAAAAGTGTCGTTGCGGCTGTGACGTCGCCCGCCGTCACCGCAGCATCACATGCCGCTGCCAATGATCCAACGGTTGCCAGTGGGCCGCGTCGCTGGTGGACCATTGCTGCTGCGGTCGCAGTGACCTGAACTTGTCGTGCCAAGTTTCCTTCGGCACACCCGGCTGCAACTGCCAACGCCTCACCAACCCACTCGGGTTGCCCCAACGCAGACGCGGCCGCCGCGGCACGAATTGCCATGGGAACCGCTGTAGAATAGTTATCGCCGAGAGCCGCCTGGCGAGCACCGGCTAGCAGAATGATCGGAGTAAGCGGATGAACGCCGGCGGGCAATATTGACGCTTCGCCGATGTCACTAACCAAGCCTTCTACATCGCCAGCAGCGAACTTTCCGCAAGCTCGCATCGAACCGATCAATGCCCTGGCGATCGGAATATTAAGATCTTTCGGATACCGAATCGCTTCCAGTGTTTGAGAGGCAACTTCATACTCACCCGAAATCTCGCCAAAGATTACCTTGCGGCGATAAAGCGATAGGGCAATTCCCCGCATCACCTCAACGGCATCGATCCGTGTTAGTCGCGCGGATTCCACAGGCCCGCCTCGGCGAGCCTGCGTCAACAGGTCTACGTTGCCAGTTGAAATCGATAGCCGATTCGGGAGGGGGTAAACCATCGGAACATTCGGCGCCGCCCAAGTAGCCGCCATATCCGGTTGACGTTGGGGCGCACTCATCAGATCGTTCCAAGTTAGCGCGCTGAGCCAACCGCGCTGCCGAATCGTTAGTGCAAGTGCNNGTATCGAAGTTTTCAATCGCCCCCGGTAAATCACCTGCCTGATACAGACATTCACCCAACATGGCATAAACAGGAATCGAATCGACCCAACGTCCGGTCGAGTCTTTACGGGTCATCCCGAGCGCCTGGTTAAAGGCAACATACGCGTTTGCTAAATCCCCCTCACGATAAACTTGCAACGCAAGAAAATACTGATCGTTAGGATATGAATTAGCCGGTGCAACATCCAAGCCTGGAATCACTGGCGCGTTTTGGCTGCGGGCAACAGTTGGGGCGAGTGTTAGGCAAACCAGCCAACCAAACAGCAGATGCTTTGCCAAGCAATCGATGCAAGGGCGCATGTTCATTGTCATCGTTTTAATTCTCTTGAAAGCAACCATTGCATCGTTCCCGCTGACTGGACGTCGGAGTAAATGATCGCGAACGCTTAACCTTCCACAACTTCTCGAACGAATACTGGACGGGGTTGACGTTTGCCGACCGGTACACACTGAAAGAACTCAGCAACGTAACGGACCGACTGACGTTTCTCGGGAACTTTGAATCGATCACCTTTCTGTAAAACCGGTCGGTATTCATCCATCGATCCGAATTGGCGAGTTCCGGCCGCTTGGCAAGGAAACCAAGTCCCAGCCTCTTTCACATCTTCCAAGTAAAACTCTGGATAGCAGTGGTCAGGAATCCAAACCATCCTTGCCGGGATTTTGCTGGCTCGGCAGATCGCGACAAATAAACTCGTCAATTCTTCGCAATCACCCTTGCCATCGCGCAGCGCCTGCGAAGCTGCCTTGATGTCACCTTCAACGTATTCGACCTTCTCACGCACCCAATCGTAGATCGCTTCGACATGGCTCCAAGCGTTTTCATGCCCCTGAGCGGCAATATCCCGCGCCGCATTCCGAATACGGGGGTCAGTCGAATCGATATAAGGGCTGGTTCCAAGAAAAATCTTTAGCTTGGAATCTGGACGTGCCGGAATCACCAGATCGTCCGTCAATTGCGGTCCTAGGATGCGTGATCGAGTGACTTCCAAGTCCAGCATCACCTCTGGGGTAGCACCGGCAAGCACGCGCGGCATTGTCAGTACGACTTGACGAGCGCCGCCGGGTAGATCGCGCACAGACCATCGATCGACTCGATCATCGATTTCTTGGCCGACGCAGCGCACCGCCTGCTCTGGCCAAGGCATCGGGATCGGAAAAGTTGCCAGCACGTTGTTGCAGGCAACTCCGTTGGTATCTAATCGAAGCCCGATTCGCCACGATTGCGTTTGTGGACTTTCGTAACTTAATCGCCAAGCCTCGTCGGTCGCAGTTGCTGGCTCGTCGCTCCCTAGGCCGGTCCCGGGGATGCCGAGATCGTCAACGGGCGCCGCATCGCGATCGTCAGCCAAAAGAGACTTTGCCCCACTGGCCACCGATGCGAAACAAAACGCCGTCCCGTACTTCAACACATCGCGTCGGCTGGCAATCGATCCGTTGGTCGATCCGCCCGCTGATTTTCGCGGTATTTCCTGCTTTTTAAAGTGAAAGTTCATATCGCTAGCCGCGTTGGGTCGTCGGACGAGTAAACAAGGCCCGGAACGAAGTTTGCCCGACAGGTTCAAGGTCGGTGGGACAATCGATGCCAACCGACAGTACACCTCCGGAATCTTCATTCTAGCTGCTTAACGCTTCGGATTCACCCAACGGTGCCAGGTTTCACCAGGACAATCAATTTGCAGGCGTTGAAGTTCGCGGAGCCGGATCAACACTCATAATCTGACCACCACGAGTCCCGAAGTTGTCGCCGATAGTTGTGCCTTGGTAGACCGCACCGGGATAACCATTGTACGGCCCACCGATCATTTCCGATCCGATCACTTCACCATGGATCGCATAGGGATCATTCACCACACCCGAAAAAGCACCGTAGGGATTGGGAGTGAAACCGTGCGAGCCTGAACCACAGCCGCACGAATCCGACCCGTTGCAAATGCCGCCGCCGAACAAGCCACAACCGCGACGCAATCCTCGATGTCGTGGCGGCTCTTGACCACATGCGGGCTCATAACCACAACCGGGCTCCATACCGCAACCGAATTCCGGTGTGGGCAACCCGAGCGACGGTCCTTGGCTTGGGCAAACTCCACAGGCCGCTCCGCGACCAAAAAGAAAGTTTCTCATACCAGAACAACCTCCAGAGGTTGCCACAATCGAAACAGTCGCAATTATGGCCACAAGTCGAACATTCATTTTAATCCCCTTCACGTGCAAAGCGAGCGTCATCGTACGACTCGTACGTCGAGCCGCACAAATCTAGGACGCTCCTGACACTAAGCAAGCAATGGTTGAGTTTTTTATGCAACAATTTGGTGATTATTCGAATCACGTTGCCTTCCAGCAGATCTTATGATGCTCTCACACCACAAAATCATCGTGACAATCGTCATGATCCTTTTAACCGGTCGTTTGCAGGCGATCCAATCGCTTGCGATTGAATCATCAGATAACGTTTACTCGCAAAAATCCGAGTTTGCGAATGAAGCTTCGCCAGAGTCTTTAATGATCGCGGAGCACGACTCGGATTCTCAGACGATCCTCGACGTCGAAATCGAAGGCGACTTAGAGAGCCAGGCCCTAAACTACGACGAGCCGACTTATTCACCAGCCGAAGATTCGTTCGGATGCTGTGATGACCAAAACGATCGACTTTGGATGATCAGCACTCGACATCTATCAGCGCAGGCATGCAATGCGAATCTCAATTCAGTCGATTTCCGCGTTTCCAAGCTGGATCGTTGCGGAAACAAGAAACCTGAGCAATTCGAGTCTTTCTTATCGAGTATGTCACCCGAGCGCACCGTCGTGATTCATGTCCATGGCAACCGCCTCACCGAGTCGGAAGCAAACACCCGTGGCCGCTTTGTTTATCACAATGTCAAATGCAACGGCGCCGAGATCCCCATGGACTATGTGATTTTCAGTTGGCCAGCCGAGCAACGCGGCTTGCTGATTCGCGACGGACGCACGAAAGCCATGATCACCGAGGCGGAAAGCCTTTACCTAGCAACCCTACTGCGCGAGCTTGCAGTCCGGAATATTCGAGTTGCCATTGTGGCCTACAGTTTTGGATGCCGCGTCGTCAGCGGTGGGCTGCACTGCTTGGCCGGCGGTTCGCTGTCGGGACGCCGTTTACCAACCGAACCGATCGTCGGTGCGAACATCGCCGTCGGAATGATCGCACCGGCTGTTCAGGCTGACTGGCTTGCCAATGGTTGCTATCATGGCCAGGCGACTAGAAACATCAGCAGCCTAACGATTCTATACAATTCTCGTGACGCAGTACTCAAACGGTTTTGGTTAGTAGAACTTGATAGTCGTGGTCCTGCACTAGGGTACGCTGGCCCGAAACGAATCGCACCCGGTTTTGATGGCATGCCAGTCCCGCTCGTAAAGTGTGATTGTGCTAGGTTCTTGGGACTGGCTCACAACGAACAGGAATATTATACTGATGGTTGCAACGCAGGTCGTTCCATGGCGACGCTAATTCGAAAAACTCGTTAGCGAGCAAGCCCGGCCCCAGTGGAAAGTCGATTGAAAGGTTGCCATTCCCCGCTCCGGCGAGACGAAAATCAATTGGTGTGCAATTCATCTTCCAAAAACCAGTCCACTTCCTGCACAGCCTAGACCCCGCTCCGGCCAACTTCATTTACGGCTACTATGTCTCTCGCAATCGAAACGTGCGCTTGGGTATCGCCATCGCTTTTACGTCATGACCATGAAGCGACGGAACAACCGACACGTTCACAATGGATACCGCTGGGGCAAGTCGGGATCGGTGTTAATGATGTCGGGTTTCGCCAAAGCGCCGTTGCGGTCGAAAGGTTAAGAACTTACGACGGTTCAGTGCTCGAATTAAATCCGCACCTGGTTCGATATCGACGCACGCTCGATTTCCTTGGCATCGACCTTGACATTGACGAAGCGGTTATTGCCCATCGCATTGGTGAACTGATCGATCGCAATAATGACTGGTGTAGAGCAGAGAAGGATTTTGGCATCACCATGCTAGCCACGCCCGGCGATTTTCTGTCGGGAAGTTATCCCGATCCTCTACATATCATTCATCTCAATCCGATTGACCACTTAAAGATCGAACAACATAAAACCAACGGACAGCCGCTGGTGGTTACATCGGTCAGACAACCGGCCGCGGAATGTTGGCCACGCGATATCAAGGTCCGCTGTCGATTGCATTATTACTGGGCCGATCGACAAGCTCGTCAGTTCGCCAGCAACGCTATCGGGGTCTTGGTCGATTCCGATGGTTCGATTACCGAAACATCTGTTGCGAACTTGGCGATCGTGGTAGACGGCGAAATCGTTTCTCCGCCCAGCAAGCAGGTACTGCCGGGAATTACTCAAGATTTAGCCCAGCGAATCGCGTCGGCGCATGGGATCACCTGGCGAAACGAAACGATCTATCCGGCGGAACTGCGCTCTGCAGATGAAGTCATACTGATGGGGACCGATGGCGGCATTTGGTTTGCCAATCGCGTTGACGGACATTCGATCCGTGATGGACGCCCAGGCGATATCTATCAGCGACTAGCAAATGGCTTTGATCGTCATGCTCGTCAACACTCAAGTCAATAAAGTATTAGCTGGAAGTCAGGAACGATTCAATTTCTGCTCTTACAACGGCCTCGTCTCGCCTGATCGCTGCCAACAAATCTTCAAACTGGTCGTTCTTTCGATCAGCCGCAGCGAGTTCCAATTGCAAGGCGCTGTTGACAAGACCATCAGCCACAAACAATTTGGCCGAACCTTTCAAGGTGTGTGCGAGCCGTTGTACCGTAGGAGCGTCGTTGGCGTTTATGGATTGTCCTAAATCGTTAATCAACGACTTGCATTCGGCTAAAAACACAACCGCTAACTGTCGCACGGCCGCCTTTCCGCCGGGCATTCGCTTAATGGCTTCGTCGATATCGACGACAGACGCAGTTAACGATTGATCGATCGATTCCGATTCTTCCGCAGGCACATCCGATAAAGACGTGACGTCGGTAAACTGTTCGGCATACGGTTCATCGCGATGCGGCAAAGTGAAAGCCGCGATTGCTTGGTAAAGCACCTGTGCCTGAAGCGGCTTTGCCAAAAACGCATTCATGCCCGCTTCCAAGCACATTCGCGTATCTTCGGACATCGCGGCGGCGGTTACCGCAATAATCGGAATCGGCTGGCGTCCCTGCTGCTGTTCGATCCTTCGAATCTCACGTGTCGCCTCAATCCCATCCAACTCGGGCATATGCATATCCATCAGGATCAAATCCCAGGATTCGTCTGCCATCATTTCGAGGGNNTGCATATCCATCAGGATCAAATCGAATGGCTCCGCTGCCCAGCGTTCGATCGTTTCGCGTCCGTCGGCAGCGATAACGACTTCGTGTCCCGCAGCGTTCAACAATCCACGGGCAACGACTTGATTCGCCAAACCGTCCTCGGCCAGCAGAATTTTCAGCTTTGGTCCCGCAGGAACCGAGGCAATATTTTGTGGCTCGGCAACCTGCACGACGCGCATAACTTGCAGTACCGCATCGAGCAATTCGGACTGGATAACCGGTTTGGTCAAATACCTTGCAATGCCGACCTGCTGACATTGATCTGAATCGCCCACGCCTGCGGCAGACGATAAGATAATTAACCTCAGCTCTTCGGCGTTATACTTTTGTCGAATGTGACGCGACAATTCAAAACCATCCATATCGGGCATCATACAATCGAGCACCGCGAGTCGATAAGGCTCACCCGCCGCAGCCGCACGGTCGAGTTCCTTAATCGCTTCGGGCCCGCTGGCGACCAAGGTCGGACGCAAGCGCCATGCTGAAAAAACTTCGTGCAGGATCCGCCGATTCGTCGCATTGTCGTCAACCACCAATACGGCCAAGTCGCTTAATGTGCGCAGCGCACCGGTTTCAACCAGACACTGTTGGTCTGCGATCGCAAGCTCTGCCGTAAAGTAAAACGTTGTCCCCACACCGACTTCGCTTTCTAACCACAGCCTGCCGCCCATCAGTTTTGCCAGTTGAGCTGAAATGGTTAAACCGAGTCCGGTTCCACCATAACGACGGGTTGTGCTGGAATCAGCCTGCGTGAACGCCGCCAAAACGCTGTCGCGTTTATCTTCGGCGATCCCGATCCCAGTATCACGAACGCTGAACCTTAACCTTAACGTGTTATCTTTTGGGACCGATCTTTCGGTGGCGTTATCTCCATCCATAGNNNNCAAACGGTCGGGGATATCCGGAGCGATTCGGCATATCAACTCAAGCCCTTTTTCAGCGGCTCTCAGCGACAGCGTTTGCCCCGTTTTGCCGACGGTATCCCGTAACGATAGTGGGATACGCTCGAGTTCCAGTTTGCTCGCTTCGATCTTCGAGAAATCGAGAA
>DIUH01000284.1 GCA_002428205.1 Planctomycetaceae bacterium UBA6163
TCAGGATGGCTGGGCGTATCGCCACCAAGCCCAAAATCGCTTGGCGTTCGCACCAAGCCTTGGCCAAAATGATGATGCCATAACCGATTAACGATCACGCGAGCGGTCAGCGGGTTGTCGGGATGCGTGATCCAGTTGGCAAGCGCCAACCGACGCGACGCCTCGGAGGTTTCGTCGTCACCGAAATCGGTCGCGGCGTGATTGGCCCACGAGAACGCACCGGGCGTGACCGCCGGACCTTCATTTTCCGGATCGCCACGCCGCTGGATTCGAACCGTCGGCGGACTCTGCTGCGACACAATCGCATATACCTTGCTCGGCTCAGGCAACGACTTCAATTCCTGCTCAAGTCGCTGGGCATCGGCGCGAAGTTGGTCAAGCTGGGCCAGTTCGGCTTCGGTCAAACGGCCCGAAGTATCGGGCACCAATTTCGGGTCGCCGATGAACAGCAGGTCGCTGCTGATACCGTCACCGCCATCGGTTGCGACCAGCGTCAGTGTCTTAGCACCGGCGGCGATGGCGATATCAAATACCGCTGTTTCATCTTTACGAAGTTTAAGCTTTTGAAACTTCAGTTCGTCATCGACGAAAACGGTAAAGTCGGCGAGCGAAGCCGCAGCGGCTTCGGCGGCCCCAAAACCGATCACGCCGGTTAGTCGCAGATCATTCATTCCGGCCTTGAGCCGCAATGGCGCTAGGTCGAACGTGATGCCGCTGTTGGCGTGCATGGCCAGCAGGGTATGATCGCCTTCTGAATAATCCGTACCACCGATCGTTGTGGTCCGCTGTGCATTGAGCGGACGATTGGCGATCGTGTCCCAGAAATGGCGACTCGTTGCCGGAACACCTTGAACTTGTTTGTCGACATCGATCGTAACCGCCCCACTGCCATCAGGAACAAAGACCCACTTCACGCCTTCAACACCGTCCACCTTTTGCAAATGGTTGGCTTGGATATCGCGATGATAGCCGAGTCTTTCTTTCGTAATCGCGCCGCTGCGCAGGTCGATACCAGACTCGGCCGGTATCAACTTCGCAAGTTCGATCCCTTCGCCAGCAAACTTGGTAATCTGGCCACGCACATCGGCCAGCGTTCGGTTAAGGCGATCCTTATCATCGCGGATTCGTTTCGACTCGCCAGGATCTGCCTCTCGGTCGCCGCGTTTCACTCCCGCAAACACAGCCCATAAACTGTAGTACTCGCGCTGGCTGATCGGGTCGAGCTTATGATCGTGGCACCGAGCACAATTGATCGTGATGCCCATCGTCGCGGTAATGACTTGTGTAACCATGTCGTCAAGATCACCAGCCCTGGCGGCTCGCCGCAACACTTCGCTGCGAGTCTCCACCTGGCCAACAAAATCCCACGGACCAGCGGCAAGAAACCCGAGTGCGGATATGGCATCCGGCGAATCGGGGGCGACCACATCGCCAGCGATCTGCTGGGTGATGAATCGGTTATAAGGTATATCGGCGTTCAGCGATGCGATCACATAATCGCGATAACGCCACGCATTGGGTCGCAGTTGGTCACGTTCGAAACCGTGCGTGTCGGCATAGTGGGCGATGTCCAGCCAGTGGCGTGCCCATCGCTGGCCATAATGTGGCGAGGCGAGCAATTGGTCGACGAGCGATTCGTATTCGTCGTCGGCCATTGGGCCGGCGTGCAGAGCCGTCGTCGGCGGCAGGCCGATCAAATCGAAGTGCAATCGACGATTGAGCGTGCGAGCGTCGGCGGCGGGCGACATTACAAGCTCGTTCTCCCACAGTTTCTTCTCAATAAAGTGATCGATGCTGGCGTCGGTAGCGAAATTGTCACGGATCGGTTGGACTGACCAGTACTGTGCCCGTTTGTCAGACGCGGCCGCTTGTTCGATTGCCGCCATTACCGCTCGTTCCGCATCGTTTTCCGGCCAAACCGCCCCCGCTTCGATCCATTGCTTGATCGCCGAAATTTCTTTGGCGGCTAGCGGAGCGGCGACGTGATCGCGTGGCGGCATACGGTCGTCGCCGGTGCTGGTGATTCGCTGGTAAAGCGGCGATTCATCGGGATTGCCAGCGACGATCGCCGGACCGTCATAACCGCCCTTCATCGCCAACGATTTTGCATCCAGACGCAGTTCACCGTTCTGTTCGCCGGCACCATGACACTCGACGCAGTGCTTTTGCAATAGCGGCCGAATGGTTGATTCAAAGTCGGTCGCGGCCACGACATTGATCGAAAAGTGAAATGTGAAAATGACCGGCAAGACAGCCAGAATCTTATAGATCGGTATCATTGTCCCACCTGTAGTTGTGTGTCAGCGATCTCATTCAAGTTTCCTGAACTGCTGGCAAAATGATCGGTCTCGATGCCCAAGTGTTGCAGCATGGTTACAAACAGATTGCAAAGCGGTTTATTATGATCGCGTCGGAAGGCAAGGTGTTGGCCATGATCGAGGCCGCCACCGGCCAGCAGAATCGGCAGGTTGGTATTTTCGTGGGTGTTGGCGTCACCCATATTGCTGCCGAACAGAATCATGGTGCGATCTAGAAGACGCTGTCCGGTCTCTTGCGTTTGGGATAATTGTCCAAAAACCTTATTTAACAACTTCATTTGCTGCAGGTCGGCATCGACCAACTGTTGGACTTTCGATTCCGATTGGCCATGGTGGCTGAGGTTATGGTAGTCTTCGGTCGTCTTCTGCTCGGGGCGAAGATTGAATGCTGGGGTTGCAAACGCATCGACCATTAAAGTCACAATTCGCGTCGAATCTGACTCCAGCGCCAACCGTGCCATCGACAGCATCAAGTCAAACTTTTCGAAAAACAGTTTTTGATCTCGGATGTCGTCCGGCGGCAATTGATCGGTTGTCGGCTTGGGACGCATTTCCCACTGGCGAGCCGAATGAAGACGCTCTTCCATTTCACGGACGCTGGTCAAGTATTGATCGAGCCGCGATTGATCGTCACGCCCGAGTCGGCGTTGAAAGTGTCGGGTGTCGTCGAGCAATGAATCGAGGATGCTGCCGCGTTGGTCCAAGTGATGCAACTGTCGCTGGACCGCCGCCGCATCGCCTTGGACGAACATTTTACGAAACAACGCCGGGGCACTGTCTTCAGCCGGCAGCAGCACTCCGTCGCGAGTCCATGACAAACTGCGATTCGCTTTGTCGATATTGACGCCAAGGTTCAGCGTCGGGAAACGGGTCACGGGCCCGAGTCGTTCGGCGGCGAATTGGTCGAGCGAAATCGTGTTGCGAAAGCCGCTGGTCGTCGGACCGCGAGCTGCTGTCAAGAAGCAGTTTTCGGTACTGTGTCCGCCATCAACATCGGGATG
>DIUH01000455.1 GCA_002428205.1 Planctomycetaceae bacterium UBA6163
TTGATTGGCGAAGATCTTCGCGGTTGGCATTGCCCGATCATTTGGGGCAGCATGATGTCGGTCGACCTGCCGACTCAACCGGGCCAGGACCGTGTTCAGTTAATGCGCAGTCGCCAGCAGTTCGCTTCCAATCCCGAATTGGCCGCCTGGAGCGAGATCGATGGAGAAATTCGAGGTCGTGGCGGCAACAATTCTGGAACTGCGGGTGGCCAGAGTCATTTGCAATACATGCGACCGCTGCTGGAAGGTGAAACGTTTGCTTACAAGTTTGATTATGCCAAGGGCCAACAGGAGGTGCACCCGGCGATTGGACGAATTGTGATCCTGATGCGAGAAGGTGGGGTGAAACTGCGTTGGTTGCCGATGGAGTTTTCTGCGGAATCGGCAAACCTGCCGGCGCTGCACGAAGTGTCGCCGGAGGAATTGATCGGTGATGGAAAGCCGGAATTGATTCAGGGTGGCGAAAACTTGGTGAAGATCACGGTTGAGGGTGACCACGCGGTCATCGAAGTCAACGGCAAACCGATTTGCCGATTTGCACTAGCGACCGATCGACGATTCGGATTCGCGGCCGAAGTCGGTCGCAGTTGCGTGGTTCGCGAAGCTACATTGACGGGGCCATGGCCGACCGAGATGCCAGCGAACCCGTTATCGACGGCACAATCCCGTTAGCGGCGTTGGCGTGATTCGGTTCCGGGTATTTGGTTGACAAGTGTTTAGGTAAGCCGAAATTACGTATTTTTGCGACAGGCGATTTTTTTTCGCGGAAATAGGTTGCATGCAACCCTACAGACGTTAATTTAGGCACAACTCCGTCCCCCCATTGCCCGCCTGACTTCTGACCCTTGTCATTTTTGACGACAAAGTAAGGCAAACCGGACCAGCGAATGAAGTTTCAAAAGGCAACCACACTCGTTTTTTTTCTATCCGTTGCTCTACACCAATTGTTGTTTTGCCAGGAATCTGAGGCTGCTTTTACGTTGTCGATCGATCCGGCAACCTTAACCTTTAACGGAGCGGGTGCTCATACCGTGAATGTGCTGATCACTCATGATGGCACAGGGGAAAGCACCTTCAGCGGAATGTCTTTGAAGTTTGGCGAAGTAGCCAATGCGTCGCTCGGAGTCCTGCCGGTTGGTGCGACGATAAACGGCGCAACTCGAGGCAGTGTTTTCGTTGGAGAAAGTTTTGACTTCGACGTAGAAAATAATCGTGTCTCGATGGTCACAATCGCGGCCGCTAACTCGGATGTCGGCGTCTCGCAAACAGCAACTTTATTCAGCCTGCAGTTTACCCTAGCCGACCTGCCATCCTTCAACATCGGCGTGGATTTTGTCGGTGCCCAACGGAATCCCGCTTTGAGCGGTTTGATTGAAATCGGCGATGAGTTTTTCAATCCAAATAGCGACACCACCGATTTCCAGTTCACGCTGACCAATTCGGTTGCTGTGCCCGAACCGAGTTCCTTTCTGGCACTTGCTGGTTTGAGTGTCGCGGGGTTGTACTATCGACGCCGTAAGCCAACCTGCAAGGCCTGATCATAGCAGCAAGAGCCCTTCAGAGGCCTAACGAAAGGCCTCGACTCGATTCGATTTGTGTAGTTGTCGANNTTGTCGACGTCCGAAATTGTCGACGCTTGATCAACCAGTTCAAATGCTCCTCTGCCGACCGGACAACCATCAACCATTGTGATAGCTGACCTTCGATAGCAGTCTGAAGAGTTCATGCCTCAAGTAATTTTTGATTTGGATGAAAAGCGGCTTCTACTTCTAAGAAATTTAATAGCAGTGTATACGGCGCAAATCATGGGTGTTGGAGCGGCGGGGGCACCAACCGGCACTGCTAGAAAAACGACAAATGGGAAGAAGTGAGATTGGTCGGTGCGGTGATCTGTGATAAACATGCGCCACCCATCGCAAGTCCGTTGAGCCATAAATTGTCATTTAACCCGTTGGCCTTTGTAATAAGCTCTCGCCACTCGAAGATGCCTGCCTTAGAAGCGAAGCTTGTCATGTCTTTTTATAGTGAGCACGCATTGTGACCAAATTGCCATTCTCGCGGCATTTTTTAAGCAACGGTTTCGGCCAGCACGGCGTTGGTCTTCGTATGTCGGACCGCAGGTCGACAACACTCAGCAAGTTGTCCAAGCGTAGACTTCTAGTCGAACGTTTGGAGCACCGTGTGCTGATGACCGCGACGCTCGGGAATGGTGGAACATCTGAAAGTCACGAACTGCGGTGCGACTGGACGGGTTGGAGCAATTCTTCAGATTCGACCTTCGACTTTCGGACGCGTGTGCCCAGCAGCATTGCTGAGGAGGCAAGTGTTGTGCAGGAGGCCGTTCTGATGGAAGTTGTGTGGGATTCCGTGGATGTTCGCAGTGAAGCGGGCAGCTCGCTGGGCGCGGAGTTGGATCTTGGTAGTGGCGTGGGGGGCGATATCGATTTCAGCGGGGGCGGCGATATCGATGCGGGTGCGACGCTTGCAGACGCACCGACAAATTGGGACTCTCTGGCGCCTTCGCGAACGGTCACGCAGTGGATCGAAGGCGTTTATCATCGCTGGGACGAGTATGATGTGGCGGGTACGAGCCAATTTTTTATTGTGTTAACGCTGCCCGAACAGAAACCGCTGTCAGCGGAGGAGTCAGCGGAGTTGATGGTTCGTTCGGCCTCTTGGTTGCACTTTATTCCCGAGCCAATCGATCCGGCGCTATACTCGACCGTTGATCCAAGCGAGTTGTCTAAGCTATTGCCGGACCAGCCGTTTTATATGATTGATGCAGACGCTGGTAATCGCACGGTGCTGGGTAATGATGATCGGGTTCGAGTTCCCCTTTCGTCAGTGCAGATTGCACCTTGGTACAATGTTGGCTTTCAATCGAATACCTACCCAACCAACGAATCGTTTCGGTGTACTGCATTTGCGGTAACGCCGAATGTCGCGTTAACTAACGGCCACTGCGTCTTTAATTCTGGGCGGGGAGGATACGTAACGTCGGCTCGTTTCACGCCAGGCCAGTTCCAGGCCAGTGCCGGTGGATCCGTCATTCGACCTTTTGGCGGTCCTTACAATGCTGTGGCATGGGAAACCAATCCGACTTATTTAACCGATCCAGCGGACGCAGCGGCGCATGATTATGCGGCGATGTTTTTTGAAACAGGTTTTGATACGATCGGTATCAACACGTTTGTTCCGCTTGTTTTTAATGCGGTACCCGATCAGGTTGAAATCATTGGTTACCCCGGAACGGCGCAGGGCCAGCCGACTCAGACGATGTGGACGGACACTGGCGCCGCAACCATCGCATCCGACAATCGGATTTTAACCTATGTAGCCGATTCCAGCGGTGGGAACAGCGGTGGACCGATGTGGCACTGGGTCAATGGCAGTCCCCGTGTGGTTGGCATTCATGCATTCGGCAGCACGAACTTCAATGGCGGCCCAAGACTTTCGTCGCATAACCTTAATATTATTAACGAGTGGCTGCAGTGGACTCCCGATGGCCAAGGCAGCGATGACATCGGCGATTCATTATCGACCGCCGAGGCGACCTTGCTTGGGCCTGCGGCGGGCAGCTATGAGATCGTTACGGAGTTGGGGGATGGTGACTTTGCGACACTTGACGTTGATCTTTTCCAGTTCAGCGCAGTTGCCGGCAGCACAGTTACGATTCAAACCGCTGCGGTTACCGGTGGACAGTCCGTTGACACAATTCTTCGTTTATTCGATTCCGCAGGAAATCAGATCGCGGTTAATGACGATTCAACTGGCCTTTATTCATTAATCAGCATTGCGATTGAGGAAACGGGAACCTATTTCGTGGGTGTTTCGGGATTTCCAAATTTCCAGTACACGCCCAGCTTTGGTGGCAGTGGGGTTGCCGGATCCGTTGGTGATTACAGTTTGTCGATCGAACTGTTCGAACCGGCCCCCGATGCGGAACCTTTGGTTGGTGTTGACTTCGGGCCCTTGGGGTCGGGATCGCCTGCAAATTGGACTTTGTACTCCGGTGGTGGCGTCCAGTTCACGATGACCAATTTGATCGATGAGACGGGAACAGCGACACCGATCGATCTGAGTGTCCGGACATTGCACTCAACCAACACTTTTTTTAGTGATAGTTCCACACCGCCTGGCAATTTAATCCCCAATCACTCCCAGTCTTTAAGCGCGATCGATGGAAATATATTTGCGGCCGCGGACGCAGAATTTCTATGGAGCGATCTGACCCCTGGGGAAACCTATGAGATTTATGTTTTCGCTTCCGACACGGAGAACTTCTCGACCGACGTAATCGTCTACGGTGGTGGTAATCCCTATACATTCAATCAAACGGTTACCGCAAATTCGCTGAACATCAACGGACAGGCTGGCGACAGTTCTCGAACGTTGCAATCGTATGCAATCATCGTCGAGGCCGACCAGATGGGCCAGATTCGAGTTGAAACTCGCAGGTTGACAACCTTCATCGGTTTCGCCGGCTTGGCGATCCGACCTGGTGAACCGCTGCCGCCCAGCGGTGGAATCAGCGGTTTCAAGTGGAACGATCTCAATGGCGATGGCGTTTGGGATGCGAACGAACCCGGATTGCCGGACTGGACCATCTATATTGACGAGAATAACAATGGTCAACTCGATTCCGGTGAACTGTCAACAACAACCAGCGGCGATGGCAGTTACCAATTTGTTGGACTTCCGCCCGGTGTTTACACGGTTGCGGAGGTCATGCAAGACGACTGGATTCAGACTTTCCCCGGTTTCGAATCGATCCCAGAGCAAGGTTCATCCAAGGGAGGATCGGCAAGCGACGACCCCAACAGGGACGACCCCGATTTCGACCCCGCAGTTGCGGAAGAGCGACTCAGAAAGATCGCTGACCGCGTGAAAGACAACCCCAACTATCAAGTCGATACTTTGGGCAACGTGTTGGGTATCAATCCTTTTATTATCGATTCTCGGAACGAGGATTCATCGCGATCCGATGGCGGGGAGGCGAGATTTCCGCTTAGCGAAACGTTTTTGTTGAACAGTGTACCGGGTGCTAATAAGACCATCTATTTGGATTTCGACGGGCATACGACGGTGAATACGGCGTGGAATAGTAATTTCACGAACGGCAATCCGATCGTTACGCCGCCTTATTCGTTGGATGGTGATGCATCGTTTTCAAATGCAGAGCTAACCCAAATTCAACAGATATGGGAGATCGTTTCAGAGGACTTCCGCCCTTTCAATGTCAATGTAACGACACAAGATCCGGGTGTAGCGGCATTGGTTAATAGTGGCGGTAGCGACAGTCAGTGGGGGATTCGCGTTGTCTTTGGCGCGAATAATTGGTTCAGCAATGTCGGTGGTGTCGCTTACCTGACATCGTTTAACTGGGCCAATGATACACCGACATTCGTGTTTAACGTAGGGTTAGTTGGCGCTTCGGAGGCCGCCTCTCACGAAGTCGGTCATACACTCGGACTGGTTCACGATGGACGAACCGGGGAAGAGTATTATGGCGGCCACGGCACTGGAGCGACCGGTTGGGCACCGATCATGGGAGTCGGCTATTCGCGACAATTGGTCCAGTGGAGTCGGGGCGAGTATCTGGATGCGAGTAATCAGGAAGACGACCTGCGAATCATTGTCAGTAATAATGGATTCGGTTATCGAATAGACGATCATGCAGGCACATTCGCAGCGGCGTCAATCTTGAACACTTCGCCATCATCTGCGCCAGGTTTTGTGCAGGTCGCAGACGAAGGAATCATCGAACGAAATACTGATGTTGATTTTTTCGTGTTCACGACCGGTTCCGGTATCGTCAACTTGAGTATCACGCCATTTCACCGCAGCCCAAATCTCGACATTCTTGCCACTTTGTATGACAGCGATGGCGCAGTGGTTGCCTCCAGCAATCCTGTGAACTCATTAAATGCGTCTTTTCAGCTTGACTTGCCGGCCGGGACCTATTTTTTGGCGATCGAAGGTACGGGGCGAGCTGCGGTGGGCAGCGACCTCGGTTACTCCGATTACGGCAGTTTGGGTTATTATTCGATCACAGGAACTCTAATCGCTGCCACACTTCCTGGTACACATCAGGTGTTTGTTGGTGACGAAGTTGTACCTAATATAAATTTTGGTAACCGTTTTGATGGCCCACTGCTTGGCGAAATTCGCGGCTCTAAATGGCACGACTTGAACGAGGATGGTGTATGGGATGCGAACGAACCGGCACTGGAAGGCTGGACAATTTACTTGGATGAGAATCAGAACGGGGAGTTTGATAGTGGCGAGACATTCGTCGTAACCGGCCCCGATGGCAGTTACGTTTTTGCTTCGTTGCCGCCTGGTACTTATTTCGTCGGCGAGGTTATGCAGTCTGGTTGGGCACAGACTTTCCCCGATTTTCAAACGTCTGATAGCGCGAGTGGATTTAGCGGCGGGGTGGCGCTGGCGTCGGGGGCCGGATCCCGTGCCAGCGGTCAGCGAAGTGCGCTGGGAAGTTCGGGTGCAGATTCATCCGTTTCTGACCAATCGGATATCGGGAGCCGACAAACCAAGGGCGATGTTGCGACAACTTTGGTCAATGTTGAGGTTGTTGTGCCTGCTGACACTGATCAGGTTGATCCGCTGGGCCCAATCGATGCGAATGTCAGTCTGGTCGCAATGGCGCTGCAACGGGTGGCAGATCTTTCGCAGTACAGTGACCAACAATTGGCCGACACAACCCAGTGGGTGGTGATGGTCGGGGCTAACGCGTCGCCTCGGGATGTTGCCGCAAACGTTGGTGGGCGGTTGGTGTCGCAAGTACCGCTGCTGGATAACAGTTTTCTGGTCGAGTTCGAGCGGGGATATGATTTTGCAAAGGCCATAAACAATCTGGAACAGATCGGCGGCGTGTCAATTTTCTTCCCATTGGTTGCGGATCAAAAGAGTCGGCGTCTCGTTCCCAACGATCCGTTGTTCGGCCAACAGTGGCACTTGCGAAACACAGGACAATTTGGCGGTACCGCTGGTTTGGATTCGAGAGCTTCGCTTGTGTGGGACAGTTACCTGGGCGATGGCGTTGTGATCGCGATTGTGGATGACGGCTTAGAGCACACGCATCCGGATTTGGCGGAACGTTATCTGGCGGCGTTTAGCTACGACCTGAATGATGATGACCCAGATCCCTCTCCCACAGCGAACTTTTTCAACCATGGTACCGCCGTGGCCGGTGTTGCCGCAGCGACGGGAAACAATGGCATTGGTGTCACTGGCGTAGCGCCGCAAGCTTCGTTGGCAGGCATCCGACTGATCGCAGGGCCAATGACCGATTTGATGGAAGCTTTAGCGATGTCGTTATATAACCAAGACATCGACGTTTATAATAATAGTTGGGGACCGCCTGATACCGGATCGATTGATAGTGGGTCACGTCCCGGGCCGCTGGCACTCGCAGCGCTCGAATCGGGTGTGACTGAGGGACGCGGCGGTTTAGGCAGCATTTATGTTTGGGCTGGCGGTAACGGGAGGCAGTCCGGCGATAATGTTAATTATGATGGTTACGCCAATTCCCGATTCACGATCGCAGTGGCTGCGATTGACAATAATGGCGTCCAGGCCCCGTACAGTGAACCGGGTGCACCGCTAATCGTTTCTGGTTATTCGTCCGGTAGCGCAGTGGGTATCACCACCACGGATCTCGTCGCAAATGGTTCCTACTTTGGGGGCTTTGGCGGAACATCGTCAGCGGCGCCATTGGTCGCGGGTGTTGTCGCGTTGATGTTGGAAGCGAATCCGAACTTGGGTTGGCGCGATGTACAGAACATTCTGATCGATAGCGCGACGCACAATCACGCGTCCGATTCAGACTGGGTTGTTAATGGTGCAGGACGATTGGTGAATCACAAATACGGTTTTGGGGCAATTGACGCCGCGACCGCAGTCGATTTGGCCGAAGGTTGGACGAATCTTGGGCCGCAAGTCTCAGCGTCGTCGGGTGTAATCAACGTTGGACAGTCGATTCCCGACAACAATGCTTTGGGGGTTGCGTCGTCCTTCACATTCGATACTGCGATTGATGTCGAATATGTTGAAATTGTTTTTGATGCGACACACACGTATCGGGGGGATTTGAGCATCGTTTTGACATCGCCAGACGGTACGCAGTCCATTTTGGCGGAGCCTCGTGCTGACTCGGGCGATGATTATTCAAATTGGGTCTTTACGTCAGCACGCCACTGGGGTGAATCGTCGGCGGGAGAATGGACGTTGGTCGTTCGCGACCTTGTTACCAGAGACCTTGGAACGTTTAATTCTTGGCGTATCAACGTTCACGGCACATCATCGGATTCGCAACCGAGTGGTTTTCATCGCGTCGATCTTGCCGGCGGCCAAGTGGTAGTAGATGTGAACTTCGGCAACCGCACGCTCGATACCTTGCCACCTATCGTTTCCGATATGATGGTGGGCAGTTCGGCTTGGACGTCAAGTTTCGTGAACCATGTTGCATCCGGTTCCGTGGGAATCAGTATGCCAGCGGACGCAATATCGCCGTGGGGAGGAATTAATCGGTTGTACGTGCAGTTCAGCGAACCGGTGGAAGGTTTCACCGCGAACAATGTTGATCTGCGTGGCGTTAGGGTTCCGGACTACAACCCATTAATCACCGAAGTCACTTACGACTCCGCGAATCATCGGGGAATCATTGAACTCAATGGCCCCATTGGTCGTGATCGACTGAGATTATCTGTGTCCTCAGCGGTTACCGATTTGGCCGGAAATCCGCTTGATGGAAACGACGATGGAACGGGTGGTGATCTTTTTTCTCGATTGTTCGGAGTTCTGCCAGCCGACTCAACTCGCAATGGTACCGTGGACGGCAGCGACTTGGTCGCGTTTAGTGCGTCATTCAATCGCAGCATCGGATCGCCAGATTACAACGCACTCGCCGATTGGAACGGCAACGGAGTCGTCGACGGTTCGGATCTCGTTTTCTTTTCCGCCAACTTCAACCGTTCGTTGCCATCTGGCCAGCCTGGTGGGCCAAGTTTCCCGATTCCGCCAGCGGCGTCGCGAGCATTTGCATCAAGCGATTCGGGGGCAAACGAAGTGATCACAATACTAGATGATCTAGGTTGGCCGAAACGTTCGATCGGTCCGGATGTGATCGTACCGCTGGTCGCATCCTTTAACAGCAGTATCGGATCACCGAAATACAATCCAGAAGTCGACTATAACAATGATGGCCGTGTTGATAGAGACGACGTGGTCGTGGCTTGGCAAAACTTTATCAGAGGCGAATCCGCGGTTAATTATCGACCCTCAGCGATCGTGAAACCAACATCTACAGATCGCGTGGCTGGCACGAGCGAGTCCGAAATCCAAGACGCAGTTTTTGGTGATCTAGACACTCGGTGGAACGAACCTGCTGATGCGATTGAGTTGTTGCTGGGCTGATTCGCTTCGATGGGTAAGAGTGAAATCCGTTCGTCGCGTCTTCGTGTTATTACGAACCTTATCCGTTCATCAGGGTTTGATAAGTCAAAATGGTATAAGGCGTGGGTGCACCTCGCCTGAGACGGGTGGGCGCGTCGGGCTGATTTCTAAGTTAGCTTCTACAGACATGCCAATCCGTCTGGTGTTCGAGCCGATTGAGAAAAGCGAAGCGATCAATACGCGGTTTCCGGCTTACTTGGGCATCCGGTCCAAAAGCTGATGTTTCACACATGGTGATGGGGTCGCTTCTGGGGTGACCGATCCCACTGCGGATCGATCACCGATCACCGAACGCTTTGACGCGTAACCTATTCGAAAAATCAACTAAACCGCGGCCAGCTTTATGGCGGTTTAATTGGGGCTGGGTAGCTGATGAGGAGAAAGTTACGCGAGAAGACTTAAGAGTCAGGGTCGGGCGGATTCTAAGGATTATTTTCTGAATCTTCGATCGCAGGTGGTAACGCCGGCGCGGTTTTGGCGTTAGGCTGGCCATCGCTAGCGGCATCGGGCTTTTTGTCCGCACCAGGCGCATCTGATGGCTTATCAGGCGTGTCCGAAAAGAGATACTCCAGTCTCAGATTGCCAATTGAAACCAAAACCAACTGAGGCGGTTGGACGGACAGAATCGTTTCGATATCGTTGCTGAAGCTTTCGACCGGTTGATCGAGCGTTTGGACCGGTTTGCCATTGCGGAAATCGATCGCTTGGACGTCGATCGTCTTGGTTCGGCTGCCGGTGGTTAGGTATCGCGATTTGCCTCGCGATAGGACTAGAAGCGGCGACGCCGACGACTGTGTGATTGTGCAGCCCCACGGTTCGTTATCGAGCGAATGTTGCCATGCAATCTTGCCATCCGCTAAAGAGATATTGATGATCGCCACATCGACGCGAACGTGATCTTGGCCGCTGTTGGTCTGCACCGCCACGCCCGCGCGATCTTCGCTGGTTGCTGACGTATTGGGCAACAGCACTAGCGAGTCTTGGTGAGGAATCACCTGCAGGCCCTTCAAGGTTTCGATCGGATCGATTTTCAACTTACTGATCTCACGTGCATTCTGGATGTCCCAAACCAGTACATCGCCACTGGCCGCAAGGGTGACGACGTGAGAACCGTTGATGACTCGGCCGTAAACCCGATTTGTCGCAGATAAATCGGTGTATTGATGACGCAACAGGTCCTTGCCGCTAAAGGGATCAAACAGGACGAGGTCGCGGGTGGTATCGTTGATTTCGCGGTACATCAACACCGCTTCGTCGGTCGACGCCCAAATCTGATAATCGTCCAACGGTGTTTCCGAGATTCGCTTTCCGTCGCGACAATCGAACTGGACAATTGATCTCGAATTGGTAGACACGACTGCGACTCGGCTACCGTCGCAAACGATTACGCCGCCGCGAGGCGTTTCCAGATTTCGCCAACGCGGTTCAGCGGTCATCGCGTCGTAGGCGATCAATTCATTTCCCTGCAGCACATAAAATGTGTCGCCGACGATCGGGCCAAGCACCAGTTCGGTTGATCCGCCATCACCGCCGGTGCCGCTGATTACATAACGATAGATCTGGTCGCCAAACTTCGTCGACTCGCTGCGCGGCTTGATGCCTCCGCTGCTGCTGTCGGCTCGCCATGGTCGTCGCCAAATCACTGAATCGATCTGGCCCCGCATTACCTGAAACAAGTCGACACCGATCAATTCGCCCGGCAACATGGCGACCATCAATCCGCCGCTAAAGACGGCTTGGCGGGTCATGTCGTCGCGACGATTCATGCCGTCCAACGGAATCGGATAAACCGCACCGAGCGGATCACGAATCGCAAACGGACTGCTTTGGTCGCTGATCACTTGCCAGCCTTTGAACGTTTCGCCGACAACTCGCCTGGTTTTTCCGATCACTGGCTTAATCATGCTGCCACGAACACGAATCATTTCTTGGGGCAAGCGAACGGTAACGTGTTTACCCCACTGTGCCGTCTGATTGGCGGAGGACAATTTGGCGATTTCCTCAGGCGTCAATACCATTGACTCGACCAATCGCCCGGTATCTTTCTCGGGATCAATAGCCGCCAACATCGCAGCAGCATCGGGCAAGAGACCGCCACGTGCGTATATCTCCGCAAGCGATTCGCGTTGCCATGCTTCCAATCGGCTGATCGTCTCAGGTGTTGCGTTGGAGGCCCCCAGCACCAATCGTTCCATCGCCAGGAACGCCCCATCGTTTCGATAACGCTCCATCAACCTTGCCGTCAACGAACGACCGCCGGCTTGGCTGCCGAAATGAACCAGCAATCGCTTCACCATCGGTGTAGCGGCACCTATATATTCGCCTAGGTATTCGCCGATCATGCGATTGATTTCGGCCATCTGGTCTTCCGACGCACCACTGGCAGACTCGTGGACTCGTGCCGCCAGCCAGCCGTCCAATGAAACCTGGCGAGACGAATCGTCATGTCCCGCACGACCTACCGACGCCAATGACGGTTCACGCGATACTAATTTTGACAGGTTTATCAAACGCTTCACCGCATCGGTTCGGTCGTCGCGTTCCAAGGAGGCACGGACTTGCAACTTGATCAGGTCGACTTGGTCCGCTGGCCAATAGATCAACTGTTCAAGCTCGGGTAAGAGTTCTCGGTTTCCCGCAAAATCATTTCTCAATGCAGTCAACATCGCTCGCACCGAGAGATTTTCTGCGTGAGCGTCATCGGGATCCATTTGACGAGCGCGGTCAAGCCACTTCAGCGACTCGGCCAAATCGCCTTCTTGCAACAGCAACTCCGCTTTGCGAATCACAGCCTGAAAATCATCCGGGTTGGATTCCAGAGCGGCTGTTACGATCGGCAGCAGCGTCATTTGGCCGTGCGCAACCGACAGCGTCGTCGCTGATTGGGAAACAATCTGGCCGCTGACGGCGACCAAGTTTCCGGTCGGAAATTGGGTTTCGCGATAACCGAGCGGTTTTCCGTCGGCCAGCGAAACCGCTACGATTCGGTTCGCCGTTGTGGGTACAAAGTATGCAGGTTTACGCACCTGATCACCGGGCGTTGTAAAATCCCCAAAAGTTCCCGTTCCCGAGACTTGTTCACCCGCGTCCAGCCAGCCGGTTGGCGATTCCCACGTTCGCTCCCCCGTCTCGGTGTTGGCCGCGCGGATGTGATCGTTGCCGACCAATATCAATTTATCTTCACGAATACCGGCCAGGTAGCGTGAACCGAACTGTGTTCGTGCGATCTCCTTCCAACGTTTTTCGCCAGTCATCAAGTCGATCGCGAATAACCGATCGCTCTCAATCGGAGTGACATAGACCGTATCGCCAACGATTCTTGGCGTCCCATCCCACCAGCGTTGCAACAGATGGTCCGGCGAAAATCCGCTGCTGCGACCCATCATGTTTTGGTTCAGCGCTTCATTGCGATCGATCAACAGGGCCCAAGCGAGCGATTGGTCGGCCAGGTCGACGGCGACAATTGCGCCAGCCCCTGTCGAGCAAATCAGCATGCCTTCGTGGTACGAAGGTGTCGCGCCGGCGATCCGACGGATCGGATCGTTGTTGACGCGTCCCGATTCGACGGCCAGCAATTGTTGCCGCCAACGCTGCAATCCGGTCGCGGCGTCGAGACAAATCAATAGGATGTCGCCGGAAACTTCTGCCATGACATACAACGCGTCGCCAAGCGGCAAAGGTGCGCCAAGGAAGAAGACTTCGCCCCAGCCTTCATCGTTCTCCGCTGGTCCACCGATTCGCCACAGCAGTTTGCCTTCTGTGGCTAGGTCCAGAGCGACAAGAGAATTGGAAGAAGATGCCGTAGGGCGTGTACCCTGAAAACCCATCAAGGCGTTGTACTGCAACACTTCGACTTCGGCCAAATCAGCTAGAAAAAACACACGTTTGCCGTCACTGGTGATTCGACCATAGGGCAAATCGTTCCAAACTCGTTGCTTTAGCAACGTTTGGCCGTTTGCCTCTTCCAGCAACATCGCCTCTTCATCCGTCGATTCCGCTTCGACCACAGAATCGAACCATGGATATTGCCAAACCAGTTTGCCAGTGCGGAAGTCGAGACCATACAGCCGTTCGGTCGAACGCATCAGAACTTGCTCACCAACCTTCAGCGGCATCCATGATGGGGGCACCACGGCACCAGCGGTCGACATGGTTTCAGACGTTTCGTCCAACATCCGTTGTTGCGCCGGTGTTGCCGCCGTTCTAGCTTCCCATCGAGGAATCGACAGCGGCATTTGGCCACCGGAGTTTTCCGAACGGCTCGGGTCGCCGCCAAGCATCCGGGATTCGCCGTCATCAATCGACCTCCGTTTTGTCGCTTTCGCAAATCGCTCAGACAACCACTGATCAAACTCCGCCGTCGTAAAATTTTTGCCTGTTGCCTTGCCAACCTGCAGGCCGGGCGGAGTCACTTTTTCGCCAGCGAGTTCGATCGTGATCGGCTGAGTCTGGTCGATCGCACTTTGGGCATCCGCCTTATCGTCTTCCGCTGCGAAAATGTCTTCGTTGTCGGCATTAACTTGGAACACCAAATCTTTTCTTCCGGACGCACGCAGCATCGCCGCACGCATCACTTCAGCACCCACCGCTGCGTCGGCTGACAATTTGGGATGCGTCAACAGGGCTTCGAGCAATCGCTGGGCTTGTAACGGCCGGCCGAGCGAGATCGAACGTTGAGCTAACAGGGCCGTCGCGTCGCGTCCCGCTTCCGTGTGAAAAAATCTCCTCCGCACTTCGGCGACCGCTTCCCAGTCGCGTGACGCAGCCGCGTCGTTCATCAACTCCCGAGCTTCAGGGCCATACCGTAGTTCATAGATGTCAATACCAGCGGCCGGCATTGAACTGAGCAAACGACGTGCTTCGCCGAACAGCGTGTTACGAATGGCGATGTTCCGCCCCGCAGTCGGATCTACTGCGTCGAGAAAAAAATCCTGGCCGGAGAGTTCGTCTTCGTTGTCGCTGGACGGTTGTCGTTGGAGCAAATCGCCCAGCGTTACGACCGCTTCGCTGTAGCGTTTTTGGCCGATCGCCCGCTCTGCTTCACGCAATTGTTGAAGCAACCCACGCGGCGGTTCGATCAACCGGCCCGCTTCGGTCTGATGACCCATCTGAAACAACGCCTGGGCATTGGCAGGTGGCAATCCGGCGAGCGTGGCGCTAGTCAAACAAATCGCAATGGTGATCGCAAGGCGAAGCATGGGGTCTTCCGTGGTGGGGCAATTATCAAGAGCGAATCGCGGTGTGGCCGCATCCGCCGCTCATCCCTTTATTGTATCGCATAGTGAGCGATGAAATGCATCCGCCGAAGGCGATCACAGAAGAAATATGTTCATTAATCAGCCAATCAGCCCGCGTTTTGTGTCGCCATGCTGATCGTCATCGAGTACGGGCCAGATTCGTGGCGACGACCAAAAGTGGGCCGCGGCGGCTTGGCCTTTGACATCGGCACAGCACCCAAGGCCTGCTTTAGCTGGCCAACTTGATCAGGCGACATCTCGACCGATGACTGCTCAAACCATCCGATCGCTTCGCTGTAGCTCTCTCGGCGCAACGCCACTCCGCTGGAACCGAAGCCCCGGCGATGAACCAAAACCACGCGGCTAAGTTCATCGTCGCCTTGCAATACCGACAAAATCGTTTCGTCCATAGCGACCTAACAGGGCAGTTACAGAGGTGGGTTGAGCGACTGGTGACGGGGCGAGATGCTGTTGAGAGTCAATCTCAATATCACCAGCGTAAGCATCTGCGGCGGCGTGTCAATAGATTTCGGAAATAAAGGTAGTAGGCACACTCCGTGTGCCGTAACCCGAGGTAGTAGGCACACTCCGTGTGCCGTAACCCAAGGTAGTAGGCACACTCCGTGTGCCGTAACCCAAGGTAGTAG
>DIUH01000085.1:0-6842 GCA_002428205.1 Planctomycetaceae bacterium UBA6163
CGTATCGCGAACTCGTGCCGAGTAAAAAAGCTGGTGGACGCGGAGCCGGTTACGGATGCCATGTGCGTATTCGAATGGTTAACAAGAACAAAGGAAGGACAACCAGGCGGGTGAAACCCTACGGGGTCGGATAACCGAGAATCGACTCGTGGGGCAACGAATCGTACCACGGCGCGTTAGTGTAATTTTAACGTCGGTCGCCGAATACCCGCTTAGCGTCAAATCCGAACCGGTTGCGGATGCCACAACCGACCTACGTCAAGCGTCAGCCAAAAACGGCCTTCTGGTCTAGCGCATCAAACCGATCGCGACGCTTTGGGGGCGAGCCCGAATGGCGTGGACTGAAGGTAAATTTGTAGCAGAAGTCGGGTAGACTTCCGGTGATTTGCCAAGAAAACCGAAACTCTTGGCGAGTTCCGCTACGCTAAGTTCACGCCCTTCGGGGCGAGCCCGAGCGTCGCGGCGCGAAGTTGGCTTTGGTGTGCTAACGCCGGTGCGGAAAAAGTCGCCGATATTTCTTCTCTTTACCTAAAGTGTCAATTGCCGTTACGATCGGGGGTTAAGGCATCGGGTAGGTTGAACCGGACGATCGACGCGGCTTCGCGGGACTCGGTCGAAAGCATTCGGACAGCGCTGCCAAAAGGGAGGGGTCGTTGATGTGAAGTGCTGCGATTGTGGCCGCATTTGACGTTTACGAATGACGAATTGTACGCTTGAAGGATGGATCCATGGGCGCCGCACCATTGCTAATCATGCTCGCCGCTGTAGGAGTCGATTACGGCTGGCAGCCCGATGGAACGACTTCGCCGCGAGGTGACAACGTCGAATACATCATCCAAATTCTGCCCGACCAGCTCGATCAAATCAAAAGCATTGGCGAAATCACCAGCGCCATCGATCCGGAAATCCAAGGCCGAATTTCGAAAGTGGTTGTTCGCGTTGGGACTGAAAAATTGCCTCGCGATGCCGGTCGTGCGGCATCCGTTGCCGCTGTTTCGCGTTCGAATGAACGCGACGGTGACGATGCGTTGATTCCGATCCCTGAGATCAACGACAACCAAAACGCGTTCGCTCAATCACGCGTCGATCAAGGCGACTCGCCCGGCAGCGAAGCGTTGATGAAACCCGATCCGCAATCCGGCGGCTTTGCGTTGCCCGATTCGCTGGCCAATCCGGTCCGTACCAATCCAGCGGTCTCAACCGACCCTGCCGCCAATCGAGACAATCAGTGGAGTGATATTGGCGGTCGATCGGCCGCTGCTGGTACTGGTGTCGGCACGTCCGCTGTCACGGCAAGCACGGCGGCTCGCGGCCCATCGACCGATCCGGTCGATCCCACGGCACGCTCAACCGCTTGGCCAGCCACGGCCAATCCAACGTCTGCGACAGCGGCTGGTTCGACGGCATCGATGACTAGCGCACCCAACCCCGCGGCCACGATGCCACAAACCGCGATGCCGCAAACATCGGGCACACGACGACCAACCGATCCGAGCGATCCGAACTGGAGCGGTTATGGAACGACGCCAACCTTTGGCAGCTTGCCAGCAGGAATGAACACAGGAATGAATACGGGCCAAGCGAGCAGCCAGAACGGCGGTCTTGCCGGCGGCACGGCGGCCAACTCGTCCACGATCGGATTCCCGCAGGCGATGCCAACAGCCGCTGATTTGTCTCGCCAAGCGACCGATTTGCAACGAAACGCCGCCGGCCAAGTCGGCTCGGCGATCGGCGCGACGCAAACCTTCTCACGCGACGCCGCGGGCAACCTGCTCGATCCACTCGGTCGGCCGATCGACAGTTCGGGGCGTTTGATCGATCCCGAGTCGGGCAATTTTGTCGATGGGGCCGGAAACTGGATCGATGAATACGGTCGCAAAATCGATCGGTTCGGTCGGCCACTGCCCGCCGAGTCGGCAACGATGGCTCAAGGCACCTCCGCCACTTTGCAGCCGCCAGCGTTTGCGTCGCAGCGAAACGATGGCACGTTTTATAATCAAGCCAACACGAGCTTTCCGCAGTCGGTCCAAAATACCGCACAAAACCCAACTTGGAACCAAACGGCAGCACAGAACGGCATGCAAAACGCCCCGCTGCAACAAGGCCAAGGCGCATTGCTGAACACACCCTTTCCGAATCAACAATTCGCCAATCAGCAATTCGCCAATCAGCAAAACGGTTTTGTTCAAAGCGGTTTTCCGGCGAACTCCAATACAGCCGATCCGCGTTTATGGCGACAGAACGACCCGAATTATGTTCGCGGTACAGCGGGTTTCGATGAAGACAATTTGCGCAGCGCCAGCGATTCGCGATTGGCGTCGAACAGTCGCACGACCAGCGAATCGCGAGCAGAAGAGTTGGAACTGGCCCGGCAAGCGGCGATTGCACGACAAGCCGCAGCGACGCCGACGAAAACCCGCAGCGTCGCCGCTCAGCCGTTCTTCGTTTTTGTGCTGTTGATCTCGTTGGTCGGAAACGCGTATCTGATATTTGAGACCAGCAATCTGAGGCGAAAGTTTCGCAACATGATTGCCAACGTGCGAGCGACCAAGATCTCTGCCCAGCCGGCCAACTGACACGACTGAGCCTATTCCGGCTGGCATCCACCCTGTCATGAAACAGACTGCACGCATCTATCGTCAACCTCTGTCATCGCGACGCGTTGCCTTGTGTCTGACCGCCTTGTGTCTGACCGTCAATCCGTTTGTAACTTCGGTTGTTACTTGCGGTGTCGCGATCATCGTCTGGTCGTCAGCACTCGGGCATCGCGTATCGGCGATGCAAGCCGCCTCGCCTCAAGGTTCCACGGTCGCGCCCGAGACGGCACCCATTAACGAAACCGCAGCAACTCATGCCGCTGGTCTGCTGGCCCAACCACGGCCCGCTGGTGACATTCCACATGCCAATCTGCTAGTGCAAACGGCCCGCATGGCCGGTCGTGATGGCGACATAGAGACCGCGCTGCGACTGCTCAATGCCGCTCTGGATCATTACCTGGCCGACTCATCGGCGGATCACCATCAATCGATATTCACGGTGCGAACCGGGATCGTGTCGGCGGCTTGGCAGTTGAAAGATTATCCCTTGGTTGTTGCGCAGAGCGAATTGCTCTTAAAGATGCCTGCACTGGGCGACGATTCAAACGCAAGAATCGGCGTCATGCAGATGTTGGCCAAATCGTTAAGCTTGCTCGGACGCCACAGCGAATCGCTCACCATGACTCGCCAGTTGGCCGGCGCATCAGATGTCGCTCGATCGCTTGCCGCAGAACACTCGCTAGTGATTGGTGCTGCGGCGCTGCGCGGTGGGCAACCGCAGGTGGCGGCTGAGGCTTACCAACTGTACTTGAAAGAAATGCCTGGCGGATCGCGAATCGCCGATGCCGAATTAGGGATCGCTTGGGCCGCGGTGTCCGGTGGCCAATCGCCCCAGCAAGCTGATCGGCTGTTGTCAGGTTTTATTTCCAGCCACCCCAAACACCGCGATGTGCCGCACGCGATTGTCGCCCGAGCCGGTGTGCTGGACCGTTTGGGGCAATCCGACACAGCGACTCAGTTGCGGTTGGCGGTTCTGGACGATTACCCCGATTCGGTCGCCGCGACCCAAACGCTGGACGATTTGGTTTTGGCAATGGCCGCGCCGTGGCCCGCATCGGTTCGTTCGCGGTGGCAAGGGCGACTGGATGCGGTCACGCGAAAATCACCACAGATTTCTGCGGCGATTTATGAAAGCTTGTTGGCCGGTTCGCTCGCATCGAGCGACGATCCGTTGTGGCGATCCGCCGTCGCGGCACTGGTGAAGTCAGACCTGGACGGGAAGTTGACCAGTGAAGTGCTCGACCGATTGGCGGCACCCGCCAGCGGTGATCGGGCTGAAGCGACGGGCAATCGGTTGCATGTTGCAGAACATTTGGCGATCGACTTGCTGGGCCGATTGATCGATTCGGCAACCGCGACCGGCGTGTCTGAAGAGGCTGATGCGGCGGATGCGACTGGCCGCCTGGCTCAATCAGTTCCTGCCCAATCGCTTCCGGCCGCGTGTGAATCGGCGTGCCGTTGGGTGGGGTCAAGCGGCCGCTGGACGATGCTGGCGATGGTGGCAACGGACTTAGCGGTTCCTGATCGCAGTGACGATTTGACGATGCGGCGTGGCGTGGCGATCGATCGCATGGTGGCCGAATCGCTGATGCAAACTCAACGTGCCAGCGAGGCGTTGCCATGGTGGTTGGCGATACTGGATGCTTGGCAATGCGATGATTTTCCGACGCTGATCCGAGCCGCCGAGACAGCCGTTGCGTTCGGCTCGATCGACGTCGCCAGTGGCCGTTTGGAAGCGGCAAAAGCGGCCGCAGCGGGCGACGAGTTTAAGGTTTCATTGACGCGAATGTTGGAAGCCGAATTGGCGATCCGCCGGGCAAGGCTTGACGAAGCTCGCGACCTGTTGGCGGTGATCGTGCGAGCGACCGAGACGACGGCCGAGCTGCGACCGAGGGCTCAGTGGTTGATCGGCGAGACTTATTTTTTACAGCAAAAGTATGCCGAAGCGATCGATGCGTATCGTCGGGTCGACACGTTGGACGCCACTGGCCAGTGGGCGGCCCTTGCGCTGCTGCAGGCCGGCAAGTCGTTTGAAAAATTGGCGCGGCCACGTGAGGCGGCGACTTGCTATACCGCACTGCTGACTCGGTTTGCCGACTTGCCACATGCCAATCACGCCCGCACGCGGTTGGCTCAAATCAGTGGTGAACCGGTGCTGCGGCGCTGAGCTGGAAATAAGTGTCCGGTACCTTTTGTGCGAAGCACCCCAAGGGCGAGTTCCTCGCAAAAGGTACCGGACAATTTTTTCCCAGTAGGTTCCTTCGGTATTTTTCGCTGGTGTTCGATCGGAGTGAGAGCGTATGTCGCTGAGTATTTTTCGCGATCATGATGGTCATGGTAAGGATGATGCGCGGTTCCGCGATGCTTCGTCGCTGTCATCGTGCGACACCACTGTTGTCCCGCAATCCAATCGTTCGCTTGGCCCCGATTTGGTCCGCGCCTTGGCAGCGATATTGGTCGTTTATTTGCATGCCGGCGTCGCTTATCTGAATCATCCGATGCCGGGATTGGTGTGGTCAACACAAGATACGCCCAGCAGCGTGGTCAGCCATTTTTTTTGGTCGATCGAACTGTTCATCATGCCGCTGTTCCTGCTGTTGGCAGGTTTCTTTGCTTACCGCAGCTGGATCGCTAGCGGTGACGTCGGGCTGATTCGATCACGAGCGCGTCGATTGTTGGTGCCGATGTTGGCCGCTGCGGTTGTGCTGTTGCCGATCGATTATCTGATTTGGTTGGTCGGTTGGGTGATCGACGGATCTTTGTCAGCGGATCGGATCTGGCCGCCGAAGTTTCCTCGCGACATGCGCCAGCACCTGTTCGGTTTCGCCCACCTGTGGTTTTTGCTGTACGTTTTTCTCTACTGCGTCGTCTTGGCCGGGTTCGGGCTGATCCGCCAACGTGCGTTTGCGCGGCCAGGCGAAGAAGCGACTGCTAGCGTTGAGCCGAGCGGCGGTCGATTTGGCAAATCTTCACAAGCTTTGTTTGCTTTGGCGTGTGCGCTACCGTTGATCGGAACATGCGTATTGTGGTGGGCACCGGAGGTTGTATTCGGTTTCCAGCACGCATTCATGCCGGTGGCCAGCAAGTGGTTGTACAGCGGCACGTTCTTTTTCGGCGGCGTGGCGATGGCCGCGATCGACCCCCGAATGAGCTTCGCAACCGCAAAGGCCGAGCGATTGATCGGTGTCGGAGCGGTTTGCGGAGTCGCGGCGATCTTATTGGGACAGTGGGCGATCGAGCGAGCCGATTCGACGTCGCTGGCAATGGAAATCGGATTGGTCGCCCGAGTCTCGCTGGCATCGTTGACGGTGGTTTCGGCGTGGACGACTTCGTTGGGATTGATCGGGCTGGGCAATCTCGCTTCGCCAATTTTGTTGCAACGACCACAAGCACGCCGAGCGATCGCGTATTTGGCGGCGGCCAGTTTTTGGATCTACCTGGTCCATCATCCGATCGTCGCGCTGCTGCACATCGACTTAAAGCTGGTGCTGCCTGGGTTTTCGCCGTTGGCCAAATCGTTGATTGTGACGCTTGTCGCCCTTGGCATCGCGATCGCCAGCTACGAAGTGATGATTCGTGGCCGGGTGCTGGGTCGAGTTTTGGGGCTGGACGGATCGGCACAAAGACCGGCGCAAACGGCTGAGGTCACCAATGCAAACGAGTCGACAACGACCGGATTGCGGCAAGATTCGGCCACGCCAACCATTTCGATGCCCGACCGGTCGATCCGCCGAGCGGCTTGATCCGCAACGCACCCTCCCCGGCGGCGGGCGATCGGGGTACGATGCGGGATTCTGACTTGAAGGGGTTGGCGATGGCCAAGGGGTTATTTACCCAAGGAATCTGTGTGCTGCTGGAGCATGCGATCGATTCCGAACAAATCGAATCGGCGCTCAGTGGCTTTGAAATTGTAGGTCGACACGAATCGACCGGGCCAGACGACCCGACATTTACGCTGGTCTTGCGGTTTCGGCCGGAAGTCGCCGGTCATGTCTTGGTGTCGCTGTCGCCCAAACCATGGCCCGACGATATGGGCGACCCCGAAGACTCGGCCGAATTGTTTGTCGCTTGGTCGCTAGGGCAATTCGGGCCGCTGGCGTTCCCCGGCTGTTTAGCACGCGCCTGTGAGCAGTCATGGGCGTGGGAAGAAGGCAAAGAGGCGCCGCTGCGGCATGTCGCTCATATCCGTGTGCTGACCAGTTACGTGATCGGCCGTGACGAGGACGAAGAACAGGAATCGGGCAC
>DIUH01000085.1:6924-9041 GCA_002428205.1 Planctomycetaceae bacterium UBA6163
TGGATGCACGACTTCCCGCCGCTGGACATGTGGACCAACGTACGGCTGTATCAAGCCACCGAAACGTGGTCGTTGATGGACACCGTTGGCAACGGACAATTCGATCTGCCCGATATGGAAGCGGTCTTTTTGGCAGATAATTATAAGGCGGCTGAAGTTGAAGAGTTCTTAAGAAACGCAGCCTTGTTTTCCCTGCGTGAGGACAACGACTTCGAAGACGGCGACACCGCCGACGGCCCGGGCGGAGTCGTTTGGCTGGCGATCGAATGCGACGAAGCGCTCGCCGATCCGCCGCGACCAACGATCCGCTGGATCCCCGAAGACGGCCACGAACCGCCCGGCGAATTGCTCGACACCGGTGACGACGACGAAGAAGATGATGACCTGGATGACGAGGAACTCGATCAGATAACCGAACAGGAAATCGAACGGTTGCTCGGGCCCGATTTCGCGGACGGGTTATTTGAAGCTGATGCGACAGAAGATGCCGATGTCGACAACGACTTGCCCGACGAAAAGAAAGATGACTAGGAATCGGCGATTTACCTCGCCACTGTGACGGATTGCGGCAGGCCGCAGCGGGTGGGCTAGTGGCCCCAGTGAGACCGCCTTTGTTTTGGGGACGGTTATCTTGCAGAGGCGAGAAAAGGTTCCGCTAGCGGTCCAAGTCGGCTAGAATGAGGAACCCTATGCCCGCCGGAGATCCTACCCATGTCGACCTTCGCTGCTCCACTTGCGATCCGTTGTCGTCCGCTTTTTCTCAGCATCCTGCTGATCGCCAGTCTCGGACTCGTCGTTGGCGGTGCCAAGACAACGGCCGCTGACGACACGGCAAAACCGGTCGCCCACTGGCGGTTCGGTACCGAAGAAACCGCAAAATTGACGCCGCACGGTGGCGTTCACCGCGACCAACCGGGGCCACGCCCGCCCGAGTTTCCCGATTTCGATTCGGGTAATACGGCCGTCAAGCTCGACGGCAAAGGGGCGCGGTTCGTCCTAGCCGACCCCGGCCCCGGCAGCGATTTTGATTTCGACCAAGGCGATGCGATCACGATCCAGGCCTGGGTCAACATGGACCAGTCGATCGATCAAGATGCAAATCTTTATGTGATCGGCAAAGGCCGCACGCAGAGCGGAAAATTTTCTGGCGATAATCAAAACTGGGCGCTGCGGCTTCGCGGCGTCGATGGGCAAGCGCGGGTCAGCTTTCTGTTCGCGTCCGAACGTGCCGCTGATCAGCCCAAAAAGGATTCGCATTGGCACAGGTGGACCAGCAACGTCGGGTTCGTTCCAGGAACCGGATGGCATCGGATCGCGATCAGCTATCGCTTTGGCGATCCGAAATCGATCGCCGCTTGGTTGAACGAAAAGAAAGCCGACGGCAAATGGGACATGGGCGGGGCGACCGACAAACCGCCGGTCGTTGATGACGATGCCATTTGGATCGGCAGTTCGATCGGTGGCAGCGCCGGAAACAGCTTCGTCGGCCTTGTCGATGACATCGCGATTTATCGCGACCTGTTGTCGGATGCCCAAATGCAGTCGCTGTACCATCGCGAAGGGCCGCAGCGAAACGTGACGGAGTTTCCAGAGGTTCGACCGCTGTTGACTAATGCTCCGGGTGCGGTCAGCGTTCGCATCTTCGAAAACATCGGGACGCATGATCGCTGGATGCCACTGGACCCTGCCAAGAATCCGCCGATCGTTGGCTACGATGCGGATGAAATGTTGTTCCCACGTTTACCAAAACGTTATGACGATTTCGGTGTTCGTGCATCCTGGAAAGGTCCCGCACTGTTGCAGGCCGCGGCACAAGTTCCGTTGCCCGCCGGTGAACATCAAATGCTGGTCCGTTCGCGTGGCGTCAGTCGCGTTTGGCTGGGCGATGATGTGATCGCACGAGTAGGCGTCCGCAAGATCGGTGGCAGTGCACACCAACCGGTCTTGCCGCTGCCCGATGCGCCGCTGCCAGGTCATCGCCTTGTCGGTTTCGGAGACGAAGAAACGATTGTCTCGTTCACCGTTCCAACCGCAGGTGTTTATCCGATCGTATTCGAATCGATCGTTGGCAGTTCTAAGACTCGCGTCGAGCCAGGCGAAACATTATTAGCGATTTG
>DIUH01000436.1 GCA_002428205.1 Planctomycetaceae bacterium UBA6163
TCCGGGACAAAACCAACAGATCAGCGTGTTCGCCAGTTACGATGACGGGTCGACACGTGACGTAACCGAGCTGGCTGTCTTTATGAGCAACAACGACGCGGCGGCATCCGTTGATGAAGCGGGGCTCGCGTCGGGTAAGGGGCCCGGAACCGCATTCATTCTCGCTCGATTTGACCAGTTCACCGCTGGCACTGCGGTCGTCGTTCGCCCAGGGTCGGATTATATGGTTCCTGAGTTTGTCAGCAACAATTACATAGACACGTTGACATTCGCTCGCTGGACCGATCTGCATATCAAACCGTCAGAAGTCTGTTCTGACAATGAGTTTCTGCGACGAGTCTATCTTGATACCATCGGTCGTTTGCCGACAACACAGCAACTGAATGATTTTTCTGCGGATAATCGAGACAACAAGCGTGCGATCGTAATCGACGAACTTCTTGCAAAAGAAGAGTTCCTTGATTTGTGGATCATGAAGCTGGCGGAACTGTTGCAGATTCGGCGCGCCAATGGTCTGAGTTCCAAAGGACTGATCAGCTACGACGCTTGGTTGCGTGAGAAGGTACATGCGGGAGTCACGGTGGATCAGATCGTGCGCGAGCTTTTGCCGGCGACTGGCAGCACGTTTGAGAATCCTCCGACCAGCTATTACCAAACCGAGACAACGCCGCAACTGATCGCAGAAAACATCGCCCAGGCATTTCTGGGAACCCGCATTCAGTGTGCACAGTGCCACAACCATCCTTTCGATCGTTGGACGATGGATGACTACTACGGATTCGCATCGTTTGTTAGTCAGGTCGGTTACAAACAGGGCAAAGATCCTCGCGAAATCACCGTCTATAACACTGGCGAGGGCAATCTGTTGCACCCCGTCGCCGGTCGCGAAGTCCGACCAAAGTTCCTTGGTGGCGATGCACCCGAATTGAAGGCCGGTGAGGATTATCGAGTTTCCTTAGCCGAATGGTTGACCTCGCCCGAAAATCAGGGATTTGCAAATAATCTTGCTAATGTGCTTTGGGATCAGTTCTTTGGTCGCGGGATCGTGCATCCTGTCGACGATGTTCGTGTCAGCAATCCACCGTCGAATCCCGCTCTGATCGACCGACTGGGCGTACAATTGATTGAGTATAAGTTTGATATAAGAAAACTTGCTCGCGATATACTCAACTCGCGAACATATCAACTCAGCTCACAAAGCAACCAGTGGAATAGTTGGGACGACAAAGATTTCAGTCATGCCGGAATCCGGCGTTTGCGTGCCGAGGTGCTCTTGGATTGCATCAGCCAAGTCACCTCGACATCGGATCGGCTGAGCGGTTTGCCGCTTGGTGGCCGAGCGATTCAAATTCCGGACGGCAATGCCAACAATTACTTTCTGGAAACCTTTGGTCGCGCCGACCGCAGTACCCCTTGCAGTTGCGAGGTGTCGACGGCCCCCACTCTATCGCAAGCACTTCATTTACTTAACGGTGAAACAACCACTGGGAAGATCGAAGAAGGGGGGCTGATCGATCAGTGGCTGAGCGAAGGTGTGCCACCCATGCAGATCGTCGAAACAGTCTACATGACATGTTATTCGCGAAAGCCGACTGAAATGGAATCCAAAGCGATTGAGTTGCAGTTGAGCCAGTCGAAGGAGGTTCGCCAGGATCTGGTCGATATTTTCTGGGCTGTATTGAACTCAAACGAATTTATCTTCAACCATTGATAGTGAACACAACTCTCTTGCAGCCTATCCGAAAAGGGGTCTGACCCTCTCCGGCGAGGCCAAAAAACCTATGAAATCGACTCGCCTCCAAAGGGTCAGACCCCTTTTCGGATAGGCTCATAACCGTGACTTAATCATGATGACGCGCCGTTGCCGTTCGATCAGTTTGACCTTTTTCTTCGCTGCGGTTGCGACCGTCGCGACACCAGGCCTGCATGCCCAAGATACCACCGGCACGACTGTTGGTTTTGATCAAGTTCAACCGGTCCTCCGCAAACGCTGTGTGACCTGTCACAACATTGACGAAACGCGCGGCGATCTCGATCTTTCTAGTTTGGCAACGACTCTAGTCGGCTCCAACGCTGGGCCTGTTGTGGTCGCAGGTAAGCCGCTGGAGAGCACGCTGTACACGCTGTCGGCCCATTTGTCCGAGCCGGCCATGCCGCCCAACAGTCCAAAAATACCGGCGCGGGAGTTGGATCTGATTCGCCGCTGGATCGAGGGGATGGGGACCGAAGTAAAACCGACGGTTGTCGTTCCCGAAACGACAGCCGAAGCCAAAGTCGAAAGCCGTATGGCTGCGTCGATGGCACCGGATGCTGCTGTGTCACCGACAGGGGAAACTGCTTGGGTATCGATCGAACCTTTGATGCGTCAGACCTCGATCGCTGCGTTTGCGGTTCATCCGAGCGAGTCGTTGCTGGCTGTTTCTGGTAACGGCCAGATTGTTTTTGCAAATCTGGAAAGTGGCGATTGGCGAAACGCGTTAGATTTTCCCATCGGCCAAGTTTCTGAGCTCAAGTTTATGAAGGATGGAAACACCTTGATCGCCGCTGGCGGCGTTGGCGGTCTTTCGGGAACCGTGATCGGTTATGATTTAACGAGCGGACAAAAGCGATTTCAATTGGCTGATGAGGTCGATTCGATTTTGGCACTCGATATGTCGGCCGATGGCAAGTTGGTCGCCGTTGGTGGCCCAACGAAAGTGGTGCGAGTTTACTCGACAGAAACAGGCGAACCGTCATTCTCGCTGCGTAACCATACCGATTGGATACTCTCCGTCTCATTCAGCCCCGATGGCCTGCTGCTGGCCACTGCCGATCGGTTTGGCGGCGTATTTGTATGGAATGCCGCAAATGGCGAACTGTTTCATCCTTTGCAGGGACATCAGGGCCCTGTGCGGTCGCTTCACTGGAGCGATTCCGGTGAATTCTTAACCACCAGTTGCGAAGATGGAAAGTTGCGGGTTTGGGAAATGCATCACGGAAAACTCGTGTCGGAGCAAGACGCTGGGGTGGCGGGAGTCCTTAGTTTCGACCAGCACTCGACGGGTGCTTCGATAGCGGCAGGCAGAAATGGGAAAGTGACTTCCTGGAGCGACTCCTATCAACCGCTTGGAGAATTGGTGCTGAAAGAACAGGTTGATCACCTAGCGTTTACAAGCGATGGCCGCTCGTTCGTTTTGGCCGATGCGTTGGGAAGCATTGCGGTATGTGCATTTGATGAAATGAAGGTTGTCAAGCAAATGGCGATCCCGACCGACAGCGATCGCTTGCAGACTCTGCTNNCTTGGACGAGGCTTTGGCAAGCGAGTTGAATGAATTGAAGGCGACGATTGCGACACTCAGCAACCGTGTCGAAATGATCGAGCGGCAGTCGGCCCGTCTAAAGTCGATGCAAACGGTGATTGACAAAGGCAGTGAGCTTCGGGATCTGGTCAGCTCAGATGACTTTGACGAAGAGTCACGAAGTCTGCTGGAGTCGTTTTTGACACACGCCGAAGCACAAGTCGAAGCGACCAAAAAATCTTTAATGCCCGATTCATCGCAGTCCCAGCGGCAATGATTTGCCTTGTTGATGTTCCCCCTTTTTCTTAATGCCATATCCGCGCCATCTTCTAACATCAGATCTATGAATCGTCGCATCATCGCTTGGTTGTCTGTCCTGCTGGTCAATGGGGTGTTTCTTGCGGCACAGTCGTTTATGCAAAATGCCATGGGCGATGATTGGCCGGCGTGGCGCGGTGCGGATGGTTCGGGGTTCAGCCGAGAGACCGATGTGCCGTTGAACTGGAGTGCAACGCAGAATGTGCTTTGGCGACGTCCCACTCCCGGAATTGGCCATTCGTCGCCGATCGTTTGGCAAGACACGATCTATTTGACTTATGCTGATACCGATTCCTTGACCAGGCATCTGCTCGCGGTTTCTAAAGAGACTGGCGAAACGAAGTGGGATACGGTGGTTGCCAAAGGCGTGATCGAGCCGATGCACAAAGATAATTCCCCCGCGTCGTCAACGCCGGTTACCGACGGGAAGCTGATTTATGCCACCTTTTGCATAAACGGCAAGTTGTTGGTTTGTGCGGCCAGTCGGGAAGGGGATATCAAATGGAGTACGCAAGTCGGCGGATTTGAGGCAAACCATGGATT
>DIUH01000051.1 GCA_002428205.1 Planctomycetaceae bacterium UBA6163
CGCAACAGAAACTCGGGAATCGATTCGCGGATCGACTGTTCGCGATAGCGGATCGCGGTCCAAGGGGCTTGGCCGCTGAAGAAGAACCAGCGTAACGCGTCGGCCCCATACTTCTCAAAAATTTCCGTCGGCTCGCGATAGTTTCGCTTGCTCTTGGACATCTTCTGGCCATCTTCGCCCAACATCAGCCCCAGGACGATGCAATTGCGAAACGGATGCGGCCCGTCGGTGATGGTTTCGGGCTTTGCCGGCCCAGGCTTCGCGTTTGAGGCCGTCGGATCGGTCGGTTTGTCAGCTTCGCCGAACAACATCGTGCTGATCGCCAGCAGGCTGTAGAACCAACCGCGCGTCTGGTCGAGCGCTTCGCTGATAAAGTCCGCTGGGAACTGGTCGCGGAACTTCGCGTCATTCTTATGCGGCCAACCGAATTGGGCGAACGGCATCGCGCCGCTGTCGAACCAGCAATCGATCACTTCGGGCACACGTCGCATATGAGCGCCAGGCGCGAACGGCGAATCATAAGTGACTTCGTCGATATAAGGTTTATGCACTCGCAAATCGTCGACCAAATCTGGCAACGCTTGTTTCGCATTCTGCCACGCTTCGGTTCCGCTGATTCCCGGTTTGGCCAACAATTCATCATAACTGGCGATCGCTTCGGCGCGTCCGGTCGCTTGGCAAACCCAGATCGGCAGCGGTGTGCCCCAGAATCGTTCGCGTGACAAAGCCCAGTCGACGTTGGATGCCAGGAAATTGCCGAACCGACCGTCGCGGATGTGTTCGGGTTGCCAGCCGATCTTCGCATTGTTGGCCAGCATCGCGTCACGGAACATCGTCGTGCGGATGAACCAGCTTTTGCGAGGATACTGAATCAACGGGTCTGAATCGGCTCGCCAACAGAACGGATACTGGTGGACGTACTGTTCTTGATGCAACAACCGTCCCGATTCTTTCATCTCGCGAATCAGTGGGCGGTCGGCATCTTTGACCCAGACTCCGACGTGATTGGGAACGGCATGAGTGAACTTGCCATCGGGACCGACGGCGCAAAACAATTCCAGTGTGTTCGGATCGGCAAATCGGTCACGCTCGCGGACCAGAACATCATGGTCAACTTCACCGAAAGCCGGTGCCATATGGACCAACCCTGTACCGCTGTCAATCGTCACGAAATCGGCTTCGACAACGCGGAAGTATTTGTATTGCGATTGGCCGTTTGATAAGTTCGCTGATTCGTCGAAATGTTTATAATAGGTGTCAAACACTGGCTTATAACGCAGGCCGACCAGGTCACGTCCGCTGATCGTTTCGATCTTGGTAAACTCACGCTTGGTCTTTTGAGCGATCGTTTCGACCAGTGCCGACGCGATCACCAATTCTTCGCCGGTTTCGTTGTCCTGCACAACATCGTAAGTCAGCTCGGGGTTGACTGCCGCGAACTGGTTGCTGGGCAGTGTCCATGGCGTGGTTGTCCAAACGACGAGACTTCGATTCGGCTTATAGACGAGCGGGAATCGGACATACACGCTCGGGTCGGCCACTTCGCGATACCCTTCGCCGACTTCGCCGGCCGACAGTGCCGTACCGCCTTGCGCCCACCACCAGACGATCTTATGCCCTTGATACAACAGCCCTCGATCGAACAAATTCTTTAAACACCACCAGACCGATTCGACATAACTTTGGTGGTAAGTCACATAAGCGTCGTCGAGGTCGACCCAAAAACCNNAAGCGTCGGGTTAACGTCCGCCACGCTTGCATGTAACGCCAGACGCTGCGCTCGCATTTCTGGATAAAGGCTTCGATTCCGAACGCTTCGATTTCTTCTTTGCTGTGGATCCCCAGTTCCTTGCCGACTTCGACTTCGACCGGCAAGCCGTGTGTGTCCCAACCGGCTTTGCGCACGCATCGATAGCCGCGCATCGTTTTGTAGCGAGGGAAAATGTCTTTGATCGAACGCGTCAAGCAGTGCCCTGGGTGTGGCATGCCGTTGGCGGTTGGTGGTCCTTCGTAGAATACGAACGATTTTGCGTCGGCGCGGCGAGCGAGCGATTTTTGGTAGATGTCGGCATCGTCCCAAAACTTCAAAATCTCTTCCTCCATTTGGGGGAAGCTGGGGTGATTGCTGGCGGCACGAAACGCGGTATCGATGCTGGACATGGCTGAGGATAAAGTCGGGGACAATTCCAGTACAAGAACGCAGCAGTAGAATCGATCGACCCCGATGCGCGAACGGGAGGCGAAGCCGTTCGTAGTACCGGCCCTAGTTGGTAGTCCCGGCTTTAGCCGGCTTGTGTTCGTAGTCCCGGCTTTAGCCGGCTGAGAGTTCGACAGCCGCCTAAAGGCGGACCTACGAACGCCCACCGCCTAAAGGCGGGACTACGAACCGTTGTTGATGATCCGGCTCATCGATTCGGTTAAGATGGCCGTGCCGCTGTTTCAGCTTCGTGACTTCAAAATTGTGTTTGTGCCAATGTTGGTCAGTTTCCCGCCGATGATCTCGTGGCGTGCCGCGATGGCTCACGGCGTTTTTTTCATATTCGCTGTCCAGACACTCGCTGCGACCATCGCTGCCGAAACGACCAGCGTTCAAGTTGCGGGTTTCGATCGGTTTGGCCGACACGGCGAGATCGACGACTCGGTCGCAGGGCGTTTGCTGGTCACCGAAATGGGGTGCGCAGCCTGCCATTCAACTACGGATCTCGCGTTTCGAGCGAAGTCGGGTCCAGGCCTTGAAGGCGCCGGCGTGCGATTGAGTCGTGATTGGGTCGCAAGGTTTATCGCTGATCCGGCGAGCGTAAAACCGGGCACGACGATGCCCGCCATGCTTGGCGGGCGACCAGCGAACGAGCGCGCGGAAATCGCCGCATCGATTGCCGATTACTTGACGTCGCTTCGCAAACCGCTGGCCGAAGTGAAGGGTTCTGGGGCGTTGCCGGTTCCCCACCAATTTTGGCTGCGCGGCGATGCCGAACGCGGCCGCCAGTTGTTCCACCAAGTCGGCTGTGTCGCTTGTCACGCCCCGGACCCGAACCACGAAACGGCCGAAGTTGCCGCGTCGCCGACCGATCAATTGCTGGAACTGCTGGACGAAGACGAATTGGCCGAGCTCGGTTTGGCGGGTGCTTCGCGTCCTGGGCCAGTCCAATCGCTCGGCGATCCGGCGGCAAAATATTCCGCTCACTCCTTAACCAGTTTTCTGCTCAATCCCGACTCCGTACGGCCCTCGGGACGAATGCCAAACTTGAAACTGTTGCCGACCGAAGCGGCTGATATCGCGGCGTACCTGATCCGCGATCGGTCGCTGCAGCCGCCTGAGAGCGACACGTCGTTCAATGTTGCTTCGCCAGCGTCGATCGCCCCCGCATCGATCGCTAAGGGACGCGATTGGTTTACGAAACTCAGGTGCAATACCTGTCACGGCGGAGCCGAAACGTCGACTGCCGGTTTTCCCGCCGTCACGCCGCTGGACCGATTGGCGGAAAAAGTCAGCATCAGCGGTTGTGTCGCACCTCACGGCGATGCCGCTGGCACAGCCAAAACTCCACATTACATCGTCGATGACGTCCAACGGGCTGCGATTGTCGCGGCGATCGGTTCGCCTGGACCAAGCGGTTCGACTGGACCGATGGCAGCGGAAACCAACTTGCAGCTTTCGATGTTGCAGCTCAATTGCTTGGCTTGTCACGAGCGAGATTCGCTTGGCGGAGTCGCGCGTGATCGTCGCCCCTACTTCGAGACCGTTGGCAATGCCGACTTGGGCGATGAAGGGCGATTGCCGCCACCGCTTAGGAACGTCGAACATAAGGTTAAACCCGCTTGGCTGACTCGCGTCTTGGAAGGCAACGGCACGATTCGGCCACACATGCATGTTCGCATGCCAAAGCTGCCGGGCGATTGGGTGAAGCGGTTGTCGATTGAGTTTGAATCGGTTCGGGAAAGCGTGACGGTTCGGCCGCAAGGGGATCCGAAAAAAGCGTGGCCACAACCGGCGGACGTAAAGGCGACCGATGTCGGACGGTTGATGATGGATTCGGGCTGCGTGCAATGCCACTCGTTTCGTGGCGAAGCGTTGCCGGGCGTGATCGGTGTCGACCTCAGCGGTATCGGCGACCGGATGCAGCCGCAGTGGTTTCTCGCCCTGCTGCGCGACCCTGGGGCGATGAAACCGCGAACGCGAATGCCGAACTTTTTTCCCGATGGCGTCAGCCAACATCCCGAGCTGTTGGTCGGCAATCGCGATCGACAGATTGCGGCCATGTGGGGATATTTGACCGATCTGGCCAAGCAACCTTTACCGGCAAAAATCGAAGATGCTCGTGCGGCGGATTACGAACTGCGTCCGGTCGATCGGCCGATCATCTTGCGAACCTTCATGCGAGAAGCTGGGACGCGGGCGATCGCCGTCGGCTTTCCCGACGGCATCAACATCGCTGTCGACGCCAGCCAAGCACGGCTCGCAGCGGTTTGGCGTGGCCGATTCCTCGACGCTCAAGGGACTTGGTTTATCCGTGCCGCGCCACCAGCCGACCCGTTGGGCGATTCGCTGATGACGCTCTCCAGTTTGCCTTCGTTCCTTGCCACCCCGGACACAAAACCCGCTGGCACGATCGGTATCACCACACCGTTTCGCGGTTTCCGGCTGGACGAGCGCGGAGTGCCAACGTTCGAGTATCGCTTCGCAGCGGTCGACATTGACGATACGATCGAGCCGGACAGCAACAGCAAACAGAATCTCGTTCGCCGCTTGGTCGCCAGGCCAGCGGCCGCGGCTGCACCAACAAAATCGCCAACGACTGGCAACAACGCGACAAGAACGCCGCTGATGTTTCGGATCATATCCGGCCAGCAATTGAAAATGACCAGCAATGCCGGTGGACCAGGAAACGTCGAAGTCGCTAACGAAGCGGGATGGCGGGTGATTGTGAGTGCAAACGTTGCCAAATCAGCCACGATGCGTACCGAAAACGGCGTCAAATCATGGCTTTTGCCGATCGACACGTCACGCGAAACCAAATGGGAGCTGCGATACGGATGGTGATTTCATCGATCAAACGATCAGCAAACGTAGCTGCGCTTGCGACCTATGTGGCGTTGGTCGCGGTTGTTTCATTTGCCGGCGCCGACCAACCGCAGATTCAGGAGAGCGATTACTACCGGATCGTCGATGTGGCGGTATCGCGTGCGGCGACCGATTCGCGAGCCGAGAAGTGGAAGCCTTCAGACGGCGAAGCGATGCCGGTGCTGGAAATCAGCGGCCTGGAAACGCTGCCCGATGGTCGCATCGCAGTGGCGGTTCGCAAAGGCGAAGTTTGGATGATTAAGGGCGCGTATGACGAACCGGCTGATCAGGTTTCATTCAAACGATTCGCGTCGGCGCTGCATGAACCGCTCGGGTTGTTATTGCACGAAGGCGAATTGTTAACGGTCCAGCGCGGCGAATTGACCGGGTTAAAAGACACCGACGGCGATGG
>DIUH01000062.1 GCA_002428205.1 Planctomycetaceae bacterium UBA6163
TGACGGCACTCGGAGAGTGCGTGCTGCTTTTGCTGACGGCACTCGGAGAGTGCCTGCTACCTTAGGCTACGCCTTGGGGGTTGCGATTGAGACAGCGACCGATGTGACGAACGGCTTGGCGCAGTCGTTGTTCATTTTCGACTAACGCCAATCGCAGGTAACCTTCGCCGGCGGGCCCGAATCCGCTGCCGGGGCTGACCGCCACGTCGCCTTCTTCCAGCAACTTCATCGCAAAATCCATCGTGCTCATCGAGCTTCGCCATGGTTCGGGTACTTCCGCCCAGACGAACATACCGGCACGCGGTGCTTGAACATTCCAGCCCAATCTCTTAAGCCCGCTGACCAACGCGTCGCGACGGCCTGCATAAATCAGTGACTGGTTCTCAACCGCCGATTCAGTCTCCCGCAATGCAACGATCGCGGCGATCTGGATCGCTTGGAACATGCCATAATCATAATAACCTTTGACCGTTCCCAAACCGCGGATCATCTCGGCGTTTCCGGCACAGAAACCGACTCGCCACCCCGCCATGTTGTACCCCTTGCTCATCGTCGTAAACTCGACACCAACATCTTTGGCACCGCGGGCCGACAGGAAACTGGGGGGCAGATAACCGTCAAACGCGACGTCGGCGTAAGCGAAATCGTGGATCACCAGGAATCCATATTTCTTAGCAAGCCGCACAACTTCGACAAAGAAATCGCCTTCGATCGTTGCTGATGAAGGGTTGTGCGGATAGTTGATGATCAGCAGCTTTGGCCTCGGTGTCATGTTTTCGCAAGTGTACGCAACGTTTGCGAGGAACTTGCTGGGATCAGCAACTTCTAACGCAACGACATTGCCCGACGCCAAAATGACACCATACATATGGATGGGGAAATACGGCGAAGGGATCATCGCAGTATCGCCCGGGCCCATGAGCGCCAGGCACATGTGCGAAAACCCTTCCTTACTGCCTAAACAAGAAATGATTTCGCTGTCCGGATCCAACCGCACGCCATACTTTCGGTTGTACTTGCTGGCCACTTCGCGGCGCAAGTTCAACAAACCGTTGGATTTGCTGTACCCATGATTGCGTTCGTCCGACGCGGCATCGATCAGCTTTTGGATCACCAGTTCTTGCGGCGGTTCGGACGGGTTGCCCATTCCCAAGTCGATCACATCACTGCCGGCGCGTCGTTTTTGATACAGCGCGTTGTTGATTCGCCCGAACATGTAAGGCGGCAAACGGTCGACTCGTTCGGCGAACTTCACCTCAAAAGGAGGTGGCGTTGGGTCGTCAATCGGTGCGTCGATGGCAGGGCCATCTAGGTTGAAACTTTCGCTCATCGCGGATCTTTGCTCGGAAGCGATTCTGGGTCGGGGGGTTAGGAAATATTCGTTAAATGCTCTGCAGACCCTATTGTCACCAACGACAGCCGGTTGCGACTAGGGGTTCGCGAGTACAAAAAAACACGGCCGTGTGAATAACACGACCGTGCCGCTCAAGGTATTCAATGGACAAACCGATTGCGGTCTTCGAAATGCAGGCAATTACCGCTTCGGTGCCGCCGGCGCGGTTGCCGAAGCGGGTCGAACAGCCGAAGCGACCTTGGTCGACTTTTTGGCAACTTCATAGAAATTGTCGACTTGGGCAGTCACCTTCAGCTTGTCAAACACTTCGGCCATCGCAACACGATTTTTCTTTTCGTTAATCGAAATCAGTAGCTCTTCCCGCACTGCGGCGAAGTCGGCAACGACTGGTTCTGTGAATCCTTGGCAGCGCATCACGATGAACTTGTCTCCCGTTGCGACAATCCCGCTCAACTCGCCGGGCTTCAGCGAAAACGCTTCCTTTTCTAATGCAGGTTGGCCGCCGAACTTACGCAGTGGTGGAACCTTGCCAAAATTGCTTTGCGAAACCGGTTCGATGCTGTACTGTTCGGCCAAACCGCCAAAGAACTCTTCGGTCGGATTGCTGCGTGCCATGTCCCAGATTTTCTGAGCCGTTCGTTGGTCCGACAACACGATCGCCAGAATCTCAGCGCGGGGGCCATAGTTGGACTCGTAACCTTCCTTCAAGTCGTCTTCGGTAACCGTCACAGTCCCTTCGACTAACTTTGCAAGCGCCACGCTGGGCCAAACCGAGTCGCGATAATAGAGCTCCTCGGTGGCCACGCCTTCGGCGAGCACCGATTCGATCCACGCCGACACGTTGGCCGTTCCATCGGGTCGAACGAAACCGTAGGCAACTGCGGCGCGCTTGACCTCCGCATCTAAATCTTCTTGCGTGACCGTTTTCTTGGCTTTGGCAAGTGCCTGAGTCAACAGTTTTCGATTGATTTCGCCATCAAGCACAACCGACCCGTGCCGCTTGACGCTTTCCGCGGCGACCTGCGCGATGGTCACCTTCTGGCTGTTGACGATCGCAGCAACGCCCGGGTTGGCCTGCATGGCGGATTGGTCGCCGAGCACCTTGACGACTTGAGCGTCTTTCTGCAACTTGGCAAACATCTCGCTCGCGGTCTCGCGGATTTTCTCGTCGCGGATCGCATCAACAATCTGCTCGCGAATTGCCGGAATGGCTTGCGGTGAAGGGTTGGACGCGGGCATGCGGCGAACCGATTGCAATACGATCCACTGGTCGCCCAATTGCAACACTTCGGAAACTTCGTTTTCCTTGAGTGAGAAAGCGACATCTTCGATTCGCGAATCACCCGTATAGCGACGAATCGGGGGAATCAGCCCACGTACGCTCGCGCTTGATTCATCTTGGCTGTACTGCTTAGCAAGTGCACCAAACTCTGCTGGTGCGGCCACCGCTCGTGCCCGCAACGATTCAGCCAACTCTTTCTTGTCGACCATGATCATCCGACACTTCACCGACTCACCATATCGGGCCAAAAAAGCACGATTGAACTCATCCTCAGTCACTTGCACTTGGTCGTGCACCAGACGCCGCAGTGCCATCATCGGCCAAACGATTTCGCGTGCATATTGATCCGGCGATATATCCCGCTCGTCTTGCAACAATTTCAGGTACTGGTCCAGCGGCAAGTTGAACTTCGCCGCAATTCGCTGGATTTCCGCACTGACGTCGGCATCCGTCACCTTGATCCCGACCTGATTGCACGCCTGCAAAATCAGGTGGCGATTAATCATATTGTCCAGTATGTCGACGCCGTAGCGACGAACCGCTTCCTCCGCCAACTGGTCTGCCGTGATCGGATCAGCGTTCACGACTGCGACGATTGAACTGTTTGCCGCTCCGGCGACTGCCCCAGGAGCCTGAGCCGTCGTTAACTGAACTGGCAAAGCGACAATCGCAATGGCGAGCGTCGCCAACAGGCTCGACTTTAAATGCGAGGGTGAAAAACATTTCATGGCGTAGATCGTCCTTGATCCTGAGCGAAGCGAAAAAGATGTCGTTGCAAACTTCTTACACGATTTCCCAATTTCGGCTCAAGATCAGCCTGCAAGAATCCGCTATCGACCACAGCCTGGGCATTTTCGCCCCCCCATAAACGCCATCGCTATTCGCTTCGTACAGTTTTTCGTAGGTCGGCGATCAGTTCCGCCATTCGTATTTCGCGTTGCGTTTGGGTTGGCAGACGCAGTATGAATGAGGGGTGCCAGGTTGCGATCGTGCGTGGCGTGTACTTGGATTCAACCCAACAGCCGCGTTGCTGCTGGAGGCGAAAACCGGGGGAAATCAACGCTGTTGCCGCGGTCGCGCCAAGGCAAATAAGCGTGTTTGCGTCAAGCATCGCCCATTCCGCTTCGAACCACGGCAAACAAGCGCGAACCTCACGCGAATTCGGTTTCTTGTGCAGTCGCTGATTACCATTGCGATCAAACTTGAAATGCTTGACTGTGTTAGTCACATAAACTTGCGAGCGATCAATTCCGGCTTCCGCCAAGGCATGGTCGAGCACTTCGCCAGCCGGGCCAACAAACGGCTTTCCTTCGATGTCTTCCTGGTCACCCGGTTGTTCGCCAACGATCACAATGCGTGCGTCGACGGGACCGTGGCCAAAAACAGCTTGCGTCGCATGACAGTGAAGTTCACAAGCACGGCATTGGCGGATCGAATCAGATAGTCGCGGCAAGGTCAGCGGTTGGGACGGATCGGGCATGTAGTCGCGTGCCGACTGATCGAATCCTTCGCTGCGGGCAATCATATCGGCGACACGTGCCGGTGCGTCTTTCAACATCTGATCGATGATGGTGGTTTCCGGCAAGGTCGACCAATGCCGAACTGGCATTTCGGTTTTCATCGCTTTAATTTTGACCCGAGCGGGATTGAAGATATTGGCATAGTAGGTTCGCCAAAGGTCTTCTAAGTCGTCGGACGAAGGTGCTTCACTGCGGTTGACGCCTTGAAAATACTTCAGCTCGCGTTGGTTCCAGGCGACGGATTCATCTTGTGTCAAGATGGCCCAGTTCATCGCCTTGAATCGTCGACTGAAAAACGGGGCGATTTTACGCAAAACGAAGTGATCGGGCCTGTGCCAGGCGATGTAGTGCTTTTCACCATTTTGAATGATTTCACGGAATCTAACAAATGCCTTCATTTTATGCGCGTCACGACGCACGGCCTTTTCCATCATCAGCAGTCGATGCATATCGTCGTCGGTAGCGACTTGCAACAAACGGGGTTCGTGGTTAGTCAGGCGCCAGAGGACTCGATAGAGAAGGCCCCATCGCTCGGGGGCCCGATGATAGCCGACATCTTCGGCAAGCGTAAGAAAGTCTTTCGGGACGCGAAACGCCGTGGGGTTCGATGGAAGGCTTGGCGAAATGACTGAGGAGGCTGCGTTGCAGAACAAACCGGATTCATCCGGCGCTAAGAATTGAACATCTGCTGGACAGATCTCACGGCACCGCAAATCGCGTGCGACCGATCGCCAATCTTCAAAGTTAAGGATCGTGAACTGAAGCATAGTTTCACTTTAGAACTCCGTCAGTTGATTGGTGTCAAATAACATCAATTGCTGGGGCTTTGGCTGCAATGCTTGACGCAGATCTGGACTTTCTAATAACTTCACTCCCGGATTGTAATCGCTGGTGATCACGAACGCTTTCGCTCGATTCCATGCCACCCGCAATTTCTTAATGTCCGTAATCCTCAAACTGCGCACCTTGCGGATCTGTAAAATTCGTGCGACTGTGCGGGCGCCGATACCGGGGATCCGCAAAAGTTCCTCGCGAGGCGCCTTGTTAACGTCGATCGGAAATCGATGCCGATTAGCGAGCGCCCAAGCAAACTTGGGGTCGATCTTTAAATCAAGGTTTCGATCATCAGCGACGACCAATTCGTTGACTTCAAAACCATAAAAGCGTAACAACCAATCCGCTTGATAAAGCCGATGTTCGCGAACCAGTGGTGGGCTCTTTCCGGGCAACTGGGCATCAGCATGCGGGATCGGACTGTACGCCGAATAGTAAACGCGACGAAGCTTTTGAGTGTTATAAAGCTGGCTGGCAGTCTTCAATATTTCTTCGTCCGGAGTCGGCGTCGCTCCGACGATCATCTGAGTGCTCTGGCCAGCGGGCGTGAACTTTGGTGCCGCCAAGCCGCGGCGACTGTCCTCGCGAATCTCCTGAATCTTTGTTTTGATCCCATCCATCGCCGATCGGATTTGCGACCCATCCTTTTCGGGGGCCAACTGTCGCAGATCCGCATCGGTCGGCAATTCAATGTTCACGCTTAGTCGGTCGGCGTACATTCCGGCCTGGTCGATCAAATCTTGACTGGCACCGGGGATCGTTTTCAGATGAATGTAGCCGCCGAAACGCTCGCGCTGGCGAAGCGACTTGGCAACCAGCACAAGTTGTTCCATCGTGTAATCGGGATTTTGGATGATCCCTGAACTGAGAAACAGGCCTTCGATATAGTTACGTTTGTAGAACTCGATCGTAAGCTTGACGACTTCGTCGACCGTGAACCGCGCCCTGGGCGTGTCGCTTGAAATCCGATTGACGCAAAACCGGCAATCGAAAATGCAGTAATTCGTGAGCAGGATTTTCAGCAGCGAAATACAGCGACCATCGGGGGTGTAGCTGTGGCAAATCCCCATCCCTTCGGTGGTGCCTATCTGGCTGCCAGCCCGGGTTTTTCCCGAACCGCTGCTCGCACACGACGCATCGTACTTGGCGGCGTCGGCCAAAATCGCCAATTTTTCGCTTGTTTCCACTGATCGATTTGCCCCGGGACCGTCCAACGCCGTAAATCGTCGCTCGGTGCGCAAAGGCGGTAAGTAGCGACTGGTGATAACCGATTTCCTGGCGGCTGGATCACAGCGTGGGGATGTTTTCTTCTGGTCCCGGAATGATTGTCTCCGAAGAAGCGGCGAAAGACGGGTCAGAACCCAGAACTTTGGTGCAGAATGTTTCGCGCCGCCTCGTAATCTTCGTCGCTTTGAAACAAATGCCGTGGAAGCAGAACGACTTGCTTCAACTGGCCACCCAACAGGCACTGGATCGAGTGGTCGTCAGACTCGACCGCAATGAAGGCATTTTTAAGATAAGCGAATGAACCGATTGTGCTGTTGAGCGTGACGTTATCCTTCGCAATCCAACCGGCCAGTTTTGTAATCTCCGTGTCGGGCGCCTTGAGGTGCTGGCGATAAGCCATCATGCCTCGCGCCACGACCAACAAGAATGGTACCGAAATCAGCGCGACAAGAAAAATCACGCCCCACGTATCGAGGTCCTCAAAGATCGAATACATCGTCACCGGCAGCAGAATCGCTATTGACAATAGTATAAGGTTTGCGACGAAGAATTTCCGGATCTGGCGTTTGTAGATGGGCGTGCGACTAAGGTCGGTTCGCAGCACCGTACCGTCAAACGCGATCCCGCCTTCGGGCTGCGGGATCAGTGCGAGTGTTTGGCCCGAGATCAATCGTGGGTCTTCTGCCACCGTCATTGCCGTTATCAACGGACGTTCGATCGCCAGTTGTTCCAGCCGAGCCGCAACCCGCTCGAAATCGTCAGCGTGAAAGAGGTGCTTGGGCAACACGGCAAGAAACAACTTTCTCGCATCGACCGTAAAACCAATCGACTCAGGTGTCAGCCGGACTCCGGTCAGCGAATCGATTGGCGTGACGCTGTGATAATGCATGTAGCGTAATTCAAGTGTTTCATTATCAATTTTCCCACGTAGTGGCCCGATGATCCTTGGTGAGATCCTTAATATTCGCTTGGCGTAGCTTCCGCCTCTTAGACGGGACAAAATCCAGAGTGGAAATAAGATCAACGCAGGGAAGACGATGAACGAGAGGAAAAAAATATTCATCGTTAGGGCCACGGTTGTCCCCGAACGAGAGGTAAGCCAAGCAAGTGCCACGAGAAAAATCGTAAACATCGCAAAGCCCGCCACTCCAAAAAACAGCAACGCTCGCGCGACTCGCGTGCCCCGATCGTTTCGCCCCAGTGCCATGATGTCGCTGCGGTGAACCAGCCCATCAAAATGAATCGGCTCGACAATCGGTCGTGGCGGATGCGAATCGACAACGACCGGGACGGCGGGGGAATAGGGATTGATTTCCAAGTTCTACACTCGGTGCAAAGGCGGTAAAATTTATCAATTGCCAGTTCCGCAAGGCGGTCTTTCACTGACCCCAGCGGCTGATCATAATAACGGAAATCGGCACGCACAGCTTGCCGCCCCACCGCACTCGGATTCCCACCATGCCGCAACTGACTCGAATGACCTTGGCCACACGGGGTTTCGTCATTCTGGTGCTGGCAATCTTCGCCAGCGACTCGATCGCGACGGAACAGCAACGACCCGACTTTGCCGCTGCAGGCTTTGCGTTTGTGCAAAAGCACTGCGTATCGTGCCATGGTGGTGACGACCCGGCGGCGGAAATGTCGCTGCAGTCGTTTCGCGATTCTGAATCGATCGTCAAACAGCGAAAGGTGTGGGATGCCGTCCTTCGAGTGCTCAACGCTGGCGAAATGCCGCCCAATGACCAACCGCAACCCGGCCAAGACGAGGTCGACGCGTT
>DIUH01000326.1:0-3485 GCA_002428205.1 Planctomycetaceae bacterium UBA6163
ACATTCGCGCCGATTACCGCTGGCAAGTTGCGGATCGTCTTTACCAATGCAGGCAACGCTCGCAGCGGCGTGACCGAAGTGATGGTGTGGGATGAGTGATTTGAGATTTGGCATTGATGCTGACGGGCAAAACATGGCTTTGTGCGCGCTTTTGAGTTGCGACTCTGCTTAATCGCTATACCTTCGAGTCGTGAAGAAGCATAATGTAAGATAGTCTTCTTTGTTTGTCCGACCGCTTCATTCTTGGCACATCTGGCAATGGGATTCTTTAGTATAAGCCGCCGCGCAGCATGCCTTTTGCTTGTTGCTACAGCATCCGTTCATTTTCTGGGCGTCGGGGGCGTTCGCGGGCAAGATAGTGACGGCCAAGAGGCGGACGGCCCGACATTAAAGATCGGCGATGTCGCTCCGCCGCTGAAGGACATCGCGTGGTTGAAGGGCGAGTCGATTGACGGATTTCGTCAAGGGCAGGTTTATGTGCTCGATTTCTGGGCGACTTGGTGCGGCCCGTGTATTCAAGCGATGCCACATCTGGACAAGCTGGAAAAGAAGTTTGGCGACAAAGGCTTGGTCGTTGTCGCAATCACGACGGTCGATCGAGCGAACACGGCCGAAGCGATACGGAAGTTTGTTGACGAACGCGCTGGTGATTTGCAGTTTCGGTTCGCGATGTGCGAAACAGACGTGATGCAAGAACAGTACATGGCGGCGGCACGGCGAGATGCGATTCCGTGCAGTTTTGTGATCGACCAACAAGGCAAACTTGCTTTCATCGGTCTGCCGGGCGAGACGGATATTGTGATCGAAAAGGTTCTAAACCGATCCTGGAAGGGTCAAGAATCGATTGATGAATTAAAATCGCTGGACGAACGGGTCGCTAGGTTGGGTGAATTGTTGGAATCGGATCCTGCGAAGATGTTGGTCGAATTGTCAGCGATTGAGAAGGAGTATCCGCACATTGCTACGACGCGACAATTCGTAATAGGCCGGCTAGGCGGTTTGTTGAGGATTGGCAGCGATGATGAAGTAAAACAGTATTTCAACGATGCCACCGCTCGGCTGTTCGATGCGAAGGATACGATCCAGCTTTCCATGCTTGCCGGTTATGTCTTGAGCCCTGAACTGAACCCCAAACGGCGAATGGCCGCCGAAGCCGAAGCGGCGATCGAGAAAACGCTGGCGATCGATCCGACTGATTCGAACACAACGGTCATGGCGGCGTATGCGTACGCGACAGGTGGCCAAGTGGACAAAGCAAATCTCTTGTTGGACCGGGCAATAGCGGCCTGCGAAGACGAATTGCTGAAGGACCAATTGCGGCAAATGAAGTCGACCCTTCAGATTCTCGGCAATCGACTGAATGCGAAATAGTTTTCGCAAATGCGTGGCGAGGCCTTTTCAGCGAACTCGAATCAGCAGGGGGTCAGGCAGTCGGATTTCGAGATTGACCTCGTTCGGCATTTCCCAAAGCGTCGATTGGTATTAAAACTTGCGTAGCGAGCAAATAGTACCGTTTGATGGGATAGTCGTTCATGTCCGAAATCTTGACTCAACCGATGGCGACCAAGTCGTCGGTCCGCAGCATGACGGGTCAGGGCGCTGGCAGCGTTCAAGACGAAATCGGCACGGTCTCGGTTGAACTCCGATCGGTCAATCAACGGGGGATTCGTTTGCTGACCAAGATGAGCGACGCCCTGTCGCCGATGGAAGGACAATTCGAACAGTTGATCCGATCGCAGGTGAAGCGTGGTTCGATCCAGGCGTCGGCCCGTTATGCCCCGTCAACTGCGGTGCCCCCAGGATCGATCAACGGTGCCGCCGTCGTTGCTTACGCGACTCAGTTGCACCATATCCGCGATTCGTTGATGATCAGCGATCCGATCGATTTGGCAGGGTTGCTGCAGTTGCCAGGAGTGATCACTTATGGGGAAGGGGCGTCGGTTGACCCCGAAGCTTTGTGGGTGATGCTGCGCGAAGCGACACTGGTTGCGCTCAATGGACTCGATGCCATGCGGGCCGACGAAGGCGAAGCGATGGCGGACCAGTTGCGAGCCGACGCGGGGCTGATTAGCGGTTACTTAGAACGGATTGTGGCCCTTGCCCCCCGCGTGGTAGACCAATATCGGGACCGTTTGGAAGGGCGTATCAATCGGTTTTTGCAGGAGCGGGGGCTGGAAGTTGCCGCGGTCGATATCCTTCGTGAGGTACAATTGTTTGCCGATCGCAGCGACATCAGCGAAGAGATTACGCGTTTGTCGAGCCATTTGCGGATGTTCGGCGACGCGTTGGGCGGAGACGACGCCAGCGGCCGGAAGCTTGATTTTATTATCCAGGAAATGTTTCGCGAAACGAACACGATCGGCAGTAAGGCGGGCGACGCGGAAATCGGTTCGATGGTGGTGGAAATCAAGTGTGCGATCGAGCGGATGCGAGAATTGGTTCAAAACCTTGAGTGATTCGCAAAGAACATAAAGAACAAGGCAAAAACGACGTGGAAGACACGATCGATACGCAATGTGGTCGTTTGATCATCGTTTCTGGTCCCAGTGGGGCCGGCAAATCGACTGTCGTGCGACAATTGTTGAAAGAATGCCCGCTGCCGTTGGCGTCCAGCATTTCGGCGACAACACGCAAGCCTCGGGACGGTGAAATCGACGGAATTGATTACTTTTTCATCGACGAAGCCCGATTCTTGGCGATGCGAGACCGGGGGATGTTCCTGGAATGCAAGCAGAACTTCGGGATGCAGCATTGGTATGGGACGCTGAAAGAGCAGGTTGCCGCTGGCCTAAATGCCGGTAAGTGGTTAATCTTGGAGATCGATGTCCAGGGGGCGATGGAGGTGCTAGAGCACCCCGAGTTTGACCCGATCACGATTTTCATCCACCCCGGCGGGATGGATGAACTGGAACGCCGCCTGCGAGCTCGCGGCACCGAGACCGAGGAATCGTTAACGGCCCGGCTGGAAACGGCTGCGGCCGAGATGCGGTACCTGTCGCGATATCGATACGAAGTGATCAATGAGTCGGTGCCGGCGGCCGTAGCCGAAATTTGTCAGATCTTAGTGCAAACGAAGGAATTGAAAGAATGCTCGAAGAGCTAAAAGAAGAAGAGATCGTCAACAAGGTTGGCGGCCGGTTCAAGCTCAGCACGCTGATTCAAAAGCGACTGGTGCAATTGAACCAAGGCAGCCGTGCGCTGGTGAACGTCGACACGCATGACAAAATGAGCATCGTGTTGAAGGAGATCATGGAAGACAAAATCACGCTCAGCATGACTGGCGAAGTGCAGACTTTGGACGAGCAGATCGCCGCTTTCGAAGGCCCCGACTTGGGTGCGATGGATCTTTGATCCCGCGGCCATGAACGTCATTCTTGTTTGGATAAGCGGCTATGGCGGAAAGCGGCGGGCGGAATGTGATCTTGGCGATCGGTGGCGGAATCGCTGCTTACAAATCCGCCGCTCTGTGCAGCAAATTGGCTCAA
>DIUH01000326.1:3644-7222 GCA_002428205.1 Planctomycetaceae bacterium UBA6163
CCGGCGATGAGCGCATCGATGTGGTCCAAAGCATCTGTGCAGCGGAACATCGAAATCTTACAAGGTGACGGATGTCACTTCATCGGCCCCGATGCCGGTTGGCTCAGTTGCCGCAAAACCGGCAGCGGGCGAATGAGCGAACCCGAGGCGATCTTAAAAGCCGCGGAAGAGATTCTCAATTAGCAGGCACTCTCCGAATGCCGCTAGCAATCAGCATGGCTGGTGTACCGATTTCAGAGAGCATCCAGCTTAGGATCGTGCGGGAAATAAGTGTCCGGTACCTTTTGCGAGGAACTCGCCCTTCGGGTGCTTCGCACAAAAGGTACCGGACACTTATTTCCCGCTCATTGCTTAGACGGGTTCGTGCATCGTTTACTCTGCACTCGCACTCCTACGATTACAACTTCGAGGCGCGTTTTAAGATTGGGCGGCCGGTTCAGTAGGCCTGCTTGCTATCGACAACTCTTTTGGGCGGCGGCCCCATGCCAAGTTGTCTGACTTGAGCCAGAGATTGGTCAGTAAGACTGGGTCCTGCGTGACTTGTCGAACCGCATGGCGGATTTACTATTGGGTCGCGTTACAAGCGAGATTCCTCCGTCGGTTTGCTCATCACTGCAAAAAGTCCGATAACGATCGCGGCGGCGGCCAGCGAGACGATGGTTTTGGTTTGTACAGATAGATCAACCGGCATTCCCATGAACTGAAATGCGGCTAAACCGGCCAATGCTACCGCCGTTAATGCTTCGCCGGCGATCACTCCCGACGAAAACAGCACGCCTCTTTGCAGTATGCGGTCATGAGTTTCTGCTGGCGTTTTGCGAGTATAAAAATGTGCGATCAGGCCGCCGATCAGAATCGGTGTTGCTAAACCGAACGGCAAGTACATTCCAACGGCGATCGGCATTAAGTAGGCGCGAAATCCGACACGCGAAACCTTTAACACATAGTCAATCATCAAGATAAAAACACCAACGGCCGCGCCGATCGCGATCAAGTTCCAGGGCAATATGCTTTCGCCCGAAAATCCCATCACCAAACTTTTGAACAGGCTTGCTTGCGGAGCGGATAACTCCTTCCCGCCGATGCCGCCTTCGGCTTGATTGTGCAACAGGTTTAAAACCGGTGCCATCACCACCGATGCAACCACAACGCCTATGACTTGCATGATCTGTTGCCGAAACGGGGCGGCACCGACCAGCGAACCGGTTTTTAGGTCATTACAAACATCGCCGCTGGTACAAGCGACACAGCAGACAACGGCGGCAATGCCGAGCGTTGCGACCATCGCGTTCATGCCCGAGAATCCGAACAGCCACAACATGCCGCCCGTTACCAAAACGGCGGAAATGGTCATCCCAGAAACGGGGCTGTTGGAGTTGCCGACCAACCCTACGATGTGGCACGCGACGGCGCAAAAGAAGAAACTCATTACCAGCATCACCAGAGTCGACAGAACGGTCATGCCAACGCCACCAGCAAAGTGATAATTCACGGCGGATAGTAGTCCGGTGCAAATCAACCCCATCAACAAAATGGCCCAGGATGGAATGTCACGCTGTGAAGCATCCACACCCAGCGTTCCCTTTCGCAATCCGCGGCTCAATTCCGCCACGGCGGCGAAAAGACCGGCACGAACCGTAATCAGCGAACTGAAGCCACCGACAACCATTGCCCCCACACCGATATAACGGACCTTCGTACTCCAGATCTCATAGGCCGAATCGATCGAATCGGCGGCCGGATCGGCGCCGCCAAGTAGTGGAATGCCGATCAGCCACGCCAGTGCGCCGCCGATGAATATCAGGATCGCAACGTTTAATCTTACAATAAACCCGACAGCCACCAACATCGGTGAAAGATCGCTGCCAAAGAAGAACACGCGTGATCCGACGGTTGTTGCGACTTCCAGCGATGGGCTAATCAGCGAAAAGAACTTCGCGCCAACTGTGAAGATCGCGCCCAACAATCCGCCGACAACCAAACTGGATGCTTCCCCGCTGCCAGACTTGCCTTCTTCGCCGGCTTTTAGTACCGCCGCGCACGCGACCCCTTCGGGATAGGCTAGGTCTTTGTTACCGACGACAAAGACCCGGCGCATCGGAATCATGAATAAGATCCCCAGCAAACCGCCGGTCGCCGCGATGATCGTGACGGTCCAAAAATCAAACGAGTTCCAATAACCGATTAAGATCATCGCAGGCATCGTGAAGATGATTCCCGCGGCAAGCGATTCACCGGCCGAAGCGCACGTTTGTACTTGGTTGGATTCCAAAATGCTAGAATTTTTGAACAGCCAACGAAACAGCAGCATCGACATCACCGCTGCAGGGATCGAAGCGGATACGGTCATGCCGGCCTTCAGTCCTACATAAACATTGGCCGCCCCCATGATCACCGACAGCAAAATCCCTAGAACCAAGACTCGCGGTGTCAGCTCGCGGGTTGGTGAATCCCTTCCAGCAATTGAATCGTTAGATGGGCGATTACCACCCAGACCCGTTTGTTCGCTCATCTCAAATCGCTCAATCGTTGGATTGCGGCAAGGTGGGAGTTTTTAACGAATCGATCATAAGATGAGTGCGGGGTTTGCGAGTGGCAAACCCGACAACCGCAATCCCCAGACCAGCGACCACTGCGGTTACGGCTAACCAACTTAGTGGCAAATGTCCAAGTTCATCCTCGACGGTTCCGAGAAATCCTAATTGATCTTTATAACGCCCGACGACGTTTAGAAACCCATTATGAATCGTGTGTAAAAACATGCCGGCCCAGACGCTGCCGGTGCGATAGGCAACCCAACCGAGAAACATGCCCATGATGGTTGTCGGTACGAAACGCTCTAGCAATAAAGCGTTGCCGGTCAGCACATGAAACAATCCGAACANNTCCACAATACCGGGCGCTAAGGCTAGTGATACTAAGATCACGCCCAAGGGCACTTCACCCAGTTTGGCGATCGCTTCCCGGGCTGCTGCGATCCGTTCATCGTCCAGCCGACCGGTTGTCAAGACGAACGACTCGTGTGCCAATGCCCATAACCCAAGTCCCATTAACGAGGCACCGATGATTGCGATCACAAGACGCCCCGTTCCGATCGGATTGGGCAACCGAAAGGTTGTCGGCAATGCATCGCGGCCCAACATTGCGGCGATCAGCGGAACGCCGCCAAAGACGGCTGCGAGCGCTAAACCACTGGCAATCAATCGCTGACCCATTTCGGCATCGGNNAAAATGATGGCCAAGGTTAACGCCGCGGCGCTCGGGCTGGGCGCATCGCTTGCATGCTCTGGCCGACGAAACATCGCGCCGACGGAGATCTCCGAGCCACGCAAAATCGCATCGGTCCCGAACAACCTTGCCGCGATGCCAAGCGCGGCAGCGGCATAGGCGATCGTCGACAAGACGGCCGCAGTAGCAGCGACCGGATCGACCGCACCGGCCAGCAGTTCTCGGGCCAGCAGGATGATATTGACCAGCGGAACAATGGCCAGCGTGGGAGTCAGTTCGACGCCGGGAATCAGCGACAGGATTCCCGGGGCGAGCGACAGCAACATCAGCGGAATCAGATACGCTTGTGC
>DIUH01000326.1:7286-7765 GCA_002428205.1 Planctomycetaceae bacterium UBA6163
AGCGTGACCAGCATGGCGACAAGATTGACGATCGCCGTCAGTAGGGCGACCGTAACCACCGCCGAATACTTGGCGAACAAGACTTGGCCACGCGGCACTGGCGACGCGATCAACGCTTCGATCGTGCCACGTTCGCGTTCGCCGGCTGTCAAATCGATCGCCGGATAAACGGCTCCCGTGATCGTCATCAATACCAAAACCAACGGCACAAGCGTCGCCAGCATTGATGTGCCAGCATCCGAGCCGATCGTTTGCAATTCAACCTGAGGTGCTAAATCGGGTTGATCGGGGGCGGCAACCGCTAATCGCTGACTAGCAACGCCAAGCTTCAACCATTGAACCCGTTCGACCAAAATCCGGCGCGCGGCAATGCTGGCCGGTTGAGACGAATCGGCCCATAATTCGATCGTTGGCGGCTGGTTCGGTTCGCCCGGTTTCACATAAGCGGCTACGTCGACCAGTTTTTCCGCTAAAACCTG
>DIUH01000461.1:0-139 GCA_002428205.1 Planctomycetaceae bacterium UBA6163
AAAGGTGCAACACCAGCTTGGCAACGGTTACAGGCAGCACGGACTTTGGAGTGGTATCAAAAGCTGATACTTGACGGCGGTTCTGTCGATTTCAGCGAGTTCATCAAGGGTTTGCTCTTTTTGGCTGCGAAGGAGAAGC
>DIUH01000461.1:196-3929 GCA_002428205.1 Planctomycetaceae bacterium UBA6163
GCTTACGTCAGTTGGTTGATTCGATTCATGAAATTTTGGGACACCGAGGATCCAGGCCAATTAGGCGAGCAGCAGATTGGTGAGTTTTTGACTGATCTGGCTGTTACTGGCGAAGTCGTTGCGGGAACACAGAATCAGGCGTTGTGTGCGATTCTGTACTATTATCAGCATGTCGCTGGCCGTGAGATGCATTTCATCGACCGGGTAAAGGCCAAAGCGAGTACTTATTTACCCGTGGTTTTAAGTCGAAGCGAGGTCGCTCAGGTCGATTCATTGATGGGCGGGATGACCGGGCTGATGTTTCGCATTATGTATGGGACTGGGTTGAGGCACAAAGAGTGTCGGACTTTGCGTGTGAAAGATTTATGTTTCGACATGGGGCACATCGTCGTTCGCAATGGCAAGGGGGCCAAAGATCGGATCACCGTGTTGCCGCAAGGCTTGCATGATGCCTTGAGGAGCCAGATTGCAGATGTGGCTGCGTTACATCGCGCCGATTTGAAGGATGGTTACGGTGAAGTTTATTTACCTTTTGCGCTTGCGCGAAAGTATCGCAATGCGGACAAGGAACTGGGGTGGCAGTACTTGTTCCCTGGTAGAACCTTATCAAAAGATCCGCGAAGCGGAGTGTGGCGAAGACATCACGTTCATGAGTCGACGTTTGCGTCGGCGATGCGCAAGGCTGTGCGACGGACGGAGATTGTCAAGCATGCGACTCCGCATACTTTAAGACATTCGTTTGCAACCCATTTGCTGGAAGCGGGATCTGATATTCGGACCGTGCAGGAGTTGCTGGGGCACAAAGATGTAAAGACTACGATGATCTATACTCATGTGATGAATCGTCCCGGTTTGGCCGTGAAAAGTCCGATTGATATCCTGCTGGCTGGACTGGCTGGATCGCCATACCACGGGTGAGCAAAGTATTCTACCGGGTTGTGAAAGCTTGGTGGGGGGCTGTTTGCTTCACCGCCAACGCGTTTGGAGCGTTGCTTGGGCTATCCAATTATACGGACGACGATGATTGATTTGCGTGTGATTGGATGAAGGGGTCGAGGGCGAGATCAGGGGGCGATTCTTTATTTTTGTTTTGGTGGGACGCGGTAGTAAAGTCGTCCAGGCCTTCGGCGTCATCGTGGCCTCACTGGACAGCGTGAAATTAATGGAAGCTGGCACGCTCGATTAAATCAACGCTGTCCAGGCCGGATTTAAGTAATCATTACAGTTTACTCGACAAACACCTTGACGCCGATCTTCTTCAGCTCTTCCAGTTGTTCGCTATTCCCCTTGTCATCTCCAACGGGCAATGCGACTGGGTTTTCACCGATGTAGAGCTTTAGGTAGGGTGCGAAACGCTTCTCGCCCTCGGCATCGGCACGGCACATCGCGACCAGCGGTGCGAGGTCTTTGATTTGGTTGCCGGTCAGCAGCAGGAAATCGAGCTCACGCAGCGACGACAGCGGATCGAGTGATTCGATCGCGTTTTGGCGAACGTCCAGCATCGTCAGCCAACCGAGTCCGGATACGGCATCGAGCTTGTTCAGTTTGTTGCCGCTGACATCCAGTGACCAGATTTTGCTGAGCCCGGCGATCGGATCGATCGATTCCAAGCCGTTACCGGCCAGATACAACGTCCGCAGATTTTTCATCTCGCCTAGCGGCGCGAGATTTGTGACGTTGTTGCGTGAAAGGTCTAAGTATTGCATCGCCGTTAAACCTTTCAGCGGCTCAATATCAGTAATCTTATTGCCAGCGAGAGTAACCGATTGCAAGCGGTTGAGTTTGGCGAGCGGCGTAAGGTCGGTGATTTCGTTGTCGGTTAAGTCGATCAACATCACGGCGACGCAGTTTTCCAGCCCCGCAAGGCTCTTGATCCCTTTGCCACGGCCGATGACGCGCGAAATGTTTTTGACGTCGTCAGCGGTGATCGGCTGGTCGTTGTAACGTTTCTCGTAAACTTCGGCCCGCACGGCTGCTTCGAGCGCCGGGTCTGGGAACAGCTTGACCGCTTCAGCCTTCTTTTTTTCTTCTTCAGCCTTCTTTTCAGCCGCCATTTTCTCAGCGGCAGCTTTTTCAGCGGCNNTCAGCGGCTTTTTTCTCCGCAGCTTTCTTTTCGGCTTCCTTCTTTTCAGCGGCCTTCTTCTCGGCTTCTGCTTTTTCAGCAGCGGCCTTGTCAGCAGCAGCCTTGTCAGCAGCAGCCTTGTCCGCTGCGGCTTTGTCTTCGGCCGAAGGTTCGGTCGGTGCTGGATCGGCCGGTTTCGGTTCAGCCGGTTGTTCGACCGATGGCGGTTCCGCAGGCTTTTCAGGCTTGTCGTCTGCCTGAGCTGGCATTGCAGCGGACGACAGGAGGGTTGCGGTAACGGCGACCAGGATCACGACCAGATTGCGTAACGTGACCAAAAAGCGGTTGGCTAAGTTGATTTCCATGGCTCCAGTAGCTTCCGCAAGGCGCGGTGTTAAAGGGGGATTGAGGTGGGAAAGGCAGCGAATCGCCTGGGTCTATTGTAATACAGATCGATGCTGGCGCGAGTTTTTGAGTTTCGAAAACCGGTCGATCGTTTACAATCGCCGCAGGCCGTCTTCGGTCATTGGGGTCGGGATTTCGAAGTCGAGCTGGTCGATGCGGGCGAGCGTTTCGGCGTCGAGAATCAGGTCGGCTGCTGCCAGCGATTCGTCTAGTTGTTTGACGCTGGTGGCGCCAAAAATGGTTGATGCGACGAAATCGTGCTGACGGCTCCAGGCCAAAGAGAGTGCTGTGACCGAGACGCCGATATCGTCGGCAATTTTCATCAGGCGGGCGGTCATTTCGAGCGATCGCGCGTTTACAAACCGCTGGGCCATTTTTAACTGGCGTTCGGCGCCGCCGGTCAGGTAATCGGTAAACCGCGCCCCGGCCGGCGGCCCGTTTTGGTACTTGCCGGTCAAAACGCCGCCGCCCAAAGGGCTGTACGGCAACAGGCTCAGTTTTTCGCGTCTGAGAACCTGCGCCAGTTCGCTTTCACAGCGGCGGTTGATCAGGCTGAAGTTGTTTTGGACCGTTTCATAGCGATCTAAACCGGAGACATCGGCGGTCCAGAGGCTTTTCATCACGCCCCAACAGGTTTCGTTGCTGCAGCCAATCACGCGCACTTTGCCGCTTTGCCGCAGTTCGGTCAGCGCGCCGAGTACTTCTTCGTAGGGCATGCCATGGTCGGGCCAGTGGATTTGCATCAGGTCGATGTAGTCGGTTTGCAGCCGCTGGAGCGATTCATCGCATGACCGCAAAATCTGGTGGCGATCGATGAAGCAGCGTGTGCCTCGGACCGGCGCGGCAAACCATCCGTGCCTCGGTCCGGTCACTTTGGTAGCGATCGTCACGGAATCACGGCGTTTGGTTTTCATCCAACGACCGACGATCTGTTCGGTCAATCCGACCAATTCGGCTTTAGGCGGCACTGGGTAAACTTCTGCCGCGTCCAGAAAGTCGATCCCCGCATCGACGGCACGGTCCATGATTCGGTGCGATAACGCTTCGTCGCACGCCAATCCGAAAGTCATCGTGCCCATGCACAGGTCTGAAACTGAAAGCCCGCTGGAACCCAGTCGCCGATACTCCATCTCTGTTCACCCGCTGAGAGAAAAAGGTTGAAAGCAAAGAGGCGATGGTGGGCCAAATCGTTGCCGTTGTCTAGTAGCGGTCTGGTGGTGAAGCGGTTTGTGCGAAAGCAGTGAGGTGCGAAAAACCGAGCGGAAA
>DIUH01000461.1:3937-6610 GCA_002428205.1 Planctomycetaceae bacterium UBA6163
AAGCGATTTGGAAGCTTACGCTTGGAACGAGCTTCCGCAACCGCAGCTCTTCACGGCGTTGGGGTTCTCAAACGTGAAGCCCTGCTTTTCCAAGCTCTCGTGCCAATCGATGGTCGTGCCATCGAGATAGAGCGAGCTTTTCTTGTCGACGACCACGGCGACGCCGTAGCAATCGTATTTCGTATCCGACTTTGAATCGTATGAATCGTCGAAGTTCAATGTGTAATTGAACCCGCTGCAACCGCCACCGGCCACGCCGATGCGCAGCAGCATCGAATCTTCGAAATTATGCTCTTTCTGAAACCGTCGAACTTCTTGAGCGGCACGCTCGGTCAACTTAAGTGCCATCGGTTAAAATCCCTCCGAAAGGGTGAGGTGTGTCAAAAAACAACGAGAGCAATGGTAAGCGGTGTCGGTTACTTATCAACCGGGCTGGCAAAGCAATCCCGCTGAAACTGTCGTATGAATCGCCCAACTTTGTTGGCTTGATCTTTTTCATGATCGCCAAGGGTCAAGTCTTGAAGATACGAAAAAGGCTAACAAAGCGGGCCACGAACAATCGTCGTGTACCGGACCGTGGAGATAGTATTCCAAAAATCGCGTCAAAAGCAAGGGATGCGATCACCCAAGCCGTTGCATTTGCATGACCATTTCGCTGACCGTCTGAACCGCCGCACCGGCCGGCCGGGCATTGCCGGTTTTCCAATAATCCGGTGCGTAGCGTCTGTACTCGATGATCATCGCGATTACGGCGATCAGCAAAAACACGACGCTGAGGATCAGCATCACGGTGTAGACGTTCGCGGGCTGTTTACGAGGAATTCCACTAGTAACTTGTGTCGACACGGTCGCCCTCCCGGATCGTAGCGGTTTCGTAGTCCTTCAGAATCTCAGCCACCGCACGGTTCGGTTCGGTGCGGCGAATCTTGGCTTTGCCGATGTATTGACCTGCACGGGTGATGTCCAGCAAATGGCCATCGCGTAAACCGTCGTCGAATCCGATCGAGACTTCGACCAGGTTTCGAGGTCGATCGACGACCAGAATCGTGCCATTGCGATCTGGCGGAGCCCCATCGAGCGGTTCGTTGATATCGATCCCCTTCATCTCAACCACTTCACGGTAACGGCTGACCTGGGCCAACAGTTGCTGGTTTCGTTCGCTCTGCTGTTGGACAATCCCACGCAAGCGGTTCATTTGGTCGGTCATTTGCAGCGTTTCGGCGAACAGCGTGTCGCGATCTTCTTGCTCGCTGCGGATCTGTTCGCGTAGTTTCCGAGTTTCTTCGGTCAACCGCTGCAATTCTTCGGCTCGGCTACGGTCCAGTTGCGATAGTTCGGTGTTTTTGGCTTCTAGCTGTTGGACTGACGCTTCGCTGGCTCGCAAAACTTGGTCGATTTGGTCGAGCTGTGTTTGCAGGGCGGCCAGAGCGGTGCGCCGAGCGGCTTGCTCGCGGTCGAGCGCCGCACGCGTCCGCTGGGCATCAGCCCGCAGCTGTTCGTTAGTCCGCGACGCAACCTCGACCCGTGCCTTCAGCCCTGTATTGGGTGCAAGGACGACGTCGCGCCAATTTCGGTGGGAGGCGTTGACGGCGAGCGCCAAAACCATGAATGCGGCGCTCAAAATAAAAATGAGCATCGCCAGGAACTTGCCCAATAATGTCATCGCGAAAAGCTCTCGATCGACCGGTTACGACGAAGTGAATAGGAGTAACGGGGTAAAACCATACCAATCAACGCTGAAGCGGCAATCACCTCGGTCCGCAGTCGCAAAAGCGACCTGCCCACCGACCTTACTGCCAAAACCATCGCCGAAGTTCCGCCACACTGCTAAGAATTATACTTACCGTAAAATTAATCTGTCAAAAAAAACCGTCGGTCCGACAAGGATCGTCGATTTCTTCATGTGCCTACCCGCCGATCGGCGTCTTTTGAGGCGACAAAAGAGGACGATTACTGCCGACGAGATTGCGCATCGTTCCAAAAAGTAACCTACGGTTGGGTGGGGAGATCGATTGCGGCAATGGCGGCCAGCGACCGATTTGCCGTTTTTTCACCTTCAGCACCCTATGTGAACCGTTACGGACGACGTGGGCGATAGGTTTACTTAGCAATGAGCGGGAAATAAGTGTCCGGTACCTTTTGTGCGAAGCACCCGAAGGGCGAGTTCCTCGCAAAAGGTACCGGACACTTATTTCCCGCAAGATCCTTAGCAAAAATTTTAACCAAAAATGAATCGGCAACGTTGGCTCGCGCTCGGATTGATCGGCACCGCATTGATACTGGGCAGCATCGCCGCGGCGGCAACGACTGCGGCGACGCCCGCTGCGAAATCGACTGTTCCGGTTGCCCAGCCCGCTGACCCCAGCAAAGTGATTGGCAACGACGCGTGTGTGAAGTGTCACGCGCCGGAACAGGCCGTGTGGTCAAAAACGCCGCATGCGAAGACGTTTGACGAATTGCATCGTCGCCCCGAAGCGAAGGAAATCGCTAGAAAGCTGGGCATCGAATCGATCAAGCACAGCGGCCGCTGCGTCAATTGCCATTACACCCAGCAGACCGTCAGCACGGTGGCGTCGAACATGACCGCCGGAGTGCACGCGATTGCGGGTATTTCGTGCGAGTCGTGCCACGGCCCGGCCCGTGATTGGTTGGAAACGCATCACAATTATGGCG
>DIUH01000089.1 GCA_002428205.1 Planctomycetaceae bacterium UBA6163
TTGTTTGATGACACGTCGATCGTGCCATACACGCTCGAAGACATTCGCATGTTTGTGACCGTCCAGGGTGGAATCACTGGCGGGAATCAAACCGCGCTGTTGTCGGTCGATCCATTCACCGGACAACTCGAACGTGCGATCGGACAATTCGGGCCATCGGTCGGTGACCTCGGAATACGTCGCGACGGTGAACTGTTTGCCTACAGTCGCCAATCCGCTGGTGGGGCCCAAAACCCCGGCGCATCAGGAAACTATTTGAACATCAGCGCCGGCAGCGCAGCCGTGCTCAGTTCGCCCGATGATACGATCAGCTTTCGACGCAGCAATCAAGATTTCAATAACACCGAAGTCGATCCCGATGCGGTATTGTTAGTCAACGCGATGTCGTTTGTGCATCCGGGCGGCGCGGCACACAGTCCTACTGCAGGATCGTTCCCCGGGCTCAGTGGCGGTTCAGGCTCGTTGACCGTCGTCGGGAACCGCAGCAATCGTGGCCGCGGTGGCGAGGTTCCGATTGAATTGCGAGACAACCTGGTCTACAGCATGCTGGAGACCAATGGATTGGTAACCAACGTAGGCAATCCCGATACCAATGCCAACCGCGGTTTTCCTGGTAACGTTCGTTATATCCCCGGCTTTGGCCCCGCATCGGATCGCTTCGAGCTCGGGATTTTGGACGTGGGGCAATTCATCGATTCAGACCCTCAAAAGACCGGTGGTAACGTTACCGGTTTGGCTCAGGTCGGTTCATCGCTGTTTTATGCTGTAACCGACCAAGGCGGTGTTTATCGGTTTCGGCTGGGCGATCTTCGCCAGCCGACCGATCCGGTAACCGGTATTCCACAGTTTACGTACAGTCGCGTAATCAACACGACGTTCCTGGGGTCGGTCCGTCGTGACTCATTGCACAGTCCTGGTAATCCGAATCCGCCGACCCTGTCGAGCCTAACGTTCGGCCCGCAGTTTACGGAAAACGGTCGCTATCGCGATGTCTTGTTTGCGACCACCGCAGACGGATGGGTTTATACGCTGCGCGAAGGCGCCAGCGGAACGATCGAACCGGCCGGCGTGTTGGTCCACGGCCGCAGTGCGGTGCCGATCATGACCGGCACGGGATCGCTAGCAGCCTTCGGACAAGTCACCGGAGTTGCGTTCAGCACACGGGAAGAAAATCCGTGGCATCAGACCGGGCGTCGCAACGCGTCGAGCGAGGCTCACGGTGCGTTCCCCAACGTCGATCAAACTCAGGGACGCGTCACCGGTGGTGCTAGTCTCTACTTCGGATTTGATAACGGCGGGATCGTTAATAACGACGGTGCCGGTGGCAACCAATCGCCTGGTGGTGCTCATGGGTCTTCGGTCAGCAGGCCGTTTAGTCTCGAAAACTATGGCCCCAATGACGCTCCGACTCTGTACTTCAGCTACTTCTTGGAAGCCGAAGCTAATAATCAAAGTCAGACCAGCCCATCGAGTAACCCCGCTAATCAGGCGGTCGACGCGCTGCGCGTCTTTGCCGCCGGTGATGATGGCCAGTGGCAACTGCTAGCGACCAACAATACTTTCCGCGGGGCGGGAGTCATTGATGAGTTCGATTACTTCAATGATACCGGAATTCCGGTTCAACCGCTGCACGACAACACCAACACTTGGCGTCAAGCGCGAATCGATTTGTCGCCTCTAGCAGGCAACAAACAGGTCCAGTTGCGGTTTGACTTTTCAACCGCTGGTGGGATGCAAAGCCAGTTCCGTACCACCGGTTTCTTGACTGAAATCCAAGCGACTCCGGGTGTCGAAGTGATCCCCGGATCGACCTTCACCTTAAGCCGCTCGCTCAGTACGACACTGTCCAACACGGTTGCTTCGGCACGTCCACTGACCACGTTTGAGTTTGTCCGCGGTGTGGCGATCAATATCCCGGCGGGCAATGCGATTCTGGATGGCCAAGTGATTTCGATCACCGGTGCCGCCGGAACGGTCGACTTGACTTTGACAACCCTGGGCACGGGCGATCCTAACGAAGTCGTCTTTGATCGTGCCGATACCGCAGCGGTGGTTGCAGGCAAGATCGTGGCGGTCTTGTTGGCGCTGGACCCAACGTCAACCGCAGTGGCCGTCGGATCACAATTACGAGATTCCGAAGCATTGGCGTTCAGTCTCACCCCAGAACGATTCGGAGTCTTGGAAGTCCAGATACCGGCCAACCCGTTTGCGATTGACGGACAATCGTTAACGCTTACCAATGCGATCGGCACAACATCAACGATCAATTTGGCATCGGTTCAGGATGTCGATTTCTCCGTCGGATTCCAATCGATCAATGTCGCTGCGGTGACGCCCGGCAGTGCCGATGGTGTGACGATCCAATTCCGCGACGTTTTGGGTTTGGGGGACAATCCGCCGTTTGCCACTTATAGCGCAGCGCTGCGAAGAATCACGGTCTTCTACAACTCGACCGCTGCGACGGTTACCAATCGTGACTTTAATTCGATTGTCGCAGCGATTGACGGCTTAGCCGGTTTTACCGCCAGTTTGACCGCGGGTATCGGCACCTTTGCGTTCACACCTCCGGCTATCACGCCGGTATTTCCGATCGATGAAGTCTATATTCTGGCCACCGATACGCCGGCAACGATCGCGGCGAAGTTGGCAGCACACATTAATGGGCTGGACCAAGGATTTACGGCAAGTTCAAACAATGACCAATTAACCGTTTTGGGTGTTGGCGCTCGTATCGTGGGAGCCAACTTTACCGAAATCGCGTTTAATCAAGGTGGTCATGATTCACAGTTGTTGCCAAGCGGAAATGTCCCGATCTTCTATCACTGGGACATGACGGCTGCGGAAGTGCGAGAGGCGATTCGGACCGCTTTGGTCAATGGTCTAGGAACTCGTAACGCGGCCTCGGGTGTTACTGCCGCATCGATCGAGCATTACCCCGGCTATGCGACCAACCGTATTCGTGTCTTCGAACAAAGCCTGTTAACCAATACGTCGACACTTGGATTTAGCACGTTCCTGCCGGGCGACGAGTTCGGTGCATTTGCTAGTAGCTTTGTTACTGGCAGCCAGATCAATCCTCGGCCTGGTATCAATAACAACATTGAAGGTGTCTACATCGACGACATCATCATTGGATTCGCCGAACGGGGCGAATTGGTAACCAATGCGCCGACCGGAAACACCAACTTCGTGATCGATCCGCAGTTCGCTCGCACCTCGATCGCGGAATATCCCAATGAGATTTTGGTCGGTGGTTATACGCTGGAAATCCGTCAATCACTCGATTATGCGGTTCCGAATGATTTCAATTCCACGCGTCGACCACCTAATCCTCGTTCCGGCCCAGGCTTGCCCAACCGACGCGACGAACAGTTTGGGCTCGGTCGATCGTTTGATACCAATGATCGTTTGGACGAAGGCGTCACGTTGATCGCCCCCCCGGCTTCGGAAATTGAAGACGGTGATACGTTCGTGATCTCCAATGGCACTCGTCAGTTGGTCTTTGAGTTCGATACCAATGGCAGCGTGACGGCTGGCCGGGTGCGAGTTCCGTTCCAGAAGGACTTGCCCGATGGTCGCCCATTCCCAGCGCATGATGTCGCCACATCGATGCGAGATGCGATCAACAGCACGCAATCGCGAAACGTGTTGGGGATTGTTGCCGCGGGTGTCGATGGTGCTGAAACCGGGCCGAGCACGACGACCCGCATCAACCTGTTCGGGCCCACCGTGTTCGTCAATCCGTCTGGTGGCCAGTTCATCAAGGTCGACCTCGTCGCCGCGGAGACCAAGTACGGACGAGAGACGGCAAGGACTTTGCCGACCGTTGACCAAGCGAACCGCCAAGCCACCAACGATACGATCGGAACCGCCGAAGACCTTGGGTTGGCCAATCCGGTCAATACGTCGTTTCGCAATGGCGCGACGGATACCTTGATCGCCGTGGGTAAAGTGGGCGACGCGGTTTATACCGACTACACGAACTCGGTCTTCAACGAATCGGTGTTTGATTTCGGCGGGTACCGTCCCGTGGACGATGTCGATGCCGTTCGCATCTTCCTTAACGTGGGCGATCGCATTGATGCATTCGCACAAGTGGTAGGGCTGAATCTCGGCAGCATCCTGACGCCGCTGGTACGGATTTTTGATGCCGAAACGATGGGACTAGAAGCCACAGGCATCGACGGTGTGACCGGTTATGTCGCCCCGCGTAGTGGTTTCTATGTCGTCGCGGTCAGTTCGGCTGGTGGATTTGGCGAATACCAGTTGACGATTCGTCCG
>DIUH01000345.1:0-436 GCA_002428205.1 Planctomycetaceae bacterium UBA6163
GGTGACGGTAAGTTTAAAGGAACGCTGCGCTCACGCTTAAGCCGGTCCAAGGAAATTCCTTGCAAATAGGGATGATCCGAATCCAACAGATCTTCAACCAATTCTTCTGTCGACATCTTAAACACCGGATCGTCGAAACCGAGTCGATCGGCCAACTGTTTAAAGATCCAGCTGTTGCTGCGACACTCGCCGCGCGGTGGCAAGATCGCTTCAGCCCACTGCAGATGATAGTGGCCATAAGAAGTGTAAAGATCGGAATGTTCAACAAACGTGGTCGCTGGCAATAAGATATCCGCGTAATCAGCGGTATCGGTTTGGAAGTGATCGATCACAACGGTGAACAGATCTTCGTTGGCCAGCCCACAGCGCACCGACTGGGAATCGGGTGCGACAGCGGCCGGATTGCTGTTGAAAACAAACAGTGTCGAAAGCGGAT
>DIUH01000345.1:473-952 GCA_002428205.1 Planctomycetaceae bacterium UBA6163
GCAGGCAACAGCGTGACGGCTCGCATTGCGTTGCCACCACCTTCGTTACGCGTCATGCCATAACCGACCTTAATATAAGTGGCTGGTTGTTTGCCGATTTCGCTTGCTAGATCGCGGATTTTTTGGGCGTCGATACCACAAAACTCTGCAGCTCGCTCGATGGGCCACTGCTGTGTGGCGTGCCGATAATCACTTAGGTCATTTGCATACTCGGTGAGGTATGCCTGGTCTTCTAAACCGAGGCGTAAGATTTCGCCGCCGATGGCCAATGCCATTGCCGCATCGGTGCCGACACGAATCTGCCAATGCTCGTCCGCAAACCGGCTGGTCTCGTTGCGATAAGGATCGATATGGACGATCTTCGCGCCGTTGCTTCTGGCCGTTTTCAGTATCGGGACAAGATGCGTGTTGGATCGCAGGACATTAATGCCCCAAAGGATTATCAACTTGGAATGTGCGACGTCTTCGGGATCGGTTGA
>DIUH01000345.1:1065-3337 GCA_002428205.1 Planctomycetaceae bacterium UBA6163
ACACAAGCAAACCCGCGTGTGATTGGGTGCGAAGATGATCCACCCAAGTGAACCATTTTTCCATCTTCGACCGTGATCTTGACCGCACAAGCGTCAGGGCAATCGAGCGGACAAACGGAATCAAGCACACGGATCGATGGTGTCATGGAGTAAACAGGTTAGGAGATTGAAAGGGGCGGTCTCAAGTTTCTTGCTCGTATCAGGTAACCTTCAAAGCTGTCTTAATGCGGTCGACCAGCGGTGTTGTCCTTTCGCCTTCGTGACGCATCTTATATAGTGATGCGGCGAGGTAACGATTTCGCCAGGCGGGCGTTAGTTGGTGATAATCTTCTAACACCGCCGAACTGTATTTGTAATCGTGTGAATCGGTTCCCTTTAAGAAGATCAAGCGTCGGGCATGATGCATCACATCGTTGGCAGAATTGCCGTCGCTCAGGTAGGACAATAGCGATGCGGCCGCCTGCTGGGGCTGTTTGCCGAGCTGTTCAAAGACTTCGGTGACCGAACGATCGACGGTCCATGGTTGGTCCGCTTGGAGGGTATCGATCTTCAAATCCGCCAGTTTTCCGCGATTGGCCGCTGCATCGCGAAATTGTGCGATGAACGATGCGTTTTGCAACAATAAGAATCGGCGTGTTGTGTCGCTGGCACAGGTGCGAAAAACGTAATGGATCGCGTTGGTTGTCGTCATCGCGTGCAGCGGAACAATCGCCGGTTGACGCATCGTCAATTCGGCTGCGGATGCAAACAAGGCATCGTAAATCGATGCGGTGCTGATCCCTTGATTCAGTTGTTCAACGACCAATCGGCTCGCCTCGTCAGACGATACGGTGCGAAGTGCGGTGATCAATTCCCCTGTCGCCGACGCGTCGTTGCGGCCGTCGAGCCACTGGTCGCGGATCTCTTTGATTCGTTCTTGGTTGATCCTACCGTCGCGGTCCGCGGCAAGGTCGCTGGCCGATGGGTTCGGTTCGCCGACGTGGTTCAGCATCGCATAAGTGAGGCTGCGCAAAACCGGTTCGGCATATTCCCATCCGATCGACTGCAGCGTGCGGTAGGCGTTGGCGAGAAAGATCANNGCGAAAGTCTCGGGCGGCAAACTCGCTGTAGGCTTCGAAAATCGTTCCCGCCGATTGCCCTCGGGTCATCGCGGCGGTTGCGACGTCAGCGGCCGAGACGTCCCACTGGGTCATCGCTTCACGAAACTTGGCGATCGACTGATGCGCGGCGGGAATTGCCGAATCGTCCAGAGCCGACATCGTCCAATCGCCTTCGCGGGTGTCTTTGGCTTGCGAATCTTTAAAATTGTCGATCGCCCAAAAAATGGGTAACCATCGATCGCTGTCGACCGATGCGAGACTGGCCAAGTGTGCCGAATTGACGACTAGGACGGCGTGAAACTTGAAACCGACCGATGGCCGTGGTTCGATATTGCGAACGCCGGCTAGCAGCAGTGCGGCCAGCAATTCTTGATAGCTGATTTGGCCACCCGAAACGCGGACAGCGACTTCTTCGATCACTCGCTCGCGGGGCGTTTCTTCGAGCAGTCGCACCAGCGGTTCGATTCCGCTTTGAAAGCGGACTGAACCGGGCGGCAAGGTCGATTCGGCCGCGGAAACGGGTGATAATTTCGACGCCAGCGACTCAAACATCGCTCCACAGGTTGTCCCGACCGCGGCCTTTTTTAGAAATCCGCGTCGCCCTTGATTGATTTCACGGTTGATTTCACGCATCGCTCTTCTCTGTGTTCGCGTTTGCAGATTTGCTTTCGCCGCGTTTGCCAGTCACAAACCGTCCGGTGATTGATTATAACGGTCGGAATGGCAGTCGTCGCATTAAGCGACCATGCTGGGGGCATCGTCCGTAGTCCCGCCTTCAGGCGGCGTTTGGGTTACACACTCGAGCCGCCTAAAGGCGGGACTACAAACGCGGCGGCGAATAAACAATTAACGACCCAATAACTTTGCATGCGATGAGTTTATTTATAACACGCGTCAGCCAAGTCCTGCTGATTTTGCTTGCGATTAAGTCGATCATCTTCGGTGGGCAACGGGCAATCAGCAAAGAGACGACTGAACAGGCGCGTGTCGAGTTCGCTCGCGATATTTTGCCGATCTTGTCCGCGAATTGCTTTTCATGCCACGGCCCGGACGAATCGCATCGGGAAGCCGATTTGCGTTTGGACCTGGAGGCCGACGCGAAGTCGGACCGAGGCGGCACTTTCGCGATCGCGGCTGGGTCGCCCGAGTCGAGCGAAATCTTGCGCCGCTTG
>DIUH01000345.1:3356-4334 GCA_002428205.1 Planctomycetaceae bacterium UBA6163
TGGCAGCGGCATTGGGCGTTTGAGCCGGTGAAAAAAAGTGACGGTGAACTCGACACTTTCGTCACCACGCGACTGCAGGAAAAAGGACTCGCGTTGCAACCGCCCGCCTCACCCGAAAAGCTTGCCCGCCGATTGGCACTCGATTTGACCGGTTTGCCACCGACGCAAGCGATGGTTCGATCCTTGCAGCAAGCGGCGACACAATCACCCGCCGCGTACCAGCGTGCCTACGATACGTTAGTCGATGAATTGCTGCGACACCCTGCGTTTGGCGAACATTGGGCGCGGATGTGGCTGGACCTGGCTCGATATGCCGATACCAAAGGTTATGAAAAAGATCGCGGGCGAACGATGTGGCCCTACCGCGATTGGGTGATCAAGGCGTTCAATGACGACATGCCGTTGTCTCAATTCACGGCGGAGCAACTCGCTGGTGACTTATTAGAAAATCCGTCAGACGACCAAATCATTGCGACTGCGTTTCATCGCAACACGATGGCGAATGATGAAGGGGGGACGGATGACGAAGAGTTTCGTGTGGCAGCCGTTAAAGATCGGATCAATACGACCGTCCAAGTTTGGATGGGGCTGACCATGGGGTGTGCCCAGTGCCACACTCATAAATATGACCCGATTTCGATCGACGAATACTATCGATTTTATGCCATCTTTAACCAGACCGAAGACGCCGATCGACACGACGATTCGCCGCGTAAGGCGATCGTAACGGACGAGCAGCAGGAGCAGCGGAAAGAGTTGAATGCCGAAATCGCGTCGATACGAAACGATTTGGCAAAGGCGGAAGAGGCTGCCGCGTGGGTGGCGTCGTCCGGTGAACCAATTTGGACTGCGGCCAAAATCATTGATCTGAAATCAAACGGCGGAGCGAAACTGGTCGCGGACGAAACGGATCATTCGATCGTTGCCAGCGGGAAATCGCCAGCAGAAGATACTTATGAGGTTCGGATCTCGCTGTCG
>DIUH01000345.1:4402-5106 GCA_002428205.1 Planctomycetaceae bacterium UBA6163
AATGCACGTTCGGGATTCGCGCAAGACGGATGGCCAGTGACCGCCGCGATTGATGGTGATACAAAAACGGGATGGGCGGTCAGTCCCCGAAAGGAAGAACGCCACGTCGCCATCTTTGATTTTGCGTCGCCGATCGAAATCGCTCAGCAGACAGATCTGGTCGTCTCGATCACACAGAATTATGGCGGTTCGTTGACGCTTGCCCGATGCCGACTGAGCGTCTCGAGCCAGGATCCAAAGTCACTTGAACCGGTTCAAGAATCGGAGCAAACGAAGCGACTTCGCGGCGAATTAGCAAGTGCCGAGAAACGGCTCGCCGATTTCAATGCGTCGATCGTCCAGTTACCGATCATGCGAGAATTACCGAGTGGAAAGCACCGGGAATCTCGAATTCACAATCGCGGCAACTTTCTGGATCAGGGTGATGTTGTGCAACCGGCCTTGTTATCCAGTTTTCACGCTGCCCCCGATGAATCACAGCCGACGCGATTGACGGTAGCGAATTGGTTAGTAAGCGCCGACAACCCGCTGACACCGCGAGTCTGGTCAAACCGAGTTTGGGCGCGAATCTTTGGTCGCGGTTTGGTCGAAACCGAAGAAGACTTTGGGACACTCGGTGCGTCACCCACGCATCCAGAATTGCTCGATTGGTTAGCGGCCACGTATCGAGACGGCGGTTGGTCGCATAAGAAATTGATCAAGGC
>DIUH01000345.1:5132-5376 GCA_002428205.1 Planctomycetaceae bacterium UBA6163
GCACCGCGTTTTCGGTTATCGGGTGAAGTGTTGCGTGACCAAGCGCTGGCGGTATCAGGATTACTGTCGTCTAAAATGGGTGGGCCGCCCGTCATGCCGCCGCAACCTGATGGGCTGTGGCGGTCGACTTACAGCGGCGAACAATGGATCGACGCGGAAGGAGAAGATCGCTTCCGTCGCGGCATCTATACCTATTTGAAACGCACCACGCCCTATCCTTCGTTGATCGCGCTGGATGGTGGCA
>DIUH01000090.1 GCA_002428205.1 Planctomycetaceae bacterium UBA6163
TTCTATCGCGAAGCTACGCTCGAGAGAAAGTCCCGGAAGGTGCAACTGGCAAGACTGGCGTGATTTCAGACGCGACTCGAACTTGCGACCAGCCGATTCCCTCATTGGAATTTCTAGCCGCATTTCCAGGCACCAGTCTTCACGATCGATACCATACACATGCTGTAAGCAGGCCTGCACAAATAGATTGGCATATGTTCGGTATCGACATCCTTCTACGTCGCGCGGGAAGTTCGGCCTGTTGCGATTCCACTGGGCGTAAACTTCAGCGACAACATCGCACTGACGCCGATTCAATTCAGCATCAATCCGTCGGCAACATCACCCACAACTCGGGCCGACCGAGGTTGCAGTGAACCGCTCGGACCAGCATCCCCATACACGCCCAAGACAGGAACAAGGTCATCCGTGCCGCATGCCACGCGATCGGCAATGTGCTGGCGGAGTTGCCGCGTCGATTATTGACACTCGGCACCGGGTGAAAGATTGTTTCAATCAACGCCGAACGCGAGGGCTCATCGTCCTGCAAACGGTCCAGCGTTGTCACAGATGCGTGCAGCGTTTGGGCCGATGCTCCCTGCTGAATCACTTTGCGATCAATGGCATAAGACGCCTGTCGGCTGAGCGTCGGCAATGTTAAGAGCCCAAAGAACGTCCAAAGGGTAAATCCCAAGCAAGTCATCGCAAGCTCGCCAACGGTAGTCACGCCCGCACCGGGCAACATCCCCGAAAGCAGAAACCCCGTAACAACCCAGGCAAACGCAATCACCATCCCACGGGTTCGGCTGCCGCCGTGGACAGCCTCCAACCGTCTCGCAAACATGACGGCTAGCTGATCGGACGTCAGACTATGCAGCGCCTTTGACGGAACAACCATTTTTTCCATTCCCGGCAAACCCGCGACGCCACCCGTGAAGCCCGCGTCGTCATGCTTAAGCACGACGATGGGCAGTGGCTTCCATCCCCACTGAGATGTTTGACGCAGCGCCGCCTCGACGGCCAAGTTGGTTGACTCCTTTGCCGCCTGATTACCCTCATCACTGGGCAAATCTCCAACAAGCTTTGCGATTGGCAGTTGGCAAGCGACGAGAGTCGCCGCGATGCCGATCACCGCCAGCGTTGCGCCCGGGAGCCCAAACCAACGTCCCATCGCCAACAGCAACAGACCGGCCAACAAGAAGAAAGCTGATTGGACAGCGACGCCGCGAAGCCAAGCCTTTGCAAACCGTCGGAAAGAGATCGTGTTCGGTCGCGAGCGGTTGGGCAGCAAAAACCCACCGAGAAAATCGAGTGGCAGCACCACGCCAACCAAGCAACCGATCAACAACAGCAGAGCACCCGCGTCCGCCATGTCCCACGATTGATTGCTCGGGAGGAGTTCCAGTGGCAACCCTGAAACGAGCAACGCGATGCTGATCAAAACAATGGATCCCACACCCGAAATGCCGAGCCACAACCGTGAACGTGCGTAAGTAATCGCTAACACTCCGATAAGACGTAAAAACGCAGAATCTTGACAATGCGGCAAGCCATCGCTGCTACTTCTTTTCCAGTTCGTCAAGCTGCTTGCCGATTTCCTCGGCTTCAGCCCGCTTGAGGTCGCTTTTCTTTCGATTGACGGTCGACAGTTCGTATGCCTCCTGCATCAACTTGTTGTATTTCTCTTGCAGCTTTTCCTTACTATTGGTCGATCCAAACATCTTGCTTTTCCTCGTCGATTTGCGGTTTTTGATTTACGCTGACGGTTCCATTATTAGCATTCGTCAATAGGCAGTGGCAAAGCGTTGTGCTTAGGTTAACGGTTGTGGCATGGTCGTCTCTCTGCCCTACGGGTCCGGCCGACTTTTTTGGGCGTGAGCGCATGCCGGCTCGGTTACGACCATTAACTCCGAATTGGCCGCGGTTTCTGCCGCAATCTCGGCAGTTTCGACGTGGAAACGTCCCGCCACGCCACTGTGGCGTCCCTCGCCGTTGGCAGCCTTGTTAGTGACTATCACGGTCGCAAATGCCGGCTTCAAATGAATTGTGATGACAGTGTAACCTTATCATTGGTCGCAATTTCAACGCCCGCGATTTTTGATCGGTGGCCCAGCAAGGAAAATTGCCCAGTGCATCGCTATGCTGGGGCGAAGCGAAACGTTTCACTGAACCCAAAGCGAGCCCCCCAATGAGTACAGGCAAAGGCATTTCGATTTGGCAAGTCGACGCATTTGCCGATCGACCGTTTGCAGGCAATCCGGCGGCCGTCTGCATTCTTGAAAGCTTCCCAAGCGACGAGTGGTTGCAGCGAGTCGCTGCTGAGATGAACCTTTCCGAAACGGCATTCATGGTCCCAACGGGCGAGGCGAACCGTTTTCACCTGCGGTGGTTTACACCGGCAACCGAAGTGGACCTCTGTGGCCACGCAACGCTTGCATCCGCGCATACGCTGATTGAACAGGACCGTGTCGATCTTCTGTCGCCGATTCGATTCCAAACCCGAAGCGGTGAATTGCGTTGCACGCAGACCCGTTCGCGGATCACGCTCGACTTTCCCGCGACGCCAGCGAAGAACGATGTTGACGCTTCGACCGCGACGATGCTGCTCGCGGCGCTCGGCATTGTCGAAGCCACCGTGTTGCAGTCCAAGTTCGACCTTGTCGTGGTCGTCGACGGGGCTGAAATCGTCAAGTCGCTGTGCCCCGATTTCAATTCACTTGAGCGAGTCGAAAAGCGAGGCGTGATGGTGACGGCCCTGAGTCAAACCGCTGATGTTGACTTTATCTCACGATTCTTTGCCCCGCGCTGCAGCATCAACGAAGACCCTGTCACCGGATCGGCCCACTGCTGTCTCGCCCCCTACTGGGCAGCACAACTCGGCAAGACATCGCTTATTGGTTATCAGGCATCTGCCCGAGGCGGAACCGTTCACTGCGAGGTCGCTGGTGACCGGGTACTGTTGACGGGAAACGCTATCACGGTTCTAGAAGGCCGACTGTTGGTCTCACCTTTCTGAGTTTTAATTCGATATGAGTCACAGGAATCCCGCAAACCTGCTTGTAGATGTTCCGACGTCGCTTCCGAGCGAGTTGGTGGAGATTTTGGTGCAGAGCAAACAGGTTCGTGTCGAGCGGATCGTTTCGACCGGGCAGTGCAGCCCAGATGG
>DIUH01000289.1:0-1652 GCA_002428205.1 Planctomycetaceae bacterium UBA6163
CCAGAATCGCTCGGCGCGATCACGCTCGCCTCGCGCGAACGGCTTGACAACCTGATTTTCGTGATCAATTGCAACCTCCAGCGATTGGACGGACCGGTTCGCGGCAACGGCAAGATCATCCAAGAACTGGAATCGATCTTCCGTGGTGCCGGCTGGAACGTCATCAAGGTCGTTTGGGGCGACGATTGGGATCAATTGTTGCAGCGTGACGAAACCGGTTTGCTGGCCAAGCGAATGGGCGAAGTCGTCGACGGCCAGTACCAGAAATATACCGGTATGCCGGGTTCGTACATCCGCGAGCACTTCTTTGGCAAGTATCCGGAATTGCTGGAATTGGTCAAAAATTACAGCGACGAACGGCTGGAAAAGATGCGTCGTGGCGGCCATGACCCCGAGAAGGTCTACGCCGCTTACCAGCAAGCGACATCGATGAACAACGGTTTGCCGACCGTGATTCTGGCCAAGACGGTCAAGGGTTACGGACTTGGCGAAGCCGGCGAGGGTCGCAACGTTGCGCACAACCAGAAGAAGTTGAACGAAGAGGAATTGCTGGAGTTCCGCACGCGATTTGGCATTCCGATCAGCGACGCCGAAGTCGGCAAGGCTCCGTTCTATAAGCCGCCGGAGTCGAGCCATGAGATGAAGTACTTGCGCGAACGCCGCGCAGCCCTCGGCGGTTTCGTGCCGAGCCGGCCGATCGAACATCCGACGATCGAAGTGCCGACGCTGGATGATTATCGGCAAAAGCATGCGACCGGTTCGCAGGGTAAAGACATGAGCACGACGATGGCGTTCGTGCGACTATTGTCTGACTTGGTTCGCGATAAGAAGATCGGCCAGCACATCGTACCGATCGTCCCCGACGAATCGCGGACGTTTGGTATGGAAGGGATGTTCCGCCAGATTGGTATCTACGCGCACACGGGCCAGCTTTACGAACCGGTCGACTCCGAGCAAACGCTCTACTACAAGGAAGCCAAAGATGGCCAAATCCTTGAAGAAGGGATCACCGAAGCCGGGTCGATCAGCTCGTTCGCTGCGGCCGGAACTGCGTATAGCCTGCACGGGGTCAATATGATTCCGTTCTACATTTATTACAGCATGTTCGGGTTCCAGCGGGTTGGCGATTCGATCTGGGCCGCTGCGGATATGCGAGCCAAGGGTTTCTTGATCGGCGGCACCGCCGGTCGGACAACGCTCAATGGCGAAGGCCTGCAGCACCAAGACGGACACAGTCTGCTTAACGCGATCGCCTTCCCAACAGTTCGTGCCTACGACCCGGCGTTCCGTTATGAGTTGACCGTCATTGTGATGGAAGGGCTCAAGCGAATGTATCAAGATGGCGAAGTCGCGATCTATTACATCACCGCAGAGAACGACAATTACGTCCATCCCGACATGCCCGAAGGCGTTGAAGAAGGGATCATCAAGGGGATGTATCGCTTCAAGAGCCAAGAAGTCGACGGGGCGAAGGCTCGCGTTCAACTCTTCGGCAGCGGCGCGATTCTCAATTCGGCAATCGCTGCACAGCAGTTGTTGGCCGAGAAATATGGCATTGCCAGCGACGTCTGGAGCATCACCAGTTACACGCAACTGCGTCGCGAAGCGGCTGACTGTGCTCGCTGGAACATGTTGCACCCGACCGCACCGCC
>DIUH01000289.1:1691-10335 GCA_002428205.1 Planctomycetaceae bacterium UBA6163
GATTACTACGTCTTGGGAACCGACGGGATGGGCCGCAGCGAAACCCGCCCGGCGCTCCGGCGCCACTTCGAGGTCGATGCCGAATCGATCACGATCGCAACGCTGAGCCGATTGTCGAAAACGGGATTGTTCTCGGCTGAGGATGTCGCCAAAGCGATCGACGAACTCGGGTTTGATCCCGATAAACCGAACCCCTATTTCGCATAGTTTTTCGTCGCTCGCCCGCGAGCGGCTGTTTCATCGCGGCGATGCGGCGTTTGATCGCATCGCTTGTCGTTAACAACCATCACGATCCACTCTCGACGCGTCTTTCTCATGGCCAACGCAGTACAAGTCACACTTCCGGAAATCGGCGACGGTATCGATTCGGGCGACATTCTCGATGTCTTCGTATCGGTTGGCGACGTGATCAAAGAAGGCCAGGATATTGTCGAGATCGAGACCGATAAGGCGACCGTAGCGGTACCGTCGACTTCGGCCGGCAAAGTGACCAAGATTTTGGTCAAGACTGGCGATTCGGTTCCCGTCGGTGGCCCGCTGTTGGAAGTTGAAGCTGCCGACGGTGGCACCGCGACACCCGAAAAGCCGGCTGCAGAGCCGCCCAAGGCTGAAGCCCCTAAGCCGGCACCAGAACCCGTGGCCGAAGCGCCTAAGCCAGTTCCCGCGCCTGAACCTGCTGCGCCAGTTGCTCAGGAAAAACCGGCCGCTGCGGCACCCAGTGCGCCTGCTCCGCCTCCAGCCCCCGTTGCCAGTGCACCGAAACCGGCTCCGGCACCGGTTTCTCCTCCGCCGGTTCGTGATTCCGAAGACGAAATCATTCCCGCCGGTCCGGCGATTCGACGCTTGGCCCGAGAAGTCGGCGTTGCCCTGTCGCAAGTTACCGGAACCGGTGACGGCGGTCGAATCACTCGCGAAGACGTTTTGGCGGTTGTGCGTCAAACCAGCCAAGCGGTGCGATCCGTCGCCAGCCAAGCTTCCGCAGCACTCGCTGCGGCGATGCCATCGATACCCGGCAGCACCGCCGCTCCAGCCGCTGAAGGTTCTGGCGCGAGAGACGATTATGGTCCGATCCGTGTCGAGCGAATGACCAAGATTCGCAAGACGATCTCCGCCAAAATGCATGCTAGTTGGTCGACGGTTCCCCGAGTCACGAACTTTGACGATGCCGACGTCACCGACCTGGAACGCCTACGTCAATCCAGCAAAGACGACTATGCGGCTCAAGGGCTGAAGCTGACCACGATGCCGTTTTTGATCAAGGCCGTCGCAACGGCGCTGCGTCATCACGCCGAGATCAACGCGGTGATCGACGGCGAAAATGAGCAGATCATCTATAAGGATTACGTCAACATCGGGATTGCGGTCGATACCGAGAACGGGTTGGTCGTGCCTGTCCTGAAGGATGTCGACAAAATGGGCATTCCTGAAATCACGCGTAAGCTGGCCGAAATGGCTGGCAAGGTCCGCAGCGGCCAATTCGCGGTCAACGAATTGCGCGGCGGAACGTTCACGATCAGCAATCTCGGCGCGATCGGTGGCCAGTACAGCACCCCGATCGTTAACGTCCCAGAAGTCGCAATCCTGTTGGTCGGTCGCAGTCGTAAATTGCCCGTGGTCATGCCCGACGATTCGATTCAGCCGCGACTGATGATGCCGCTGAGCCTTTCCTATGACCACCGATTGGTTGACGGCGGCGCAGCCGCAAGATTCCTGAACGACATCATCGGCTACCTAGAAGCCCCCAGCCGCTTGCTGCTGGCGCTTTAGTCGACATCGCCGACGTTGAAGCATTCCTTGAGAATACGACGCGTAAAACGCTTCCGCTTTGCTGTTTAGCCGTTTAGTTACGCGTATCGCCCCGATGTTTTGACGGTTCTGGGGTGACGGATCGTCCCCGCAGTCGTCTTTTGCGATCAAGCTCAGACGGGTATTGGCCCGTTCGCCGTTGTTGCCCCATTGGCCGCGTGTAGTTTGCGTGCTGCGCAAGAAAATCTCAACTGGCCAGTGGTGATTAACGCCCCCCGCACCTTCGGGCGGTGGAGCGCCTGCGGATTGGAAAAGCCGCGTTTTTTCATGAGGGGCCTATCTGTCCCTTTCGGCGATCTTGCGGTAACTTGCTTGACATTAAGTTCTCAAAGTATTTACAATTCACGCTACTCCACTTCTCTGCTGCGCTCCCTAGTTTCGTCTGAACTCCAGCGCCGGTTTGTTTTTGTGTTGTATTTTTGGGACTTTTTCTCTTGTCTGAAAGGTTTGATCATGCGTCGAAAGAGACTCGGTTTTACGTTGGTTGAGCTGTTGGTGGTCATTGCCATCATCGGCGTTATGGTTGGATTGTTGTTGCCAGCCGTCCAAGCGGCTCGCGAAGCAGCTCGGAGAATGAGCTGCAGCAACAATTTGAAGCAACTGGGGATTGCTTTCCACAATTACCACGACACCTACAACAGAATGCCCCCCGGTGCGAGCCATTTGATTTTTCCCGTTGCGCAGGTGGCTGCCCACAACTGGCACGGTTATTCGCCGCTGACAATGGTTTTGCCGTACATTGAACAGCAAGCGATCTTCGACAACTTTGCGTTCAACGAACGGCATTATTCCGGCACGGTTGTTCCGCCAGCGGCGATCGCTCCGGTAAACAATGCCAACGTACGGATCAATACATTTATTTGCCCATCGGACATCGAGTGGCCCGGTGGTGAACGCGGACTCTCGAACTACGGGATCAGCTTTGGGTCTAACCGTGGCTATAACGTGGGGATCCAAGCTGGTAATGGTTTCTTCCGCAATCAGCGAGATAATAAGTTCTCTGAGATTATCGACGGACTATCAAACACGATCATGTTGGGTGAGTTCAATAAAGGCGATAACACTGGAGCTCAATTCGACTTCCGCAGAGACTTCGTAAACGGCCAAGCCTATCCTGCCGGTTTCCCAGTCACCGTTACTTTGCAAACGCCCTTGCCACAAGCAGTGTTGGACCAGTACGGCCAGCAGTGCTTGGCTGCGGGGCCTGGAAGCCACCGTTCAACTGCCGGTTTCCGTTGGGTTGCACCTGGCCAGTACAATTGTGCGATCAACACGCTGGCTCCTCCCAACTGGAGGTTCCCAGCGTGCATGGAATGCGCAGGTTGTGGGCAGGGCGATTCGCCAGGGGTTTTCCCGGCGCGTAGTCGACACCCCGGTGGCGCTCACCATGTCATGGGTGATGCTTCGGTGCAGTTCATTACCGAAAACGTCAACCTATTGCTTTATCATGGCCTGGGGTCCGCTAATGGCGGCGAAACGGTCAGCCTAAGTAACTTGTAGGTTTCGGCAGGTACTGTCGATCTATAAAACTTGCGACCCTTTCCGGTTTGGCTTCGGCCACGGAAAGGGTTTTTTCTGTAGATTGCTGTAAATGTATAGGGTCACTTGAATTGGTTTCCGCGTGATCTGCGGTCTTTGCGAACAAATTAACCGTGTTGTTGTCAGTCACGGTTTATCCTGCGAAAATTGTGTTGAACACAAAAATGGCTAATCCAGCGTACTGCATGATCAGTAAGTGTTGGCTCAATCAATCGCATCACAGCGATTGGGCGATCGCTAATAACCGATCTGATTGAACTCAGAATTGTTTGGTCTGTGCAGGCTGAACGAAGATTAACGGCTGATTTGGTGATGGTTTTTCAATCCTATTTTTCTCCCCATCGGGCCAAAACACATCAATTGCGACCGGGATATCTTTCTGGTCAAACCCCCAATGCAACAGGTAGGAAGATTGGGACAGGTAGCTGCCGCCACCAATCACATGGCGAAGGTGGCTGCCGTTTTGCGTGTGAAGGACAGCCCGCGCGCCGATCGCATCACGATTCGAATTTCTGCCTACAAGCCGCAATGAAATCCAGTTGCCTGCGGATGCTGTACGGTTTCGCAACAGCGCGGCCGGTTCGTTAATGTGGCTGAAGACCAAATCCAAGCGGCCATCATCATCAAGGTCAGTGGTAATCACGCCGCGTCCACGTTTGGGTGTGGAAAAATAACTTTCGTCTGCGAACTGTATCGATTCGAGCGAGCCTGAGCCGTCGTTTGCAATATAAAGTGCTGGCTGTCTTAGGTTGTCCTGTCGTGGATACCTCATTACATGCCCGTTGCTGACAACCAAATCCTCGCGGCCTGTCAGATTAAAGTCACCAGACACGACACCAAAGCCGACTCGCAGCATGCCTAACGCTGTTACACCCGTTCTTTCGGATACACAGCGAAAGTTTCCGCCACCCGCGTTTCGATAAACGGCAAAAGTTTCGTTCTCGAAATTCGTTACAAAAAGATCGGGACGCAGGTCTTTGTCGAGATCAAAAGTCGCCAGGCCCATGCTGCCATTTGGGATCCCTAAATGGTCCAGTGCGGTGCCAGAAACGAGGCCTGATTCACGAAACTGGCGTTTACCCAGATTGCGATAAAGAAAGTTCGCGGTTGTATCGTTGGCGACATAAATATCCAGTAATCCATCGTCATCAATGTCGACTGCCAATACACCCAGGCCCTTACCGCCAGCGGCTAGCCCCGCCGATTGATCGTTGCGTTGAAAGTTGCCATCACCTTGGTTCCAGTAAATTACATCGTCAATGCCATTGAACAGTTGTGGCGTGCAAACATCGCGCCCTGCGGCGCCTCCGCCGCGACAAGTCGGATGATTTTCCCATGACCAATCGACATAATTTGTGACATATAAATCGACAAGTCCGTCGCCATCAAAATCACCAAATGCGGCGCTGGTTGACCAGGATTTCAGATCGAGTCCTCTTTGGGTTGCCTGTTCTGTGAATGTGCCATCGCCATTATTGATAAACAGTTGCAGGCCGCCATAACCGGTTACTAATAAGTCGGGAAAGCCATCTGCATCGACATCCGCAATGGCTGTGCCATGAGAATACAAGCCAGCAACGTTAAGCCCCGATGGTTCACTGGCGTCGTGATAAGAGAGATCGTCGTTCGACATCCAAAGCGAACCTGGCAAACCCTGCAGCGGTTGGCCTTCTTTGAGCCGGCCACCACCAGGAAAGAACAAGTCAGGAAGTCCGTCGTGGTTAAAGTCAAACGTACCGACACCACCACCGATCGACTCCACAATGCTGTAATGGTCGGCTTCTTCGCCATTGAAGTATATCGATGCAACTTTGCTCTTTTCTGTGATATCCGTGAACTCTAACAGCAGATCGCTGCTCTGGCGACCATTTGATGGATTGGCGTCAATGGCGGATTGATGAATCTCGGTGGTTGGGCCTACTTTTTCGTTGCCCCGGTTGCATCCAGAAAAGGTAACCGTTATGGCGACAATCGTCGTGAAAAGACGGCGCCGGTTCCAGTAACGAACGGAGTCAATTCGCATCCAAATCTTCGGGTTCCGAAATGAGTCGAAGATTCTATTGTGACCCAGCATCATGGCGTTACTAGTCGGAACTGTTGTCGATGGAAATCTGCCAGCGTCTTGTATTCAGGTGCGTTGACCGCTAAATCTGAGTAATACTTTGCGAGTGCCTGATGGGCGCCTTGGTGGTCCGGTTGAGTTTCTAGAACACTGCGGAGCCAGAATAGCCCCATGCGGATCGATTCGTGTGTTAAAAGTAGTTCGCCTAACTCAAAACGGGCGTCGATATCTTCCGAGTCTGCTTGAATGCGAGAACGTAGAACGTTGGCCCGACTCAGTGCTTCCCGTACCACTTGAAACCGCGCGAAATGTTCTTCCGCCTCCTCTTCGCGGCCCATTTCTCGCAATGTCACAGCCAAAGAATATCGGGAACTTGAGTCACGATCATTGAATGCCAGTGCATGCTCCAACCAGCGAACGGCCTCGGCGTTGTTGCCAAGTTCAAATTCCAGGTCTCCTAAAATTCTTGCCGCCTCGTGATGCTCAGGAGTCTCCTCTAGCGCGGCATACGATGCCAAAATCTTCGCATCATCATTCTTAAGTACTTCGCGCAGCAACTCAGTCGCTTGATTTGTCGATGCCAGGGCCTTTAAGCAAGAAGCGATTTGTATTTGGGCCGCTATAGGGTTGGCCATCGACAGGCAGGCGGCGAACTCATCCTTAGCTGCTTCCAATTGCCTGTCGTACATCAAGGCACGCCCGAGTCGAAAGCGAGCGGGATAGTACGTTGGCGAAACGCTGATCGATTGTCGGTAGTGCTCCTGAGCCTTGTCCCAGACTGCCTTATGTTCATAGATCCGCCCAATTCGATACGCAGGACGGGGGTCCTTGGGATAATCAATTTGCCATGCCTGCAGAACCTTTAATGCTTGATCGAATCGCGATGAAATGGTCAGGCCATTGGCGTAAGCGTCGCTGATCTCTGCCGAGTCGCCTAAGCCATTTCGCAGTGCATCAAACAATTGTGGTTCAACAGACGCAAGGCTACCCGATTGGGCTTGTGCTAAGGCTCGCTCCAGGGAAACAAGTTTCGAATCGGCACCGGAGCGGATCGCGCGTTGCAGGGCCTGTTCCAATTCGTCGGCGTGACCCTGGCGACGAAGCAACCGCGCGGATAAAAGTTCCATTTCGCCATGCCGCCAAGAAACACTCTTGGCGACGGAAATCCAGCGTTCGGCTGATGCATTGTCAAGCTGGCCCGCTGCCCGATTGGCCATCGCCCTAGCCAGCATCCCTGGCGCATCCGTTGCGATCAACGCAAGCAAGACGATCACCAGAAAGCTACAGAGCCATCTCCTAGCGAACCAATGACGTCTAGTCGGTGGTTGAGGATCTTGGGTGGCTTGGTTAACTGGAATCGAGTCTGGCTGTGATCTAGCTTTTCGCCTGCGTCTGGGTTGACGCATAAAAACACCCGAGCTTTAAAGAACGGAAAGACCGCTAGGCCGGATTAACTTCGGATTGATCCCAAGTGGATCTGCAGACCGACCCGGCCAAAGCCTTCCCTACAGCTTATCACGCATCGCCTTTGCTTTGGTCTTCACCTGTGCGGGGTTCTGTTCGGCAACCAAGTCGTTCAGCAGGCTGGACAAGGCGTCTGCTTTCGCCGGATCTTTCTCTCTAATGGCCTGAACCGAATCTTGCAAAACCATTCCGCCGCTTCCCAGCGGTTCGCCTGATTGGATCAACCCGTCTAACACAAGCCGCAACTCATCTTCGGGGGCGGGTGGAGTCGCCTCCACAGCTGTTTGCGTTTCGCCACAGCCGACAAAAAACAACAACAAAGTTAATACGGCGAAACTAAGGAACTTTGGCATCAGAAGACTCGATGATTTGATTGGGTTAGACCTTTGAACGAAAAGCGACGATCTATCGTGAGTCAAGTTGGGAGGAAGATAGCCGGGCGCACAACAAAACTTCACGAATAACCTATATTTTACCGCTAGAACCGTCCGTTCGTCAACTGGCCTGCCCCAAAGCGTCATGGTTTCACGCGGCATCGTGTTTGCGGCTGGCTTGATAATAATCCGCTACACAGGTGCCGCTTGCCCTGTTTGGGTGGCTTGACCGGGGCGTCGCGTAGTCAGTCAGTGTGTATCGACGCTGTCTTTGGGGCGAATAGCCCATAGAACGCCAAGTATGTTGCCGAACCAGACGGGCCCAGCGACAAACTTTGGCATTTATGTGCGTCGATAAACCTGGCCTGAAGTTAACGTGCAACTGCGTTGCTCAATCGCTGGATCGAGTTATGGATTTTCCCGGTCAATTGTTTCCCGCTGACAGTGCTTGTCCTGTATCTGATTTCCATGCCCCATGTCGGCGCGATATCGGGAACGATCAGTCGCACGGTTTTGCCGTCGGGCATCAAAAGCGCGGATGTTACCTTCCAGGAGCGTTGATTGTGGTGTTCCGATCCGTATTTGGCACTCCGCTTTAAATCCCAAGCTTCGATCCCATAGTTTTCGATGTTTGCCGCGGATTCGGGGTCAAGCGATTCTGAAAACGCAATCTCAAGCCCCCAACTATGTGCCGATAAGCCGATTGGTAATTCGATGGGTCGCTCCGTGTAACGCACCCGATACAGCCCGCCGGGATGCGTGGCGTTGCCAGCCCAGGCAAACATTCCACATAGGTAAAGTTGGCCGTCGCCCGGATGAAAACGGCCTCGCATTACACCTGTCGGAAACGGGGCTAGCGGCAGTGCGACCAAACCGCCTTGTATCGCTCCGCCGACCTTCTCATGCAGCACCAAAAACACTTTGCCGTAACCATAAGAGAGATTCAGCAGCGATCCGTTGAGCGGGCCCCAGCGTTTGCTTTCGACCCACAACAGCTCGGCCGGAGAGCGATCGACGGCGTTGGTAATCCAGCACAACGGTTGCTCCATAGCGGCATCCGACGCATCGGTAACATCGTGATACCCCAGCATATTGCCATAAAAGTTTGGGCGACCTGAATCCGAAAGTGTCACCCAATTGATACGGTTCTTTGGGTTCCAAAATCCCTCTTGGTCCGTGACAACAAACGATCCATCAGGATTCAAGCAAACGCCGTTCGCCGCGCGGAAACCATTGGCCAAAATCTCGGTCCGCGAGCCATCGGCCGTGATTCGCAACAAGGTTCCATGATGGGGAACGACCGCTGCCTTACCATGGCACCCTGACTTGGCGTAGTAGAAATTTCCTTCGGCATCGGTTTGCAATCCCATCGCGAACTCATGGAAGTGTTCGGTGACTT
>DIUH01000156.1 GCA_002428205.1 Planctomycetaceae bacterium UBA6163
CAAATCCCCAGAATCGATCGGCCACCGAGACAGAAGCGCTGAAGACAAGGTTGTTTACCGAGTTTCGGATCGAAGTGCCGGTCTTCCAACTCGGTAAAGAAAAATCTTGTTTGCGTATATCGGCTCAGGCTTATAACGATTTGGAACAATATGAAAGATTGGCGAATGCGCTGGTGCGAATGATGTAGGGTTATTCGAACGAAGCAGCGCCGAAAAGCAAATCAGCATAAAATCGATTAGAGATCCTCACGCGTCGCACCGGAGGGCCATCTGCCGCCCCGAGGAGCCGACTCTGCCAACGGCATTGGTATCTCCATAACTTACACTGGCTCCCTTCTTTCCCCCGAACACTGACTCGCTTAGGCTCGCCAGTGTTCGGGGGAGAGGGGAGCCAGATTGGCAGCCAGGTTAAGCAAGCAATTCTTTAACCGGTGTTCCGCCGCCGCCGATTTTGAAAGGGCGGCCACTGGGTGAGAAAAACTCGGTTTTCGTATCGAGTCCGGCAGCGGCGGCGATTGTCGAATTGAAATCTTCGATGCTGACCGGGTCTGCGTCGACCGAAAAACCTTTGGGATCGGATTCGCCATAAGCCTGTCCGACACGAATCCCAGCGCCGGCTAGCAGGCCGCTGAAGACGCTCGGGTGGTGATCGCGTCCGACGTTTACATTGATCGTTGGTGTCCGCCCGAACTCGGTTGCCAAAACGACCAACGTTTCCTTCAATAAACCACGGGCGTTAAGGTCTCTTAGCAGACTGCTCATCGCCGAGTCGAGCACTTCGGCGCGCGTATCGAGCTTATCGTAAAGTTCTTGGTGCATGTCCCATCCGCCGTAGTTGACTTCGACGTAACGGATCCCTTCTTCGACCAATCGTCGCGCGAGCAGGCAGCCCTGGCCGAACTCATTGTTGCCATAAGCCGTGCGGATTTTCTCAGGCTCTTTCGTCAGGTCAAATACATCAAGTTTGCTGCTTCCGAGCAACTGTTTGGCTTCGGTGTAAAGTTGGTTGTAAGCATCAACTTGCGAGTTTTTGCGTTTGGATTGGAATCCTTGGTCGAATCGGTTGGCCAGCATCAGGCGGCGGTCAAACCATTTTTCGTCGAGGTATTTGGGCAGTTTCGTATTGGCTAGGCCATCCGTCGCTTTGCCGATCGGAACCGGCGACAGGCTGGCGTGCAAGAAACCGGCCCCTGGGTGGCGATTGCCAGAACCGATCAGGAAGTTGGCGGGCAGTTCGCGATTGAGTTTTTCGGTTTGCGACGCCATCCAAGCGCCCATCGCCGGGTGCTGGACGCTGTTGATTTGTTTGTAGCTGGTGCGAATCAAATACTTTGCCGCATCGTGGTCGCCGGTTTGGGTTCCGAGCGAACGGACCACGGCCAGAGCGCCGGCGATTGCGGCAAGTTTGGGGAATCGGTTTCCGATCGCTAGACCGGGAACCGACGTGGCGATTGCGGTCGTTTCGCCGCCTTCGTCGGTGCCAGGTTTGGGATCGAACGTGTCGATATGCGACATCGCTCCGTCCATGAACAGATAGATGATGTGCTTGGCCGCGCCGCTGGCTTTTTTGACAGCGACCGGATCTGCGCCATCGACGAACTTTGCTCCGCAAGTTGCGAATGAAACGCCCAGCATCGAACGCGCGGCGGTGGCCATGAAGTGGCGTCGCGTTTGTGGCGAGATTTCAAATTTTGTCATCGCTGAACCTCGGTTAAAAGAAGATTTTATTGTTTTAAAAATGGTCGCAGTCGATCGCGTCGACCATTGGCCGACGGTTGAAGATCGATTATTGAACAAACAAAAACTCGCGGGTGTTTAGTAATGCCCAAATCACGTTACCGAGTCCGACCGCGGGACGTTCGGCCCTTTGCACTTCACGCAATGCTTCGCGGCGATCATCGTTGCTGGGCATGCGAGCGAGGGTGCTGAGGAAGATCGTATCGACGGCATCGCGTGGATTGGCCGCGTTCATCACGTTGTCATAAATGACTGATCCGGATTCGAGCATCACGTGAGTGATGGGGCCGTTAAACATCGCCAGGATCTGCGGAACGGTCGCTGAATCATCTTGGCCATTGATCGTTTCGCGATCGCCCTGGCCAAACTGTCGTAAGAAATGTTCGGGGGGCAGTGGTGAAGGCAATTCGGACGATCGGCAAAGGATGTTCCCTTGGTAGGAAAATTGATTCAGCAGTTTGCGGTAAGCGGGTTGGTGATAAGTCGCAGCGAACTTTTGTGCAACTCGCTCGGCATCTGCCATCGTGGCGCTGTACAAATCCAGGTCGATTGCCTCTTTGAACTCTGCGGCCGATGGGCGTTGAAAAGCCCAGGGGTTATTGACCGCTAGCGTCAGGATGGAATCCCAAACCTGTTCTGCTGTCATTCGTCGCAACACTGGACCTGGAAAATAATACATTTCGCCGCTGGTCAGTTGATAATCAGAGGCTTCGCGTTGGTAGGTTTTTGAATAGAGAATTGTTCGCACAAACTCTTTCAAGTTAAAGTTCATGCGTACAACGTTGTCGGATAAAAATCGCAACAGTTTCTCGTTCGCACAGTCGCTGTCATCTCGGAAGTCGTCGATCGGTTCGATCAAACCGATACCGAGCATTCGTTTCCACATTCGATTAGCGATCGTGCGTTTGAAACGTTCGTTGTCGCGTGACGTGACCCACGCGGCGAACTGTTCACGCGGCGTTCCGCCTTTGGCGGTTTCGGGCACATCACCCCAGAGGACTTGAGGCTTGACGACATCCTTTGGTTTGGCGTCGGAGTAGGCATAATCGTGAGGCAGTCGCAATGTCGCAGCGACTTCGTAAACCTCATATGAGTTTGCACGAACGACACGTTGGTATTCACCGGATACTCGACCGCCGGGGGCAACGTCACGAGCTTCGTTGATCAACCGATTAGCAGGATTTCCCGTTGCTTTTGATTTGTCCGCGGGCGGTTTCAGCCGGGTGCGTGTTCCGGCGGTGTAGGCCGCTAGTTGATAGAACTGATATTGCGACCAATTGTCGAACGGATGGTCGTGACACTGTGCGCAACCGATTTGCGTGCCTAAGAAAACGCGAACGGTATTGTCTACATAAGGCAGCGGCATCCCTTCGTCACGCAGTTGAAAGCCTGTCGCGGGATTATCCCACAATTTTCCATCCGCGGTCAGCATTTCATAAACCCATTGGTCGTAAGGACGATTCTGGCGAATCTGGTCCTTAACGTAGGCCATATAAGGTTCACCGACGATGTTGGCTTGAGGATACTGGACCAAACGCAGCGTATCGGCCCAAAAATTATAAAAGTTGCTGACATAATCTGGGCTGGAAAGCAATTCGTCGATCAAGTCTTCACGCTTTTGTGGTTCGGTCGAATCCAAAAACTTTTTTGTTTCTTCTAGACTCGGAATGCGTCCGACGACATCCAAATAGACACGTCGCAAAAAGACTTCGTCGCTGGCGATCGGGTTAGGCTGCAGGCCAAGGTCACGCAGTTTCGCTTCGACCAAAAAATCGATCTCACCAGCCGACACCGCGGCTTCGGATCGGCCCGAAGCGTTCACGGGTGTAACTTCCATTTGCGTTGACGATGGTTGTCGAACCGGCGCGGGTAACTTGCTTTGCGGTGGTTTGGCCGCCGCCGCGGGTTGCTTGCCAGATTGGGCCGCAGTCTGAGCCCTCGGCTTTGATGGCCCGCCAGGCCGCTGTGCGAAGGCTGATGAGTTGTGGCACAGCACAGCCGTGACGACCAACCATTTTACTATCTTGTTCATCCGTAGCACTTGTCCGATGTCAGATCGATCAATGGAAATGCAAAGTTGGAAAAGGGCCGCATTGTGTGCGGCGATCGTCCGCGCTTTTGCCGAAGGCGGATTGCAAGTATCCTAGGGGTTCCGCGCGTTGGTCGCTTGTTGCCGTCGTCCCGATTGATCGGTGCCATCGGTGACACTGATAATTACGCGTAGATGCCCCAGCCACTAGTTTAACGTCCCACCACTTCGAAAGAACACGCAAATGCGAATTCAAGGGCTTTTCTGCCGACGCTTTTTTCTCACCTGGCTCGCTGCGGCAAGCTTGACGGTGCTCGCTGTCGATGCGATCGGCCAAGACAAGGCGAAGAGCGAATTGGCGAAGTCATCAGCGGTTGCCCCTAAATGGGTCAGTGATGACGAGTCGATTTCGTTGGTCGCCGGCGACGAACTGCTGTTCCGATACGTATTCCGCAGCGGGAAAAAACCGATCGTCCATCCGTTGGTCGGCCCCGGTGGCAAAACGATGGCTCGTGAGTATCCGATGAAACCGCCGGGCGAAGGTGGCACGAAAGATCACATTCACCAGCGATCGATGTGGATGACTCACGGTGAAGTCAATGACATCGATTTTTGGTCCGAAGCGGACGGCAGCGGCTCGATCGAGCACTTGGCCGTGAAGTCGAGCAGCGTGGACGAAAAGGGCGTTGGAACGTTGGTCACGACCGCTCGTTGGGTCAAGCCCGATGGCACCGTGTTGCTGGACGAACACAAAACATTTCGCATCGGCTCGGGCGATGGCGAACGAACGATCGATATGGACGTGACCTTTACGGCAGTGGCCGATGAAGTCCATTTCGGCGATACCAAAGAAGGCTCGTTCGGTATCCGTGTGCCCGATTCGATGATGGTAGACCGCAAATTGGGCGGAAAAATCATCAACGCCGAAGGGTTGGAAGACGGCAAGGCTTGGGGGCAAAAATCTCGCTGGGTCGACTATTCCGGCCCCGTCGATGGCGACACGGTCGGGATCACGATCCTGGAACACCCCGAAAGCTTCAACGCTCCATGCCGATGGCACGTCCGATCCTACGGCTTGTTCGCTGCCAACCCATTCGGCGAGTTCCATTTCACTGGCGGCAAGAAAACCGATGGCCACCGAATCGGCAAAGGTGACAAACTGCGGCTTTCTTACCGCGTCATCCTGCACGACGGGCCAGCGGATGTTGAGGCGATCGAGAAGCACTGGAAACGGTTTGTCTCAGCCGGTTCATAATTTTTTCACGAAAAAATTTTTCGCTGAGCCGCTCTACCGGCTCAGCGACCTTTTCTCAAGCGGTTTGCCCAAGTCGATGCAAACCAACATCTTGCGTCGAGCCCGCTGCTTGACCGCCGATCGGGGCGATCCGAACCGCTTTCCGCAAACCCAAAGTCACGCATGACTTGTGTCGGTTTGGCGATTTTCATTGACACCGTGCTAGCATCCGGTAGACTTCCGAAACGCCATATCTAGTGCCTGCCGCACGGTGGACCACTAGGTGTAGTTATTTTCGGCCTTTCACGCAGTTTGCTGGGATCAGCATACTGAGCGATCGACACGAGGTAACAAGCCTTCATCGGGTGGCGTTCCGGAAAGCATCCGGATATACTTATGTTCACTCTTGTGTTCTGGCCCATCTCGAATCGTCGTCCCGCAAGGAATGCGGTCCCAACAACGGAACTGCGCACGACGATCGAAGATGCAAGGATGAGGTTTTTTAAGGAGTCTCTGCTGCCATGGCGATTGCTGTTAGTTCATCACGCGTTGTTCCAACGACCAGCCCCAACGATTGCCCACAATCGCACGGGGTCGATTATGCCCGCGACTATTTTGATGATTCGCAGCGCCACGGGCGCAGCGGACTGAAAATCGACGCGACCTTCTGCCCGGAAAATGCCGAAGGGCCGTTCGAGACGGTCCAGTGGGAGCTGCGAAGCGCGGCAATCAAGGACGAAACCGGCAAGGTTTTGTTTGAACAGACCGATTGCGAGATCCCAGCGACATGGACGCAGTTGGCCGCCAATGTCGTGGTCAGCAAATATTTCTACGGCGACCCACGCAACAAGCAGGAGCGTGAGCGGAGCGTTCGTCAATTGATCCACCGCGTCACGCGGACGATCACCGATTGGGGTTTGGCCGACGGTTATTTCGACACGCCCGAAGACGGCGACCGTTTTTACCGCGACCTGACTTGGATGTGCCTGCACCAATTCGGTGCCTTCAACAGCCCGGTGTGGTTCAACGTCGGTTTGTATCACCAATACGGTGTGACGGGTGCGAAGTGCAATTGGCACTGGGACCGAGCCAGCGAATCGGTCGCCCAGCCAGAGAACCCGTACGAGTATCCGCAGGGTTCGGCGTGCTTTATCCAGCAGGTCGAGGACAACATGGAAGACATCATGCGTCTTGCCTGTTCCGAAGCGATGCTGTTCAAGTTTGGCAGCGGCACCGGTACCGACCTGTCGACAATCCGCAGCCAGCGTGAAAAGCTGTCCGGCGGCGGCACCCCCAGCGGCCCGCTGTCGTTCATGAAGGTCTATGACTCGATCGCCGGCGTCGTCAAGAGCGGCGGCAAGACACGTCGCGCCGCCAAGATGCAGTCGCTGAAGGTCTGGCACCCAGATATTCTCGAGTTCATCGAGTGCAAGTGGAGCGAAGAGAAGAAGGCTCACGCGTTGATTCGCGAAGGTTACGAGTCGAACTTTAACGGCGAAGCGTACTCGAGCGTTTGTTTCCAGAACGCCAACCTGTCGGTCCGCTTGACCGATCCGTTTATGGAAGCGGTTCGCGAAGGGAAGCGTTGGCAAACCCGCTGGGTCAGCGACAAGGCGGCGGGCACACCGCCAGAGTATGATGCCCGCGA
>DIUH01000111.1:0-258 GCA_002428205.1 Planctomycetaceae bacterium UBA6163
TGGACCACTGAAGCAGTTGGTCGTAGTCGACGTTTTTGTGGCCGGTGGAGATCAACACGGCATCGAAACTTTCGATCGTCGCTTGGTCCCAATGGATCGATGGGGTGCCGGCCCAATGAGCGTGTTCTCGCGAAGGTTTGATGACGGGAATGTAAGGATCATAGTAGGCGACTTCTGCCCCAGTTTCTTTGATCCTTTCTAATAGGATATAAGATGGCGATTCACGGTCGTCATCGACGTTGGCCTTATAGGCGAGTC
>DIUH01000111.1:473-6940 GCA_002428205.1 Planctomycetaceae bacterium UBA6163
ACTTTTAATTCGTTTACTAATGCGATGTTGACGCTGCGGAAAATATTCTCCAACAACTTGGTCGCTTCGGCGGCTCGACAGCTGCTGACCGTTACCACTCGCTCAACGGCTGATTCGTATAACTTCTTAGCCTTTTCGAGACACTCGGGCGTCAGGCCACCGACGACCTTGGGAATCTTGGCGACTTTGCTGTCCGGATTCCCGGGGTCTTCGCGTTCGGGCGAGAAGGCGAGATGGAAATCGACGCCAGCGACTTTGCCAGAACCGGATTCCAGCACGGCGCGCAAGTCTTCGTCGGTTGTGCCGGGGTAGGTGGTCGATTCGAGCACGACGAGCGAACCGGCGGCGATGTGCGGGGCGATCTTGCGGCCGGTGTCGAGGACGTAGGAAATGTCGGGTTCGCGGTTTTTGCTGAGCGGCGTTGGTACGCAGATGATCACCGCATCGCACTGGGCGATTAGCGAAAAGTCGGTGCTCGCCTTAAGACGTCCCGCGGAAACTTGTTCGGCGATCGATTCCGGCGTGATGTGCTGGATGTACGAGCGGCTGGAATTAATGGCGTCGACCTTTGCCTGGTCGATGTCGAGGCCGAGGACTTCGCTGCCTTTGCGAGCGAACTGGAGGCTGAGCGGTAGGCCGACATAGCCGAGGCCGATGATTGCGATCATAGAAAGCGTATCAGTGACGATGAGGATAGTTTGCGATTACCGATTTTTAGGTCGCTGAAGAGGGAGCAGGCGGGGCTGGTCCAACATCAACCGGTATTTACGGTAACCGCCGAGTGCAGGGATGCAAGATTAGGTTTAAAGAAGGGTTTGTGTAGAAACGGTGATTTACGCATTTTAACGCTGATTCAAATTACAGACGCTTCGGGTCATAGTCGGGTCATAGTGATTGTGCGGAATGCACCACCGGCTATGCCCTTGGCTGGATCACTCGGATACCACAACCACTACTGAAGGGCCATTTGACGAAACTCGTTTGTGACTACACTGATCGCCGGCCGAGGTCCAAAACCCGGTCGAGGTTCAAAGCAACGTACGGCGGCTGGTTTCTATGTTCGAAATGGGGTGGGAAGCTTGGTTGACGGTGTCAATGGCAGTCATGCTGCTGTTTTCGCTTTCATTGCGCATTGCGGCGACCGACTTGCTGGCGATCGCGTCATTGGGCGTTTTGATTCTGGCCCAGAACATCACCGGCACCGAAAAGCTGCCTTCGTCGCGTGACGCCGTGATCGGTTTTGGCAACGAGGGGCTGATCACGGTCGCTTTTTTGTTTGCGGTCGTGGCTGGGCTGGAGCTGACTGGCGGGACAGAGCTTGCGACCGGATGGCTGCTCAAGCGTGCCCGCACGTTGCCAGGGGCGCAAGTGTTGTTGCTGACGCCGGTAGCGATTTTGAGCGGTTTTTTGAACAACACACCTGTTGTTGCGGCGATGTTGCCGGTCGTGAACGACTTGGCGAAGCGTGTGAACACCAGTCCGAGCCAGTTATTGTTGCCGCTATCGTACGCGGCGATCTTGGGCGGCATGTGCACGCTGATCGGAACCAGCACAAACTTGTTGGTGCAAGGGATGGTGGTTGAATCCGGGGCCCAGCCGCTCGGTTTTTTCGCTCCGGCCTATGTTGGCATCCCTGCATCGATCATCGGCTTGGCGTACATCATGATCGCTTCGCGGTGGTTGTTGCCCAATCGGAAGCCGGCCCTGAGTGCGAAGGACGACCCGCGGCAATACACAGTCGAAATGGTCGTCATGGCGGGCGGTGGTTTAGTGGGGCAAACGATCGAAGCGGCCGGATTGCGACATTTGCCGGGGCTGTATTTGGCCGAGATCCAGCGTGAGGGATATCAAATCACGGCGGTTGGGCCTACCGAGCGGTTGTTGGCAAACGATACGCTGGTTTTGGTCGGGGTATTGGAAAGCGTGGTCGACTTGCAGAAGATCCGCGGGCTGGCTCCGCCGGACGATCAGGCGAGGAAGCTGGATGCACCGGCTTGGAATCGCAAGTTGGTCGAAGCGGTGGTCAGCAGTCGTTGTTCTTTGCTGGGCCAGACGATTCGCGAGGGACGATTTCGGACGCATTATGGGGCCGCAGTTATCGCCGTAGGCCGTGGCGACAAGCGTTTGCCTGGTAAACTGGGCGACGTTCGGCTGGAAGTCGGTGACGTGTTGCTGTTGGAAGCGTCGCCGACGTTTTTGGAACAGCGGTCGCAATCGCACGAGTTTTTCCTGGTCAGCGACGTGCCAGGTGGCGCGGTGCGGCGTCCCGAGCGGGCTTGGTTGGCGCTTGCGATTTTGGTCGCGATGGTGGCTGCGGCGACGATGACATCGCTGTCGATCATGACGGCTTCGATGATTGCCTGTGTGGCGATGATCGGATTTCGTTGCTGCACGTCGGACGAGGCGCGTCAGAGCATCGATTGGTCGGTTTTGATCGTGATTGGTGCGGCGCTGGGGATTGGTCGGGCGTTGGACCAAAGTGGGGCGGCGACGGTGATCGCCAATTCGCTGCTGGGGCTGGCCGGGGGCGACAAGCTGCTGTCGCTGGCCGCGATTTACATCGCCACGATGCTTTGCACGGAGATGATCACCAACAACGCCGCGGCCGTTTTGATGTTTTCGATCGCCTGGAAAGCGGCTTTGGCGTTGGGGGCGGACACGACGCCCTTCGTCATGGCGGTGATGATCGCAGCGTCGGCGAGTTTTTCGACGCCGTTCGGTTACCAAACGAACATGATGGTTTACGGATTGGGCGGTTACCGGATGACCGACTACTTGCGGTTCGGGTTGCCGATGAACGCGCTGCTGTTTATTACCGCGATGGTGATCATTCCGTGGGTTTGGCCGTTATAATTGTGCCGCAATAACAAGACGCTTGCTCCATTGCCGCTCACACATTTGCGGGGGCTTGGCTAGAATGGGGCCAGATTCGGATTCCTGACTCTTTTCGTTCTCGAGTGTTCGGCCTATGTCCAGTCAAAAAGGTTCCGCTGCACCGGTTCCATCGTCTCCTATCGATCGCCAAGCCACCATCAGTCGTCTGACGTCGTCGCTGCTTCAGAAGCGCGAGGGATTGGAAGTTGACAAAATATTCAAGGCGCTCGTCAAACTAGAAGGTTCTGACTTACACCTAAAAGTCGGCCAACCGCCAATGGTGCGGGTCAAGGGCGACTTACGGCCGCTGAATCGTCCGCCGATCGAGAACGAAGAAATGGTGCGGTTGTTGATCCCAATGATGGACGACCGAAATCTTGCGATTTTCGACCACGAAGGCGGTGCCGACTTTGCGTATGTTGTCGATATCGATGGCGTTTCGTGGCGTTTTCGTATCAATTTGCTGAAGCAATTGGGAAAAATCGGATTAGTCGCGCGCCGAATCAACAACTTCATTCCTGATTTCCGTGGGTTGTTTTTGCCCGATTCGATGGAAAAACTGTGTCACTTTGACCAAGGAATGATCTTGCTGGCGGGGGTTACGGGCAGCGGAAAAAGCACAACGATCGGTTCGATGTTGAATTACATCANNTGACGCTCGAAGACCCGATCGAGTTTGTTTATACCGAAGACAAGTGCTTGATCAATCAACGCGAGATCGGACAAGACGTATTGAACTTTAGCGTCGGCATGAAACACGCGGTTCGAGAGGATCCGGACATTATTTTGGTCGGCGAGTTGCGTGACGAAGAAACATTTATGACCGCGATTCACGCCGCAGAAACGGGCCACTTGGTGTTCGGTACGATTCACGCGGCGAGTGCATCGACGACGATCGGTCGTATTTTGGACTTGTTCCCCGAGGAGATGCACAACGCGATCCGAAGCGCGATCGCGTTCAATATGAAGGGAATCGTCGCGCAAAAATTGTTGAGGAGTATTCGCCCAGGGGTTTCGCGAGTGCCAACTTGCGAGGTGATGACATTCAATCCGATCGTTAAGAAACTGGTGCTTGAAGGCCACGACAATAAATTGCCTGATGCGATTCGAATCGGTGCGGAAGACGGCATGCAAGATTTTACGATGAGCCTGAAGCAGTTGATCGATGACGAATTGATCGACCGTCCGACCGCATTTGAAGTGGCACCGAACAAAGACGCGTTGAAGATGGCTCTGAAGGGCATCGATGTCAAAGCGCCAGGTATCATCTAACCCCTCATCTCTTTCACATATCGATTCCCATCCGTTTCACCGCATCACCCCTGACAATCGATGCCTGCTGCTAATAAAGAAGAAATCCAGATTTGGCAAACCGCCAATCCTGCAACATTGACTCCGCGTATCGACGACAAAAGCCAACAGCAGTCGGTTTTGATCCTTGCCCGCCAAGGCTCTGGTCATGCGGTTGCGACGGGCCAGATCGGACACGCGATCGCCTCGCGGGCCACGCATATCATGTTCGATTACACCCAATCGGCGTGTGCCATTCGTTATCAGATCGATGGCCAATGGGAGCAGTTGCCGCCGCTGACCCGCGAAGTTGGCGATGCAATGTTGATCACGCTGAAGCAGATCTGTCAATTGAATCCCGCCGATCGACGCAGCGCCCAAACCGGTAAATGCGAAGCCAAGGTCAATAAGGATAAGTATCAGTTGACGTTGCAAAGCCAAGGGACCGCTTCGGGCGAACGTGTGCTGATTCGTTTGGATGCCGAAAAGGTGCCTTTCAACGTGTTGGCCGAATTGGGCATGCGCGACACGATGATCGACCAGTTCCGTGAAGCGTTGAACAGCGAATCGTCATCAGTGCTGATCAGCTCGCCACGCGGCATGGGCCTGACGTCGACTTGGCATGTCGCGATTAACGCCGCCGACCGGTTGATCCGTGACTTTCAATCGCTGGAACCGGAAAATGAGAAAGAGATCGAGATCATCAACATCTCGCCAAACTTCTATGGTGGCAGTACGGGACTGGCGCCGAGCGAATTGATTCGCAAGATGATTTTGAAAGAGCCAGATGTGTTCGTGTTTCCGTCAATCCCTGATGATGACACCTTGTTAGCCGCAATGGACCAGACGGCGAAAAATGAAAAGCAGGTGATCGCTCGTGTATCAGCGAACTCAGCGGTCGAAGCCTGCGCGAAGATTTGTGCCCAGTATCCCAAGTCGGCGAAACATTTTGCTTCGACCGTGAAGGCGGTTTTGAATCAGCGGATCGTGCGGCGATTGTGTGAAGATTGCAAAGTCGGTTTCCAGCCACCGCCGGCGCTGTTGGCAAAGTTGGGGATTCCGCCAGGTCGCGTCGCGCAATTGTTCCAGCAGTTCGTGATGCCGCCGATCGAGCAGCAGGTGGACGCTAATGGCAAACCCGCTCCGATACCGCCGTGTTCGGCTTGTCAAGCGCGGGGATATTTGGGGCGGGTCGGTATTTTTGAACTGCTGCGTCCGGGACCGCAGTTCAAGGCGGCGCTGCTGAAGACTCAGGATATTGGACAATTGACTAAGATCGCTCAATCAGAAGGCTTCCGTGGTTTGCAGTCCGAAGCGATTTTGACGGTAGCTCGCGGGTTGACTAGCCTTGATGAATTGAAGCGAGTTTTTGCAGCGAAGAAAGCTTAGACTTTGGCAGCAGCCCGCAATCGCGTGGCTGTTGAGTTTACAGTCCCGCCTTTAGGCGGAAATTGTATGAGAAAAGAAATAAGCGGCCGCCTAAGAGCGGTACTACGAACATTCCACCCACCTCTTCAGCGGATCTTATCATGACCTTTCCCATTGTTCGTAATTGTCGCTTTGGCAATCTTTTTCGTTTTGCTTCGACGTTGGCCGTCTTGTCGGCAATTGTTTTTGGCTCGACTGCATCGCCCGCCTGGTCGGCGGATGTCGAAGTGTTGCCGTTTGGCAAAACCAAAGATGATGTTGCTGTTGAACTGTTTCGCCTAAAAGGAGACGGCGGGGCGGTGGTGGAAATCATTTCGCGTGGCGCCACAATCCGATCGATCAAAGTCGCGGATGCGAGTGGGAAAATCGCAGATGTGGTCAATGGGTTTGATGATGTCGCCGGCTATGAATCGGACAAGAATCAGTATTTCGGATGCACGACCGGGCGGGTTTGCAATCGGATCGCCGGAGCGTCGTTTGAAATCGATGGACAAACTTATAAGCTGGCCGCTAACGATGGCGCCAATACGCTGCATGGTGGTGCCTCACGCAGCCTTGATAAAGTTGTCTGGAAAGGCACGGTCGATAAGTCCGATGCCGCCGTCGCTGCGGTCGATTTCAAATACTTCAGCCCCGACGGCGAAGAAGGTTTTCCGGGTAACGTTCACTTCGGAGTCCGCTTTGCATTAACCGCCGATAACTCGTTGGTGATGCGTTATTCGGCGACGACCGATCTGCAAACGCCGATCAACTTGACCAACCATGCCTACTTCAACCTCGGTGGCCACGGCAATGGGACGATCCTGGACCATGAATTGCAAATCATGGCCGAAGCTTATACTCCGACCGACGACACGCTGATCCCGACCGGTGAC
>DIUH01000111.1:7059-10277 GCA_002428205.1 Planctomycetaceae bacterium UBA6163
ATCGCGGTGCCTTGTGCTTGGAAGCTCAGTATTTTCCCGATTCGGTCAATCAGCCGAACTTCCCTTCAATCCTGTTGGATTCGGGCGACGAATACGCCCAGACAACGATCTATCGGTTCGGGAATTGATCGAAGCGACTCGCGAAGCCAAGGGACGACCGCCTGACGTCTAATTTGCGAAAGCGATTATGCCGGAAAACTCGTTGCGAATTGCGGCTCGAAACGGGTTTTCCATTGGGAAATCACGCTTCGGGCGGTGACCGGAAGCCTATAATCAAGCGTAATGCTGATTAAGTTTAATTTTCCTTCCACCAACGAACCAAGCGTTTCGGACCGGCTATGGCGACCGCGACATTCAAACCAGCTTCGCAGAATCCGGATGATGCATCCAAGCTGACGGTCGGTGAAGAACTGATCGCATCGACGATCGCTCAAGCCCAGGCTGCGTTGTGGCGCGCCGAGTTGTCGCGGTGTCTCTTGAAACTGATCATTGCGGCGATGGCAGTGACGCTGGTTTGGGTCGCGGTTGACCAATGGATTTGGTCGCCCGGTTGGCCGGTGCGGTTGGCGGTTCTGCTGGCTGCGTTGGGGGCTGCGGCGTGGTGGATCACAATGCGGGTAACGCCGCTGATGCGCAGCCGGATCCGTGCGGACTATGCGGCCCAAAGCTTGGAATGGGATATGCCTGAGCTGCGGCACCAATTGTCCAGCTACGTTTCTTTGCGAGGCGATCTGGAACTGCAAGGGGTGCGTGGTGCTGTCGTCCGTTCGATCGGTGCCAGGGCGGCTGGCCAGATCAAACAGCATCGGATCGATATCCCCAGCGAAGCGGCCGGGACGTTCACTTGGTGGATCTTGATGGCGGTGATGTTGGCGGTGGTTGCCGCCTACTCACTGCTGAGCCCGAAAAACACGCTGCAGTCGGCTCAGCGGTTGCTGATGCCGCTGGCATCGATTGACGCCCCGTCGCGGGTCTCGATCAGCGATGTGTTGCCTGGCGATACGGAAGTTTTAGCCGATCGTCCGGTAGCGATTTCTGCGGCGATTCGGGGCTTATCCGGCAAAGATGAACCGGTGGTCGCGTACGGCGTTGGGTTCGCTCAACAAACGGCGCTCACTTATGACGCGTCGACGGATCGATATTTCGCCAAGGTGTCGGTGCCAGGCTCGACGGCTTACCAAATAATCGCTGGTGACGCCGTCGCGGGGCCATTTCAAATCAAGACGCGTGACGTACCGGTCGCATCGGTGCGTCAAGTCGAAATCACTCCGCCAGCGTACACCGGGTTGCCAAAGCGGGTTTCAACCGGAGGAGCGATTTCGGGCGAAGAGAACTCGCGGGCGACGATCCTGGTGGTGATCAATCGCGCGATTAAGCGGGCGAGAATCGAGTTCAACCCGCGCTCTGGCGCTGACACTGGCGATGCGTCAGTGCGGATCGGTCCGACGGCCGGCGGCATGGATATGAAGGTCGCTGACGATGGCCTTTCGGCAACTGTAGCGGTCACGCTGCGTCTACCACGCGAAAAATCCGCACCCGTTGTGATCGATTCGTACCGCATCCGCGTGTGGGACGCCGATGGCAACGAAAACCCGGACCCGATCACCTATCCGGTGCGAATCATCCGCGATTTACCACCCGAAGTGGCGATCGTCCAGCCGCGAGAATTAACCAAAGAATTACCGATTAATGGCCAGCAATTGATCGAGATCACGGCGATCGATCCCGATTACGGCCTGCGCCGCATTGAACTGGTGTGGCAACGTGGCGTGGATCAACCGCAGACCGAAACCTTGTGGTCGGCGGAAAAGGGCGAGCGGGGGAATCAGATTGCGGATTACCGTTTTCGGCCCGAGAAACTCGGGTTGAGAGTCGGCGATCGGGTGAAGGTTGTGGCTGCGGCGCTGGACAATCGCGAAGATGAAGCGGGGAAGTACGATCCGAATCGAGCGGTAACGCAACCGTTGGAATGGACGATCGTTGAGCCGCGCCAGTTGCCGCCGCCGACCGCGCCGGAAGACGGCGTCAGCGAATCAGACGGCGAGCCGGCGAACTCGAACGAACAGGATTCGCAGTCTGGCAAACAAGACGGTGAGAAGTCGGGCGATGGCCAGTCGGGATCATCCGACGGTGGCGAAGGAGAGAGCGAAGGGCAGGATGGCAAGTCCGATGGCCAGGGTGGCGAGTCGGGCGATGAGAAGGGGGAAAAGTCCGAAGGGAAATCTGGCGACAGTAAAGGCGAAAGCGGTGCGGACGGCGCGGCAAAGGATGGAGCGACCAAGGACGGTATGTCGAAGGATGGCGGCGCGGATGGAAAGTCCGGGGGCAAGCCCGGCGAGTCGGCGGGCGAGGATTCCGCGGGTAACGACGATGGTTCAAAAGAAAATCGGCCCGACTCGACCGGAAACGGCCAACCCGATGGCGATCAGTCGGGTCAGCAGCAAACGGGTCAGCAAAAACAGGGCGAGCAGGCCGCTGGCGATTCGATGCCACAGGCGGATGGCCAGCAAAAAGCGGATCCGATTGGCCAGCAAAACGGCGAACGCCAACCGCAGGATGCAGCCAAGGGCAGCGATCAAGCTGGCCAGCCTGGCAGCGATCAATCCGGTGCCGATCAATCTCAAGGCGAAGGTGCTGGCGGTGAGCAACCGCCTCAGCATGATGGCGATGCGTTTGAAAAGATACGCGATTATTTGAACAAGAAACGCGAAGAGGCGGCACAAAAGGGTGAGTCTTCGTCTCAAAAAGACGATGGTCCGAAGCAGCCACAGGATTCACAGCGGCCAGATCCACAAAGTGGAGATCCAAAGGCAGGTGAGAAGCAGGATCGCGGCGAGGAGAAGCGAGAACCTTCGGGCCAGCCACAGGGAGGATCCGAACCTGGGAAAACAGACACGGCAAAACCTGACCAAACGCAGAACGCTGGAGAACCAAATCGGCCTGAGAGCGGTAAGCCCGGCACCGACAGTCCCGACACGGAAAGCGCCGGTACCGAAAAACCAGAAACAGGCAAGCCTGGTGAAGGGACAACCGGCGATAAGCAGCCAGGTAAAGATGGCGCGGGCGAAACCAAACCAAGTGACAGCAAGCCTGGCGAAGGTAAGCAGGGTGAGAGCAAGCCTGGCGATTCGAAGCCCGGTTCCGAACCGGGCGCGGGTGATCAAGACCCGCCTGGCGTTGAACCTGCCGGTGTTCAAAAGCCGGGCGATCAACCAGGC
>DIUH01000286.1:0-1175 GCA_002428205.1 Planctomycetaceae bacterium UBA6163
GCTCCCCAGACCATCAAGAGCGCCCCCATGGCGACGAGCGCGCCGACAAGAATGTAGACTACCAAAGCACCTAGCATTGCGTATTGAGATAATATTTGATTCCATACCAGGTCCCAGAAAACGACTGCGATCGCGGTGCCTGTGCAAAGGTAGGGGCCGAACGGCACGGCGGGTTTTCGCGTGATGATGAACTGGATAATGACGATCAAAATCGCAGCCGGTGGGGCTAGGAAGAAACCGGCGATCGCGGCTTGCCATCCGACGAATGCGCCGATCATTGCCATCAGCGTAACGTCGCCAAAACCCATCGCCTCCTGACGCATCGCGGCGCTGGCGACGATGCGCACGGCCCAAACCGTTCCGCCGCCGACGGCCAATCCGATCAGCGACGAAAGCAGGCCGGCCCACGCGACAATGCCCCATGTCCAAACGGCAAAGATAAAGACGGTGCCGATCGCGCCCAGGACCAGCAACGGCTTGGTTTCGGGACGTCGACGAATGCCATGAATCAAATATCCGATTGCACGCACGGGGCCGTGGCGCAGCACCAAATGGCGATCGGTTAGCGCAAAAATCCAGGTCGCCCAAATCGCCAGCGCCAACCACAGGCCGCTCGCTCCCGTCCACTTTGCGGCGAACGGCCATGGGATGTTGAACGTCGTTTCTGTGATGCCGACTTGGTTGTTCCAGAACACTACCGAAGGTAGAAACGTTTGCCAAGGCAGCGTCGAAATCACTAGCGCGATCAGGGTGCCCGGCAGGGTAATGATGTCCGGAATCGTCTGTTCGTCAAAGTCGATAAACGTGGCAGCGACCATCAATACAAACAGGATCGCATGAACCAAAAACAGCCAGTGGGCCCACGGGGAAAAGCTGGCGATCCCAGCGGGAACCCGGGCAAAATCGGGCAATAAACCACCGGATTGTGTGTAGTACCAATAGAGGGCTGGCAGCGCCGCGGCACAGCCGATCTCGACCAACAGCGGACGAACCCAGAAACCTGTGCCGTGCAGAGGCGATTCGCGGCGGAGTCCGAACCAGCCGAAAACCGGAATGCGATCGGTCCAGCGGCGTGGTGGGACCGCGGTTGCCTTATCGTCAGTTGACTGTGATGGCGGGGGCGGAGGTGCCCACGGGCTGATGTGTCGCGGGAAGTAGGCCCACGAATAGATCAG
>DIUH01000286.1:1293-5507 GCA_002428205.1 Planctomycetaceae bacterium UBA6163
CACGTTACTCGTCGGTATCACGTTCGCCACGCGGTGTGGGCAACCACTGCACGTTGGGCTGACCGGATTCGCCAGGCTCAACAACGGGTCGATTTAATTCAACGGGACGATCGCTAGAGATCGATTGCGATGAAGGCGAAACGATGATTTCGCGTGGTTCCAGATCTTGAAATTCCACTTGCGGCGATTCGATCGATTGCATCTCGGAATGAAAGTCGGCATCGGGATAACGCGACTGCAGGCGGACGTAATGGGCCAGCAGTCGATGAGTATCGCGGAACCCATTGGTCTCGGCAATCAACACCAGGCGTGGTGTGTTGGCGACAGCGTTATACTGTTGAACCAGATCGATCAACGATCCAGGAAACTCGGCGCGATCAATCGTCGAAACGATCCGCTGGGGTTGCAGTTGATTCAGCCAAACTTCGCCGTCACGCATCCTCGACAGGCTTAGCGTCAAACGGTTTGCAGACGCTCGCAACAGGTCGGCGACGTCGGCATCGGCATGAACTCGGCGTCTTTGTGCATCGGTTCGTGAATACGCCAGTCCAGGGACAGGTTGGGTTTCGGGTGCAGGAAACACACCGCTGCGGCCGTAGTGTGGATAGGACGGTGGGAACACCGGTTCGGGCGAAACGTTTGCCCCGTAACCTCGATAGGCATGAGGGTTATGATAAAACGGATCGCCGGTCGAGTAGCGATCGCGGAAATCGTTTTCGTATCGTTCTTCGCGTGTCTGAAAACGATGCATACGGTCCAGTTCGTGATAAAACCGTTCCTGTTGGCGAAGCGCGGTGTCGGTCCCTGGCGGCATGCGGTTGTAATGCCACGGCGGCGCGGGCTGGGCGCCGATTTCGATGCTCAGCAGCGGCCCACGATAACGCATGCCTCCGATCGATTGTCCGGATCGCCCACCGCTGCTCCATCCGCCGCCCCAAGCACCGACTTGGGCATAAGCGGCTGATACAGAGACACTCAGGACGATCGCGATAACGATCAAACGCAAGACAGCGATTCTTGGCAGAGACATGATTGGCCACAGGAGCGCAAAGAGGCTTTGAATGGATGTGGCCGATCGGACCGCAGTGGCTCGTTCGACCGCGAAACGTTACGCCACAAGTGAAAGCCAGGCGCGATCGATCGCCGTACAACGGTGCGATGCAATTGAAAAGAAATGCCGATCGATTGCGTTCTAACGATTGACCAGCTTGTGCAGCTTAGGGAACGATGAACCGTTGCAATTGGCGCGCGATGTATCGCGGAGCGCGGATCATCAGTGTCGAATCGTCCCAAGTGATTGGCAATTGCGCCGGATCGGCCACTCCCAAGGTCAACGCAAGACGCCGAGCGATCACGTCGCCACTGCCAGCGGGAATCGTCATCCAGGTGATGACTTCATAGCGATCGTACAACCCTTCGGATCCGATCCACCAAACCGAATCGCCGGAGTTGCGTGCTTGCAACCCCGCTTCGCCGACCAATTCATCGAGATAGGCACCGACGGTTAAACCATCACTGAGCGGCATTGCTAGGTCGGTCGGATAAACTTGGTGCCGCATCGCGTCTTGCCAGACGACCAGAACGGCGGCGCGGTTTTCGGTCGCGACTCGGCGTAACAGACCAGCGATGGTGCGCGGCGAATCGAGTTGGGCGCCAGCCGGTCCGTCAGTAACCAAGGGCCAATCGGTGATCGTGTTAGGATCGTTGTCAGGCTGTTTAAGTGACGCCCAACGGCCGATCCAGCGATTGGTTTGCTGGCGAGGCAGTTTGGTCGGTTTGCCACGCATCAAACGCATCGCTTCGGCGGCACAAATGGATTGGACCAACAGGTAACGATCCGCTGGGACAACCAGCCGTTTCTCTGCGGCATCAAAGCTCCAAGGCTTAACCGGCTCCGCTTTGTCGTCGCCCGCTGCACCGCCCGCTGCACCACCCGCAATACCACTGGGCCGTTTCGCCGCGGGATCCACTGGCGGCGCATTTTCTTCTTCGTCGATCGGGTCGGCAACCTCTGCGTCGTCAGCTGGGCCGACGATCGGGGTCACGACCGGTTTCAGCCACGATGCGATCTTTTCGGCATCGTCGCCAAAATCGTCCAGCACCAATGCTTGGCCGCCGGCATCCAAAAGCCGCTGGGCGGAAGCATGCACCAGCACAGCACCGTCGCCAACTTCCATGGCTAGGCCGGCGCTGTCGAGCGATTGCTGCAACCATTGGCCGATCGGCATCCAACCGGCGGGCGTCTGCAGCGGTTGATTTACCGAAACACCAGCTAGGTCGATCGAGATCAATTCCAACTCGATCGGCACACCGGTCAATTGTGAAGCCAACAGCACCAGTTCGGATAACGTCGCACCGCGATTGTCGATCGCGAACCGCATGGTCAACAATTTGGGAACATCGATCGACGCACGCTTTACAGTCGACGCAGTCGACGTTTCTTCGGTATCCAGCTCGGCGGCAGCATCCAACCGGACAGAATCGATCGTCGGTGGAGTCGGAAAGGCTTGGGGGGCGCCATTATCGGCGGTTGATACGTCCAGCAACGGCACAAACTTTCGCAGCCCGGCCGGTAAATCGTCCATTGCCCCGCTGGCATCGTCGGTAATCGGCGGAGCCGTGATCGCGGGCCCGATTGCTGGTGGCTCGTTTTTTTCTGGCACCACACCGATCGGCTCGACCGCTGGCGTTACGACGGGCGTGATTGCGTTTGGATCAGGCTTTGGCGGCACCGATTGCGAGTTCGTATCGCTGGGCACCGGCATCGGGTCAACGGTGTTGGCGTCCGGCGCGGGTGAACCAGCAGCGGCCGCCTCAGGCTGCGGCTGGTCGCTTTGGGGTTCGTTGGCTTGGGATGCGTCAAGTTCCGTCTTTGGCTGGTCAGCGGTCGACGGCGTTTGGGCGTCGGTAATGTTTTGGGCGATGGGGTCGTTGCGAGTGAACGAGCGGGCGAATTGAATGAAGCCAACGGTGGCTGCAATCAGTCCGAAGATTGCCAGCATCACGACCAACGCCATCTGGCTGATCCGTCGGCTCGATTCGCTCTGCCAGACCGCTGATGGATCGACGGGCAAGTCAGCGGCTGGGGCATCGAGGTTGGCATCCAAAGCCGAACTGCCCGGCTGAAAAGCGGCCCCGGTGGCGACCGGCGGCGCGGCGAGATCGTCGGGATCAGCAATCGAGCTTTGCGTAAGCGCCTCGCTGTCGACACCTGCCGAATCGCCCACAGCCAAATGATGGGCGTTGTCGCGTAAAGGCAGTGGCGACGGCGGACCGGCCAAGTTGCTGGCGGCGGGCTGTATCGGATCGGGCTTGATTTCGACCATCGCGCCGCACTTGGGGCAATTGGAGATCGATCCGATCAACTGACGGTCCATCACCCGCAGGCGACTGCCACAGGTCAAGCAAGTAACCGCTAGATGTTGGGATGCGGACACGTGTTTGCGCAGACTGGGATGAGAGGGATGATCGCGACTGGACGACACGCCATTTTGATGGTCAGGGTTCCATCGAGCCGACGGCGGTGGCCGCGGTGGCATTCGTCCTACTGCCTAGTATTGGCCAAAGTTCACTCGCGGTGTCAAAGATTATCGTCCTGGGACACAGATTTCTCAGCTCACCGCGTCGCCCAACGGCGTGACGGCGATTGCGTGTCGGTCGGTAAATGCGACTGGATCGCGTACAAATCAATTACTTGGGCACGGGTATCGATTCCGAGGGGATCAGCGCCGGAATGCCGCCACGAACCGGATACGCCCTGGTCAAGTCGGCTGTCACCAATGCTTGGTCCATCGGTTCTTCGACCAAACCATCGGTACGATCACGCAATTGCCGCCGGGCGACCATTTCATTCAATTTTTCTGTCAATTCGTCGGGGGCAACGACCAAAGTTTGGCCGTCAACCGGACAGCGAATCAACGTTAAAAGCGCGGCATCAATCATGACAGCAAATCGATTCAAGGGGATGGTTGAAATACCACGCCACCCCGGAATCTACGGGGCGGAAGCGTGATAACTCTAGCTTGTGGTAGCCAAAAAAAATGCGGGTCGGACCATTTTTGGGCCAGCAACCTCAGTCGTCTAGCCGAAACCTAGTAATGGCAAGTGGCCAAGTGATCAATGGATTGGTTCAACGCCGCTGCCCACTGGTCGCTGGAAAACCGATGCCCGCTGGGCAAGGGGATAAGTATGGCAATCGGATTGCGCGGGGCAAT
>DIUH01000112.1 GCA_002428205.1 Planctomycetaceae bacterium UBA6163
CGGACCTACTCCTAGATCAAGTAGCGGCCCCAAAAAGCCAAGGCCGTGAAGGCTGTGCATCTGCTCTAGCACATCGCAAATATCAGGACTTGAAACCAGCAGCATCGCCTTTCGGCACCGCTGATCTCTTAACGCATTGATCGATGCGACCATCCCGCCCCACGAATGAGCCACAACGTCATAACTTCGAAGATCCATCCGCGTCGCAATCGTCGATACCGCTTGGGCTGAGTTGTGCATGATGCAGCAAACGTCGCCGAATGTGGCTAGTGGCAACTTCAGACCGATTTTCTGTAATCCAAAATTGGCTACGCGGATCAACCTTGTCCGATTGCAGATGTGATCTTCTAGGAAGGGTGTATCGTCCAGCGAGCCACCAAAACCGTGCAGATAGAACACCGCATGATCTGCGGCGCACTCGGAGCCATTTCCACAGACCCGATAACTCACTACTGAATGGTTGATGTCAGCAAAGAAAGGCGATTTGATTTCCCAGCGGTCGCGTATGTCGCGAGCACGAAGCTCGTCAGTTGTGGTGCAAAGTTGCATAACCCATGGCCTTTATTAAAGAATGCGATTCTGAACATACCCAAGGCCCACTCTTTCCAGGGCCAAGGCGCGAAAATGAAGAATCTTCGCGGGGGACTAGCTTTTTCATTTCGCTTAATCGCTCATGCAATGGGAATGGTACTTGATAGCCTATCAGGGGGCAAGCTGCTGCACCACCGGAGTTGGCCTGCGGGGCCAAATCAGGGACGTCGTTTTGCCAGGGGCATTGAGCTTGACGGCTAGCTGGCATGACGTGAGGCAGGACGATGGCAACCATCAAGGCCGAAGCCGATGAGCCCTTTTACCGACGGCTGTTTGTTCCGAGGCGGTGGCAAGACCGCCTTACCCGGTGCAACCTGCTGTCCGATGACGACTGAAATCGACCCAGTGACCACGACCCAGTGGTTGGGACATTTCGGTAAACGCTTCGACGCCATGCTCATTACAAATAGTGGTAGTCGAGCCGAGGCACCGCTGGGAATCGTAACAATTCATGACATCCCGAATTTAAAAAAGCGATCACGGGATAAGCGATAGAGACGAGTTGACGCACCAACAATGTGACGGTGGCTTTAGCCATCTCTTCGTCGAAACGGGTCGCAAGACTTTTGAGTCTGCTGAGCCGATCATCATTTACCACGCCCGCTCCTTCTTTAAATCGATTCCCCACTTGTCCAGTACAAACATTGGAATGACCCCAAAACTCGCCCGACCATCGGCCCACTTGATCACCTCAGGTCGTTTGGCAACCTCAGTGCAGAGCCGATCGGGATGCGGCATGATTCCCACTCGACCAAGATCAAGNNATGATCATCGAGATCAAAAGCGGTGCCTCGAAGTTCAGCAGCGAATTCAGCAGCCCGTAGCCCATGTTCAGGATCAGTCATTTCATTGATTCGGCGTGAGTCATGAAGCACAGCGAACAATGATACGACTTCGACGTTGGCACCGGTTTTCTCTGCCAATCGCAAGCCGTTTTCGAGGACTCGTGCCCAATGAGCAACGCCGTGCGCGCCAGCGATCGGCAACGCGTAATCTTCGAGAATGACTTGGAGGATCAGATTCAGATTCATGATTTCTTGTCTGCCGGTCTTGTGTGCCAATAAGCCCAAAGAATAAAGACACCTTGTAGCGGAAGTCGAAGCAAGTGAATGATTGGCGAGGCCGGAAGGATGTCCTGATTTTGGTAGAGGTACACGTTGGCGGGAAACACAGCAATCAACAGGGCAATGATTCCCCAAGCCGCTAGACGTGAGTATCGTGGAACCAAAAGTAGAACACCCAGCAGAATCTCACTGGCGCCGCTCAGTAGCACCAATTCTTTATGTAGCGGAAGGTATGGCGGTACAATTTTTAGGAAGAATTCTGAATTCACGAAATGCATCGTGCCAGCAGCGATCATAAGAATCGCAAGTAGGTATTTCGAAACCGGTTTAACGCGTTTCATGGGTTGGCCAGTTGGAACGCATCGATAAAAGTCTCCGGGGCCTGGGCACCCGACAATTGGATCGCATTATTGATGATGAAGAATGGAACGCCATCGACTTGATACCGCCGAGAAATTTCTCTGCCGTTGGAGATGGCTTCCATTGCGTCGTTGCTGTTCAGCATGGCTTCGACAGCTTTCCGGTCCAGGCCGGCTACAGCAACCACGTCAACGAGCGTCTGACGATTTCCGATGTCTTTGCCTTCGGTAAAGTAGGCTCGGAACAGCGACTCAACGACCGCATCCTGACAGCCATGTTGATCTGCCAGCCAAATGACACGGTGAGCATCAACTGTGTTTGGCGTTCTCTCCACTTTATCGAAGTCGAAGTAAATCCCTTCGGACTCGCCAACAGCAATGACTTTGGAATCCAGCTCCAGTGATCGCGCCCAACTGCCGAACTTTCTGGTGCGATATTCCCTGCGACTGATTCCTTCCTTTGGCATCGTTGGATTCAGTTGGAATGGATGCCAGTGAACCTTCACGTCGTGCCGGCCATCGGCGGCAACGATAGCCTTCTCAAGCCGTCGTTTGCCAATGTAACACCATGGGCAGATCACGTCAGAAATCACATCGACGGTAAGATTCATTGCAACGCCCGGTTCAGCGATAAAAGTCGATCCAATTCAACGTGATCGAATTTGGGTGGTCTTCAAACAACGCTTTGGGCAGTTGCATCTCGAAGTAGCCGTCTTTCAGCGGAATCGTTTTCGCTGGTTTCCCATCCTTGCCGACCATTCGAATCTCCATCCAATAAGGATGCTTCGCGTCCAATAACTGGGTTTCGTCGTTGTCCTTCCAGAGTCGCACTTTACCGTCCTGGCTCGACAATGCCGCTTCGACAGTCACGTTGCCATTGGTCACTTTGAAGTTTTCAAGTCCCTTCAGGTGCAACCGCAACATCACGCTGGTTGGCCATTTGTTATCACCGCGCTTGATGATTGCCTGACTGATGCCCAATGGGCTCTGAACTGAAACGACGGCCTTGTCCTGCTCGAACGCGACTTCAGCTTTGTCGTCATCACGTTTTGTGGTGATCTTCAATGGTGGATCATCCTCGCAAGTGGTAACGCAGTTCATTATCCCCATGATGGCAGGCAAAAAAAGGAACGTAATCGTCAGGAGGTGTGACACGATGGTTACTTCAACGCGTTTTGTCTGAAAGTTGTTCACTCGTCATTGGGGACGAGTGACGGCCAAGTTGCCGGGCGACGCATAGCTGATTGTACTTTCGGCAGACTTGCGTCCAACCGCCGTGCCCCTCGTAACGGCCTCGAAGAACTCACGAATTCAAGATTCGCAGGTCCGCCTGGCCACGACGGAATCCTCGACTGGCTTCAGAAGCAACCGAATGGCTGGACCGATGAACGGTCCCGGTGCGGACTCAGGTTGGACCTATCGCTCGTCGCTCAACGGGCGGTCGCTGGCATCTAAGAAGGGTGATGTGGTCGCCCAGGTGAGCGTTCGGTGAAGTGCATCACCGACCAATCGCCGACACTTGTTCTCACCAAAACCAGAACGCCCGAACAAGACTGATTGCTGAATCCTTTTCGGAACGCCAGGAATCACTGCGAGTAACTCCGTGGTCGCCTTTGCCGCCATTGAACAACGCGAGCGCATCATCGGTTCGTTCCTGCAAATTGACGGACATTCTAGCTTTTTGCCATCGCGAGAAACGGTCATTTGAACCGTCGTACCCGGCTTTACCGACGCGACAAAGTTGCGCAACTGAGTGCCGCTGGAGGCCGGTTTGCCATCGATATGAGTCACCACGTCACCGGGCTGGAGGCCTGCGATCGCGGCCGGTTGGCCGTCCAATACGCCGCGAATCAACGCACCAACCGCGCCAAACTCCCCGCATGGTGCAACCTTCGCACCAATTGGCAATTTTTTCGCGATCCGGCCAGACTGGCCGTCGATTCAGACATTGGTCACTACCGTCAACGAAACGAAAGCGGCATAGTCGTCGGCCTCACGCGATTGCACGACTTATCGCCTTGTTCGTGCGGGTCCGAAAACGGTTGAACACAACAGCACCACCGGCACACGCTAAAAACAGAACCGTAGATGGCTCTGGGACGGCAGTAACAGAGAAAGAGCCTGGCGTAAAAATAAACTGATTCGGCTGGTCCGCCAGTAAATTGACGCCACCGTTGTTGATAGCGGCTAGAAATCCGCTGTCATCGCGAATGGTGACGGCGTAGTCACCAACCGACGCATTAGCATCAACATTGAAGATAAAGTCGAATAACTTCGTTTCGGTCAGAGCGAAGGTAAATGGCGCGCGATCAGCCGATACTTGCAAATCTGCGTTTGCAAGCGGCGAAGTAACATCGGTCGAAGGATTGACAGCAGCGTTCGTAAACACTGCTCCAGCGATGACGGGGTTCGCAGGAAAGGAGAAGATAGGTGCAACGGTATTGGTTCCGTCTCCGCCAATATCAAAAAACAAATCAAACGAATCAAATGTTGTGACACCCGATCCATTCGTGCTTGCAAATACTCCCAAGGACACGAGTCCACCGGTGCCTTCCATGACACTCGCACTGCCTGGACTGGTCTCACCTATCCGTATCGTGATCGCCGCATTGGCCGTCATTGCCAGCGTCGTACAAAGCACGACAGCGGCTATCGAAGGGATAAATGCATGAGTTGTGATGCTGGTAAAGGGCGTTCTCATTTAGTTCTCTCTTAATCAAGGATAGTAAAGGCTTGCAGTGGGCTAGTCGTCAGTAGGCGGTGTTGGGTCGGCAACCCCAATCAGGAATTGTGTTCCCAGGAGGCGAATCGCAGAAATGTCTGTTGTGTTTACCAGGGCGTCACCGTTGACGTTCGCCCGCACATTGAAGTTTGCAGTCGAACCAGCGATTTGGGTTCCGAGACCACGAACAAATGAAATGTCGGTGGTGCTGGTAAGCGTGTCGTTGTTGACGTTTCCGGGCAACGAGTCAAAGCGGAAGTTAAAGTTTCCGGCACCGGTCCCGTCGCCCGAAATCAAGCTCTCACCAGTTATCCACCTGCCATTCAAGACCGCGCCTTCAGCATTCCTTACACGGGTGCTCGGCACATGCAGCAGCAGCTTGTCTCTGGTGAAGAACGCACCAAACGTCAACGCGATCGTGTGGGTTGATTCATCATAAGCAACGGCAGTAATGTTGTATGTTTTGCCAAGTGTCGACGAGCCAATCAGTGCAAAATCGGAAGCCTGGAAGTTGCCCCCGCCCTCGCGAACAACCGGCTGATCAAAAGTAATGAACAGTTGATTTGCATTGATGTAGGGAACGTCTACCAACTGGCCGGATCCGGTGCTGAGCAATACTCCGCGGCGATTTCCTGGGTCGACAAGATTTCTAAAATTATTATTCCAATCGGTCGATCCAATACGAACTTCCGTGACTCGCGGGGCTGGAGTAGATCGCGTGAGTGTTAATCGAACTTCACCACTGTCGGTGATGAGATTCCACTTCGTACCAGATGGCGCGGTGGGGAGCACAACTTGGTCGAAGGCCCCTACGAAACCATTGGCCGCAGTCATGATCAAGAACGAGTCATCGACCTGCGGTGTAAAGCCATTGATCAATTCGATGCGCAGATCTCCGCCGAGTGTCGCGGTACCGGTGTGGATTAATTGGTCGTGTCCGCTGCTGCCCGGCGTTGTTCCCCCTAGTTCGATAATCAACACACTGTCTGGCGCATAAGTAACACTGCCGTTAATTGCTATCGCAGGGCTGAATCCGGGGCTGTAGGTTCCGGTAAGGTTGACATTGTTCAGTTGGCCAATCCCTTTGATGTATCCGGTCAACGTAATTGGCTTTTCCGTACTGGTACCTTGGACATCGCCATTGATATAAGACAGCAGTGCGATGTCGTTGGGAATCTCGACCGTTCCAAAACCGATTAAGTTGTTCCCTTGATCGATCAAGATGCCGTTTTCCGAGACGAGGGTTCCTGCCGTTGCCGCAGGCCCAGGTTCACTGCCGAGTTTCGTCAATGATCCGAGCACTGCTTCGTTTGCATCCCAAAGGGTCAGCGTATGATCCTTGACATCGATTTCGCCGCGAGTCAAAAAGCCGTCGACGGCAACTGGGTTGCCGATCGACAAATTGCCAGTCGCGGTGAGCACTGAACCAGCTTCACCAGCAAATCGGGCATGAATGGTGCCAGTGCCAGTGATCGCTTCGCCCGCCCCCAATGCAATTTGATTCGCTGTGAACGTGCCGCCGCTTATAAGAGTCAGCGTTGGCAAATTGACCGGCGTGTTTGATCCGACCGTTAAGGACCCAGTGCCAATGACAAGCAGATTCTCAGCAACAAATGTTTGCAGTGCTGTGAAAACGAGATTATCAAAGTTGCTGTAGCGAATCGCAGTGGTTCCCAGGGTATCCGATAGACGGAGTTGAAGCGGCCCGAGGGGCGCCATCAATGTGGAGTGGTTTGCCTGAGTAGTTCCCGTGCCAAGAACGGTCAGCAAATCTTCAGTACCGTTTGAGCCCGCGACATCGATTCCCCCAGGCACCGCGAAAAATCCACCGCTTGCATAATCGATAGTAATACGATCGTTCCGTGTGTTGTTGTTGGCTCCGACATTCACACGGATTGCTCCGGTTATCAGATTCAATGGTATTCTCAACGTATTGGTACCATTGCCGACTGCGGCGGCGATATCGGTGCCTAGCAGCAGCGGTGTTGCCGACTCATCGACGACGATCAGATTAGTCCCATCGGTGTGGAGCCGCAGATTGTCGGCACTGTCATTAACAGTGTCCAAGATATTCAAGTTCCCGTTTGCGTCGATGCTAACAAACGTTTCCGTTGTGGTGCTGCCGACGGACAGAACGACGTCAAAACCGCTGGTGCCGCCGAAATAATTGATCGTCGCGCCCAAGCCGCTGCCGAGGAAGTTTGTAATCAGAGCACCTTGCGGCAACCCAGCGAACACGCCGCCACCGCCGCTTCGCTGGATGATCGCAAACGTATCTCCCGCCGATGGAACAAATCCGTTCAACGCATCGAGCGTCAATGTTGCATTCGTGCCGATCGAAAGATTTCCCACAACTTCCAAAACTCCGACACTTTGACCAAGTGACAATTGCGGATGAAGTTCACCGACTAGGTTTGCCGTTAGATTAGCCCCGGCGAACTCAAATACCTTGCCAAATGAACCACCACCGAGATCGAGTGTTACCGAGTCAATACCGCTTAGTGTATTGACAACGATTCTTGTTTCATCTTGGATCGACGACATCGGTACCAAAACATCACGGCCATTTTGTACCGTCCCGCCAGCCGCAACCAGCGTGAAAATAGGATCGCTGACACGTAAGTTTGATCCGTCGATTTTTAACGTCAACCTATCACTCAGATTGAGTCCGGTAATCGATTGAATAATCAAATCGTTGTTTGCATCGATCATCACGTTGGCGGAGATCGGGGCTGCGGAAATGGTCAGTTCATTGTTTGTCGTATCAGTGCCTTGGTTGGATGCAAGGTCTGTGGCCGTCACTGCCACGTCATAAACGTTCTCGGGCAACGCCGCGATTACACCCGCAGCTACACGCCAAGTTCCGTCACCCGCGTTGGTTGCTGGGTATGTCATGCCATTGACCGTTACCGCAATCGTTGCGGCTGGGTCATCAATGGTCCCGGATAAAGCCGGCCGCGAGCTGTTGGTTGTCACTGTGTTAACAGTCACAATCGGCGCTGTGGTATCGAGCGACCAGAGAACTGACAGATTGTTCGCCAACGCATTGCCCGCTAAATCAACGACACCCGACGCGGCGGCGTCGAGTGTCAGTTGGTAATCTCCTTCAATTGACGTAATCGCACTCAGGCCGGCCAGCGTCCAGGTTCCGTTGCCATTGTTGACTAAGGTCTGTGCAGCGGTCAGCAGGTTGGCTCCGCCGTTTCGCGAGAGCACCAAATCGTTGACTTCGAAATTGATGATCGATTCACTGAAGTTCAGCGAGATACTATCAACCGCTGTGTTCCGCCGTCTCGGCGACACGCTTGCTGTGATTGTTGGTGCAATGTCGTCTGTGATCGTGATCTCCAAGGGAGCCGACTGGCTGACACCGCCGTCATCATCACGGACTTCCACCACGACATTATAGACGCCTGGCTGTGCGTAGATATGGCGTGCGGAGAAGGTATAATCGGCCATCACGCCGTTTACTGTTGGTGCTGAAAGAATCACCGGAAGGACGACACCATTACCAAAGTCGATCTTCCCGCGCAGCGGTTCGCCGCCACCAGGAACATGTAAGTCCGATACCGTACCTGTGAACAAAACTGTCCTGTTTTGTGCCGCAGTTGCGTTCGCTGGACCCGACAGTACAAGATTTTGCGGTGCAAGGTTGACGATCGTAATGACTGTCGTTGCAACTCCGACGCCGCCATCCTTGTCGGTAACGGTTAAAGTGGCGTTATAGATACCGCTGTCGGCATACGTGTGATTGACCGGCGGAAGATCTCCCGTGGCTGCCCGCGTTCCAGCCTGGGATGTTCCATCGCCGAAATTCCATACATAAGTAAACGGCTGATCGACGTCTCCAACGGCGTCGGTAAAGCTGCCCGAAAAAGTAATCCGGTTGCCGTCTGTTCCTTCATTGATCGTTTGATTGGCGCCGGCATTCACTACTGGGGCCACGTTGGAAACGATCACGGTTGTANNAAACGTTATAGATGCCGTTTCGTACGGGAGTGAACTTGATGGTCGACGGATCTTCCGAAGCGGTGGGCGTGACCGCGTGATCGTTCGGGTCGGTGATCGTCCATTCGTAGACGAACGTGTCGTTGCGGCCTGGATCAGTGACGACGGGCGTCAGTGTGACTGGTGAGCCTTGGTTTGCAAATGTCGCGGCACCGAATTGAATCGATGGTGAGGCATTTCCAATGCTGAAAAGGTTTTCGCCTGACGAGCTGAAATGCAGACCACCGACGGTATCTGAAATCGTGAGAATGTAGAAGTAGGAGCCGTTGTCCGGCGGCACGAAGGTGAATGCAGCTCCGGATCCTGTGTCGAGCAAAACATCAAGTGAGGTCTTGAACTGCCACAAATAGTTTCGCGTTGCACCGACTGCCAACGGCGACGCATTGCTGGCGTCCAAAGTGATCGCGGTCCCTTCCGTTCCCGTGATCGTGCCGAAGGTTGGCAACGAGGGACGAACATTAACGATTTGGGTCGTGAATGATGAATCTCCCGCATTGTCGGTGGCGATTAACTTGATCGTATAACGGCCCGCGAATTCCGGTGTAA
>DIUH01000256.1:0-1552 GCA_002428205.1 Planctomycetaceae bacterium UBA6163
CCAAGAATCATCTGACCCACGCTCGCCCCTTCACCGAGCGGTGGCACGGGAAAAAAAGTGCCGCTGAGCAGCCACATCGGCATCAGCCCGAGCATCATGATGGCGTGAAACCCTTGAGTGCTGTCCATCGGCCAAGCGACAATCATGCCGAGCGAACACATGGCGATCGCGATCACGGCCAGCAGCGCCAGGACGGCGAAAATCGACCAACTTATGCTCGCTGCGCCAAACAGATAGACCAGCCCCAGAAAGATCACCGCCTGGACCCATGCGATCGCCGAGCCGCCCAGAACTTTTCCGAACAACACCGGCCAACGCCCGACCGGCGCGACCAGCACCGATTGCATGAAGCCTTCGCGTCGATCTTCGATCACAGAAATCGTGGCAAAGATGGCGGTGAACAGGACGATCAGTGCGATCGTGCCGGGCAGGAAGTACTCCATGAAGTTCTGCTCGCCCGCACCGGTGAACGATCCTTGCAAACCGGTTCCGAACAGCAACCAAAATAGCAACGGCTGGACGACGGCCGAGATGACTCGGTTGCGTTGGCGAAAGAAGCGGATCCATTCTCGTTTGGCCAGCATCCATGCCGCACCGAGGCCGCTGGGTACCGAGGCGATAACCGGCGAGCCGACGACGGTCGAAACCATGGCAGTCTCTTGGCTGGGCGGCGATTGTGTGAGCGTTGACATGTTGATCGATGCGGGGCAAATGTTAGACGCGTTGGGCAGCGACGCGGAAGTGTAGGGCGGGGTAGGGCAGGGGAGGTGCGAATCGCTTCACACCGCTGTGTTCCACTTTAATCGAAGTGGTAACCGGTTTTGGCAATGAAGACATCCTCCAAACCGGGACGACCCACCGAAATCGAATGAACCGAATCGCCTAGTCGGTCTGCGATCTTTGGAACCCAAGCCGGGGCACCTGCACAGCGGATACGAACCTGGTTGGATGCACGTTGGGTTTCGAGCCCCATTTCGTCTCGCAGAATCTTTTCGACTGCGTCCAGATCGGCCGACTCGATCGTGATCAACCCGTCACCCATCTCCGCTCGCAGCGATTGGGGTGTTCCGTCGGCAATCACTTGCCCTTCGAACATGATCGCAACACGATCCGCCTTGTCGGCTTCTTCCAACAGGTGAGTTGTCAGGACAACCGTGATCCCTTCGTCGGCCATCGCGCGAAGCGACTGCCAAAGGTCCAATCGGGCTGACGGATCGAGCCCGGTGCTCGGTTCGTCCAGCAGCATTACCGACGGTTGGTGCAACATCCCTTTGGCGAGCTCGACACGGCGTTTCAAGCCGCCCGAAAGCTTCTCGCAAAAGTCGCTCCGTCGGTCGGTCAACTTCATCTGTCGCAGCACTTCATCGCGTCGAGCGGTAAGTGCCGCGCCGGAAAGGCCGTACAACGCCGCTTGGCAAGCGATGTTTTCGTCGACCGTCAGTTTCTTATCGAGGCTGGGCGATTGGAAGACGATTCCGATGCGGCCACGAACGCCAAGCGTGTTGCTGGCGACATTCAGACCCGCGACCTCGATTCGGCCACGCTGGATCGG
>DIUH01000256.1:1610-1822 GCA_002428205.1 Planctomycetaceae bacterium UBA6163
TCGTCGCAAACGATCGAAGCGTCGTTGGATAAATTGGCCGGTCGAGTGATCACGTGCTTATTGCCCCCAAACAAGAGCCGCTATGGTCAGCAGCAGTAACGATGCGGGCAACTGAAGCAAGGAAGCGCGAAGCAGTTTTCGAGCCGTCATGTCGTCACGAGATTGCCAAAAACGGACCGCAGCAGCAGTCATCGGATAGGTTACCGACAACA
>DIUH01000256.1:1969-2545 GCA_002428205.1 Planctomycetaceae bacterium UBA6163
GATCGGTGACTGAGCCGCCGGTGGCTGTATAGCCAATCATCATCGGCAGCGCCCCAGAAATCGCACCGACGGTGGTATTCCACTGCGACCGAACCTTCAGCGGCGTGTAAATCGGGACATATAGCACCCACGTGGCCAGGGCAAACAGCGACGGTGCGGCACCGATCACCAGCCACAGATAAACGCAACCGACGATGCCCAGCAGAGTTGAAAACGCAAAGCCGCTCCAGAAACCGATGCGACCAGCGGCGATCGGTCGACGCCGAGTCCGCTCCATTTGTCCATCGATTCGGTATTCCCAAACTTGATTCATCGCACCAGCGGAACCTGCGACCATCGCGACGCCGACAATCAGGTGCAGCAGCAACAGCGGCGACATCGTCCCGCCACCAGCAATCAGAGCTGCGATGGCGGTGGTGACCAGAATCATGGTCACGATTCGGGGTTTGGTCAGTTGCAGCAAATCTGTGGCGATCGTGGGCAACGCTTGGTCGGTTGTCGCGTTGGCGGACGTTGAGCCGACAGCAGGCATGCCTTGCGGGTTGCCGCTGGCGCGGGAATCGACATCACCGCGGG
>DIUH01000462.1:0-351 GCA_002428205.1 Planctomycetaceae bacterium UBA6163
TTTTCTCGTGTCCTTACTAAGAACCTATCCGAGAACGGTGAGCCGCTTTGGCGTTAGCCGCGGTTTTCTTTGGATTTCGGAAAGGTTCTACGCCAAACGCCGGCGAACATTGATCGTGAAATTGCGGTCGGCATTCTGGCGTATAACCTTGTTAGCGCTCTAAAAAGCGATGCACCAGCGGTCACACTCGTTCATCCACGGGAGACTAGTTTTTCACGCTCACGCGATGCCTGGATTCTGCACAGCGACGAATTGAAGACGGCGAATGACTTGATGTGGATCATCCTGTCGGTGGCATGGCGATTCGTCCGTGATCGCGCTGGCTGTGAAGAACGACGAGAGATTTTGCGC
>DIUH01000462.1:438-2761 GCA_002428205.1 Planctomycetaceae bacterium UBA6163
AAAATGGCGATAGCACGCTAGGGTGCGTTGTGTGCGAGGCGAAAGAGTTTGATCGAGTCTCTGGCGCTATCCGAGGTGGCGGCGAGAAACTGGCCGTCGGAAGAAAAGTCAAAATTCTTTTGGTAGGAGACCGATTCGGCGTCGGCATAGGCAATCAGTTCCGCTTGATCGTAATCGTAGAGGGCGACTTTGCCTCGCATCCCGACGGCGACCCAATTTTCCTGAGGATGGAACTTCAAGCCATAGGCCATCTCGCCTCGCGGAAGTTTGATCGACCGTCGATTCGTAACTTGGGTCAAGTCGATGAAGTGAAGGGTATTGGAATCAGCGACAGTGAGTCGTTTGCCTGAGTGGCTGAAGTCGGCGAAGCGGGCCGATTTTATTGCCAGATCGTCGGAGCCTGATGCTTCACCGTTGCGTAGTGAAAAACGTACCAGTCGAGCCCCATCGGTCGCCATCGCTTGATCGCCAGAAGCAGGAAGCCAAACGGCATAGACACTTTTTGGGAATTGCTGCATCAAACGCGGTTGAGATTTATTGGGCCCAAAGGGTTGCCACGCGACCGTCCCCTTGCGGCTAGCTCCCATGAAGAATGCAAACTTCGGGCTGGTGGTGATCGCGACAATTTCGGCGTCGAACCGGAACGTTTCTTGTGCATTGGTTAATTGTCCATCAGGCGACACTTGCCATGAGAATGTCTTGCCGCTGTAGCCGCCAGCGATCAAGTAGTCGCTTGCGGCGCTGAAGGTTACCGCAGTGACTTGGCCAGATTGCGGGATCGAGTACGGTTGGCCGACCGCTTTCGCGGAAGCGACATCAAAAAGAGCGAGCTTATCATCCATCTTACCGGCAGCCAGCCACTTGCCATCTGGGCTCAGGGCTATCGAAGTGGTTCCCCAAGACGTCGTTTCGATCGACGCTACCCGCTCTACGGAGATCCGATTGACGAAGTCAATCTTCTGTAAGGACCGACTGCGTATTGGTTCCGATGATGCGATCGGCCTGGCGGTCGCAACATCCCCAAGCGAAGGCTGGGACGGTGAAAACATCGGTGCTGGAGCAAAGGGATCAGCCGGCAGGAAGCCGGGTGCGAGGTCGCCGTTACCTGGGCCCGGCGAATCAAAGATCGAATCCGAATTGGATGCGGCAGCGTTGTTTTCCAACGGGCCACGAACGTCGAGATCGGCTAGGGTAGCCGGACTCGGGGCGCTGGCCAGCGGTTCGACGAAGAACGCGATGAGATCATCTTTTTCACCCGCACGGAAAGGACTGACGGTATCTTCGGCGGAAGCGGGAGCGGTACCTAGCAGGATGTCGCCATAGGTCAGTACGCCGCGGAGCCCAACACCAAGCTTCGATTCACCCTGCAGTTGCCCGGCGGCGGTCGATTGGGCGGCGAGCCAAGCGAGTTGGGCGAGCGCCTTTTTTGCGTCACCCGTAAACTTGCGATAGGACGGGACATGGACGAGAAAGAGGGCACGGTCAGGATGCAGTTCGCAAAACGTCAGGTATTCGCCGTCAGAAAGCTGCAGCAGCGGTTTGCGTTCGGCGGTGAAAACTTCGTCACTGACCTCTTTGAGCCGCTTAGCGAAAAGGTTCGCCAACTCGATCGCTTGAGGGCTATTGCCGCGGCCAGCGGGCTGGTCCCGCTTGCTCGCGATCTCGTACTCGGCGTTTTTGAAGGCTTCGTTGGGTGAAGCCGATACGCCAAAGGCCCCTTCATCACCGAGGGCGTCGGCGGTCGCCCCGGCCGCATTGCCTGCCGGATTGTTGCCTGCGAAACCCTGAGGTTTGGTAAGGGAACGCCAACCAATAAATGCAGATAGTATGAGCGCCGGGTAGCCGAACGCGAGCGCCGCAATCGCCAGCGACCGCCCATCGACGTTTGGACGATTCTTTTTAATGTCACGCAGCGCGCCATGGCCCAACGCGATCGCACAGAACGCATTGGGAATGGAGATGCTGTAGACGCAGATCGCGAGTAACGAAAAGAGGCCGCAGATCATACCGACAAGGGCCTGAAACGATAATCGAGCGCGCGGTGCCGATTCGCCACTAAACGCATCGATCGGCATGATGCTCTGGCAAGCCTGGCAACGAATGAAGTCGCTAGAAGATGAGATAGGTATAAAGGGGACGAAAAAGAACGTAACCCAGCGCCGCTTGCGAAGGCATTTGAATTGGGTTTTGGCCAAGCACACGGGGCAGTCGAATTGCCCGCTGTCCATCAGCGTTTCCCGAGACCGCCAGCCGAAGATGATCATAAAAAAATCCGGACCTGAAAGGCGAATACGAACGACCAGGCGAAAAAATACCGCCGTGG
>DIUH01000462.1:2821-8337 GCA_002428205.1 Planctomycetaceae bacterium UBA6163
TTTCCAGGTTGAAACATTCGTAACGATCGCTTGAACTCGTTTCACTGGCAAACTCTATGCGAGCTACGAACCGCGGAACTCACAGAAATGGATCGTACCGGGATCTTTGACCATTTGCGAGCCAATTGATGAAGTCGTGTCGCAAAGCTCATCACAGTAAAAATCTGACGAAAGTTCAGTCGGCACCGCCATCGGTCCGCTGGCCTTTTGATCCGGGCCACAGTTTGACTTTATCGCGATCATTTAGCAGCGTACGCCCATCGGCCCAGCAGGGCAAAAAACTCGACACCCAACTTTAACCGAGATTTGCAAGGTCGGTGCAGTTCCGATGCCAGCCGTCATTCTCTCGCTTCTGATACTACTGACTTCGATTACCCGCCAGAAACTTGCCCAGCAGTTGATGTATCTCAAACCGTAAAGCCAGGCCCGGTGTGAAGTAAACTACGCAGGCGGATCGACCTGAGCAATCAGCATCGCCTCAGGCTGGTCAAGAACGGTAAGTAACTGTGGCTGGCATCAAAGATGGCGAGCGCGATTGCCAACTTGTTTGCCTTCCGCAAGTCGGTACGGAATGTCGAAGAAACGCCATCAAGAAAACGCCGATCAAGTCACCGAACCTGCAGGCGTGCATTGAGCGGATGATCCAGGTTTTCGAGTACGAAGTCTTAAACGGTTTTTGCGTGAACAACCAAAGGCACCGCGACTACATCCCGAAAATCGAAGCGGAATGGTACGACCGCTGCCACGGCCACTCACGCCGGGGCCACCTTCCGCCAGTGTGAGATAGAACCAAGCCACCAGTGGCCGATCTGGCGAAGCATAAAATCGTCTGCCACGGGCAGCGCGATGGGTATCCGAGCTAGGCTCTGTTTGAAATGGGTCAGACCCATTTTCGGATAGCAGACCCGTTTTCGGATAGGCTCTTATGCCGACTTATTTGTGCAGAACTGCCTAAAACATCGATTCTTATTACGCAATTGGTTTGCGACTGAGAACGTCCGCATAAAGCGGTGATTAATCGTCATCGACCATCAGAGCCTGGATGTCCATCGGTTGCAGTTGTTGCCAGCGGTCATACCAACGAGAGAAGGAGAGACGTGATAAGGTACTGTTATCCTGCAGTTCGTGGTGCGACAGTATCTCGGCCCGTAGTACCATTTCTTCGGCCGAGATCTCCGGATCGGCATCCAGTCGTGCGAGATCGACCACGCGAAGGCCCTGCTGGCTGCCAGCGGCAGCAAATCGACCATCGGGACTGACTTCCAAACAGTGAGTGTCTGTATCCTGATCTTGGGAAAATAAAGACAAATTCTCCGTGGGCTGCATCCGCTGGCCTGTTGTGCAATTCCAAGTATCAAAAGTATCGTCTCGACCAAAGAATACGATCTGATCAGGTTTATTTGGGCGAAAGCGGGCCAAGGGACGCTGGATGTCGTAAATTGGCAAGCCTTGCCATTTTTCCGAACTGGCGTTTAGCACGCGAAGATATGCGTCGCCATCACCAACCAAAATGTGACGACCGTCGCTCGAAGACTCAAGCAATTTGACTGCATTGCGTGAGACAAACGGGCCGCCCACCAACTCACCACTGGGAAACTTCCAGAAATTGATGCTGCGGTCCACGCCGACTGTAGTCAGAAGGTGCCCTTGGTTCGCGAGTGAGGCCGCCATGATTTGTTTTGGCGTAAAAAACACCCCTTGGACACGATCGGATTCGAAATCCCAACTTAAAACGGCATTGGCCCCGGTCATGATCAGTTCGTTGCCATCGGGACCGAAACACACTCCGCGATAAATAGGGCTGTCAGTGATTTGGTTCAGGAGCTGAATCTCGTCTTCTGCGACCGCGAATGCACGCAGACCTTCACCGCGATTACGAACAATCAATCGATCGCCCTGGCGATTGCCTAATAGCGGTGATAGATCTCGATCATCGATCAATTCCTCGATTGCCAGCGAACTCAACCGGGTCGTTGTTCTCCAATTCCATAGCTCCAGCGTGCCTCGTTCGGAATCGACTTGGTTGGCAATGACCAAACGCTGATTGTCGGGCAACATCAATGCGGCGACCGAACGGCTTCCGGAGGCTTGGTCACTGTTGATCTGCGATACGATCTTGCCCGTTTGCGTTTGGAAGATTTCGGTAACTTCGGCTCCGGCGGTGACGGCTAAGTATTGTGAATCTACACTGAACGCACCCCGATGGGCTCTGTCGCCCTCAAGACCTACCGAGAATCCAGCGAGCACCTGTTTCGGCAAGTCCCATAACACAACATGGTGATCTTCGCTCGCAGTGGCCAGCATACGTCCTTCATGGCAGAATGTAGCGCTGTAAAATGCTTTTGCATGGACTGCCGGATCTGGGCGTAATTGCATATCTGGCAGCGTCCAAAGTACACAATCCGAGTTGGCTTTAGAGGCGAGAAGCTTGCTGTTGGCTTGATCCCTAATCGCAAGCAGGCAAGGCTGTCTTATCAATAGTTCCTGAATCTCCTTTTGCACGGCATCGAACCTTAAAACGCCTCGTTCGCAGGCGACTATGATTTCGTGTGGTTTAAAACCAGGATCGATGCCATAAATCCAGTCGCTGTATCCATAGACGTCATGCAACTGGCGACCGTTCGCGATATCCCATACACCAAACTGTCGATCGCCGGAACGAGTGACCAGATACCGACTATCACCTACAAAGCACGGCGGCACGAAGGTTTCCTTGGCATCGGTGATGTGAGCTCCCGACAGCTCGTGTGTCTTATCTAGTGCGTCCAGTGGATACAATCGAAACCGCCCATCCACTGATCCTGTGACGACAAACCGACTGTCAGGGCTAAAGGCAATGCATTGGATATCTGCGGAATGTTCTAGCAAGCCCGGTGCCTTCCAAGTATTTTGTTGGCAGTCCCAGATCCGCAATGACCTGCTGGTCGCGATCGCAAGATACTTTCCCGAAGCATCGAACTCCAGGCGTTCCACCAGTTTGGAACGATCGTTCGCACCGTCACTAGGGATCACATCCTTAATACTCTGCGGTTGGGTAAGGTCAGGGAACCGAACCAACGTGACCATATTACTCTGCCCAACTGCCAAAACGTCTGCTGCGGCATTCCAGGCCAATGCCGTCGCGTTTTCCAACGGCTTTGGCAAGATGAAGGGCTGGCGATTGGCAATATCCCATAACAACGGTGACACCCCAGCAACGGAACGAATCAACAGATAGCTGCGACTGGGATGCAAGAACATTCTATCCACACGCGCCCAGTACGGAACCACGGCTACAGGATGGCTGAGCCGACGGTTAGCTAGAAGAAACCGATTGGCATTCTCACGAAAATGGGGTGAATCACACTCTGACGCGATACGAGCGGCGTGGGCAAACCATAATGGCGCTTCGCGATCGCTGCCATCGTCGCACGCCTGAAACCCATAGTCAACAAACTTTTCAGCCAATGCATTTTGCGTTTGACGATAGGCTGCTACCGCCATGTCCCTAGCGTTCGCATTGCCCGCCGCCAAAACTGCATTCTGATCGGCAAGTTGCCGTTGCTGATCCTGTAGGTGGCGAAAGTACAAAGCAGCCCAAATGGAGCCAACGAGGGTCAAAAGCAGCAGCGTGGCAATGGCCAACAACGAACCAGCCAATCGTCGGTTCCGTTGTGTCCAAGCAGCGATTCGTTCCAGCGGTCCCAATGGCCGAGCCAGGATCGGTTCGCCAGCAAGAAATCGTTCCAGGTCTTCGGCCAACATGGCGGCACTAGCATAACGCTGCGACGGATTCTTGGCCAAGCAATGCATGCAGATGGTTTCCAGATCAAGCGGTACACCAGGTTGTAGCTGGCGCACAGGAAGCGGTGCGGCGTTTAGCACGAGTTGCACAGTCCCAAAGAAATCATCTGCTTGAAGTGGCGGACGCCCGGTAAGCATTTCATACAACAATACTCCCAAGGCATAAACGTCGGTCGCCGAACTGATAGGTGCAATTGTCCGCTGTAGTTGTTCGGGAGCCGCATAGGTAGGCGTACCTATCACTTGGTCTGTGCGAGTCCATTGCGAATTACCATCCATCAGTTTGGCTAAACCAAAGTCGGCTATCTTGGGTGCCAGCATCGATAGTGGCATATCATCGATCGCCAACTTCGAAGCGGCGTCAGCCTGTTGCAATTCCTCTGTCAACAATATGTTGCGTGGCTTCAGGTCACGATGGACGACTTGTTTCTGGTGCGCGAAATGGATCGCCCTGGCCAATTTGGCGGAGAATGCAGCAGCCTCGCGGGGCGGCTGTGGGCGAGCTTGAAGCCGATCGGCTAGTGTGCCTCCCGCGATATACTCCAGCAAGAGATAAGGTTGGCCTTCGTTATTACCCAAACCATAAATCTGCACGACATTGGGATGATTTATCCTTGCAACCGCCTCGGCCTCCTGTTGAAAACGGTCCAGCCATTCTGGTGTCGGATCCATGCGCATCAACTTGACCGCCAGCGGACGACGCAATTTCGGATCAAACGCTTGGTAGACCGCGCTCACCCCACCGAAACCGATAAAACGGCGGACCTCCAAGCCATCGATCGCAGGCAACCTAGATATGCTTTTGGATGGCCTAACGGATTCGGACGAACTTGACGCATTCGCGTCGGTCCGTTCGTACCAACGGATCCACGACGGATCAGATCGGGGCTGGTCAGAACAACTTCGCTCTCGCTCCCCTGACAAGGCGAACATCTTTTGGCGACAGTTCTCGCATTGACGAAGGTGTTGTTCGAAAACCACAACGTCGCCTGGAACTTCCCAATGCTTCAAAAACTGAGCAAGCTCGTCAGTCGTATAGCAACCCATCCGCTCCCTCATTCCCGAATACTAAAAGCCGCATGACGCACCATGCTATGGCAAAGTAATGCACTGCATAGCCACATCCATACAAATCAAACAGCTAGCACGCTGGATCCTTGTTGCTGGCACCCTTTGTGGCGGTCATCCCAAAAAAACACTTCAGTGTAAAGCTTTCACGTTTATGAACTGCATGACGCCTTCAATACGCCGTATCCCAGTCAATCGCGCCGCGAAATAGTATCGAAACTTTAGATCCATATCAAAACGCGGCATCAATACCACTACGCTACTTTTACCATTTTGGCGGAAAGCCATACCTCCGGTATGGTAGTGTTAATCCATCACGACCAATCGTGGGGAAGATTAAGTAGCGTTCGTACGACCTTAACAATCACGAAGCCCAAAATAATGTCCGAATCCTCATATAATAAATTGGAGCCCGAAATTTCTGTCAATCCCCCGTCTTGGCAAGTTGTTTTATTTCCATACCCTGAAAACTTTTTCGGCAACGGTCGGGCTTGCCACGAATGGCGTGGTCTTACGGGAAGTTTGTAGCGGAAGTCGCGTAGACTTCCAGTGATTTGCTAGGAAAACCTAAACTGTTGACGTCCTCCGCTACGCTAAGAACCTATCCGAAAGGCGTGAGTCGCTTTACCTCTAGCTGCGGTTCGGTTTTCGGATAGGTCCTAATC
>DIUH01000462.1:8349-9286 GCA_002428205.1 Planctomycetaceae bacterium UBA6163
TCCAGATAGCGCTGCAGTTGCGGTCGCACTGGTTCATCCGCGGGGGATTAGTTTTTCATGGTCACGCGACGGTTGGATTCTGTGCAGCGACGAATTGAAGACGGCGAACGACTTGATGTGGATCATTCTGTCGGCGGCATCGCGATTCATCCGTGATCGCCCTGGCCGCAAAGAAGCACGAGAGATTAAGCGCCGAAATCTGACGAAGGACGCTAAGCTTAAGAAGCCCCGGCCGAGCCGGGCTAAACGCATCGCCTCTGCCGCTGCGAAACCGTCCGAATACCCTCAAGTCTACGGCTTTCGGCCTCGCCCCGAAGGGCGTGGACGTAGCGTTGCGGAACTCGCCAAGAGTTTCGATTTTCTTGGCAAGTTACTGAAAGTCCACACGACTTCCGCTACCAGTTTCCCTTGCGTCCAGGCCATTCGGCCTTGCCCCGGCAAATGTGCAACGGGTTTGGCGTGGTAGGCGGTTGGGAAAACCGTGGATCGTGGTAACGGGCCATCGGTTCTCCAACCTGATCAGTCGCACCGAGTCGCGACTGATTATGACGTCGGGGTGAACAGCCAGCGATCACATGCCGGCCGATTTCGCTAAACTCAGCCTCGAAGCCGAGGCCGCTTACCGAGCGAAAATACCCAGGAAGAAGACGCTGGGTGGGTCAACAAGAAAAAATCGGGGCGACAGGATTCGAACCTGCGACCTACTGGTCCCAAACCAGTCGCGCTAGCCAGGCTGCGCCACGCCCCGTGAACCTTGCACTCTCGTGCTCGACTCGGCGATGATAGTAACAAGGTGATCGTGCCGTTGCTAGGCCGTTGTTCACACTTGTTGATAAAATTGACCGACTTTCATTTCATTCGCGTTTTGCAAACGAATCTGTACTCGTCTGACTTTGGTAAGACGCATCCAACGCGTCGCAGGTTCGCTCGCAATTGC
>DIUH01000462.1:9389-11862 GCA_002428205.1 Planctomycetaceae bacterium UBA6163
GGCACGTCGATCCCGACGCATTCGTCGTTGTAAATCAACGCCCGAACGCCTTCGAGCCCGTCGGGCATGAACGGCAACTGTTCCTTGACATCGTCCAAAGCCACCTCGTACTGGTTGTACGTCTCGATGTCCATGATGTGCAGGTGCGTGGCGTCGGTAAACATCACCTGAACGTCGCGGCGTTCGAAATCGGCGACGTCCAGCGATTCGGTCCCCTTGAGCGTGATGTCGATCTTCTGGCGAGTGACCGCGTTGCGACCACGAAACTTGTACAACGTCGCTGCCCCTCGGGCCGATGGGGTCTGGACGTGAAGCTGCTCGATAATGATCGGCTCGCCTTCGAAGACGACAACTTCGCCCGGTTTGATTTCCTTTGCCAACATCGGCAACGTTCCTGAAGATTTGAATGAGTGAGCGGTAACTACAGCCGGCACACGCGCCGCTTCTCGGGTCCAGCGTGCCGCTTTGCCGCGAATTATGCTTCGCGGTTGATTTCGGCGAAAGGCCTCCTCAACGCCAAAGCCAATCGCGCAGCCCCTGAACCACTTGACTGGGCTGCTGGACCAATTGCAAACCGACCAGACCCAACATGACCAGGCCAGCGAGCGTCAGGACCACGCCGGGGGCAGGCGGCGCGGCGGGAACGCCGGCGATCTGCGGTCGCAACTGAGTCAACAACGCTCGCCAGAATTGCGGCGATACATTGCTTTCGAACGCTTCGATATCGGCCGAATCGCTGCCACGATGCGGCACGACTCGCAAATGGATCCCCAATTCGGGCAAAGAAACCGTCCCTGATGCCTCGTCCATGCGTGCGGTAGCGTCGATTTGCTGGCATGCCGCAAGCAGCGGCGACAGCACAGCGTTTTCGCGAATCCCGTAAATCACCAGTCGTGGCCGATTGTTCAGAATGACTAGCGAAACGAGCAGAAAGTACAGCATCGCCAGCAGCGGCCAAACCGCTGGGCCGAACGAAGCGCCCGCGGCGGAAGGGAAAAACAGCTCGCCGGGCCCCACGGCCGCGAGTCCCGATATCCCCACCGCCAACGCAAACGTATCGCGGCCGCCGGTGGTGACCAGCGGTCGGCCAAACAGCCGAATGCTGCCCATCAGTACGAGGTAGGCACCGAGCGGTAGGAGGGCGAGCAGGATCGGAAAAGCCACTGGGCAAACGTTGTTTTGAGGGTGATGATTTGGGGACAGCCGCGTCCGGTATGATAACAGGAATCGTGCTGGCTGAAATGCAGTTGTGCAATGTCGTGGATCGCTCCGCCGATCCATCACGAGTGCAGGGTGACTGACCGGCGGAGCGGTCAGCGACGATGGATAATGACTGACCGGCGGAGCGGTCAGCGACGATGGGCATGCACTTGGCGAAACGTCCGGTTTTTGTTCAGATTCAAGCATGCGTCACACTTCGCCACTGACACTCACACCACGCCAACCCGCGAATGACTGCTCGATATTGCGTCGGAATCGACTTGGGGACCACCAACTCGGTCGTCGCGTACACGCCGCTGGACACTGACGCCGCCGATCTGCGTCTGTTGCCTATCCCGCAATCTGTCGCCGCTGGTCAAGTCGAACCTCGCGACTCGTTGCCATCATTCCTGTACATCGCCCCCGACGCCGAAGCCGCCGCGTACGCCTTGCCGTGGCAACAAACCGCGGGCGAGACTTCGCCATCGCATCACATCGTCGGCGAAGCGGCGAGAGCCAAGGCGGCCCAGTCGCCTCAGCGTGTCGTCGCGACCGCCAAAAGCTGGTTGACCCACGGCCGCGTCGATCGGCGAGCGGCGATTTTGCCGTGGCAGGCTCCTGATGAAGTCGCGAAAATCTCGCCGCTCGCAGCCACAGCGGCCTACCTTCGCCACATCGCCGCCGCTTGGAACGACGCTCATCCCGACGCCCTGCTGGCCGACCAAGCCGTCGTACTGACCGTGCCAGCGTCGTTCGACCCAGCCGCTCGCGATCTGACTCGCGAAGCGGCACTTGCGGCCGGTTTGCCCAGCGACCTCGTCCTGCTGGAAGAACCCCAAGCGGCCGTCTATCGCTGGTTGCAAGCGACCGGCGACCAGTGGCGTCACGAGCTGAAGCCAGGCGATTCGATGCTGGTGGTCGACGTCGGCGGTGGAACGACTGACCTGACGCTGGTGCGACTGACCGAAACCGAAGGGAACGTCGAACTGCAACGAAAAGCGGTCGGAAATCACCTGCTGGTCGGCGGCGACAACATGGACTTGGCGCTGGCGTACTTCGTCGCCCAGCGGCTGGAAAGCCAAGGCCATACGATGGACCCGTGGCAAAACGTGTCGCTGTGGCACGCCTGTCGAGCGGCCAAGGAAAAGCTGCTGGCGCCACAACTCACGGCAGGCGACGATCAAAAACAGAGCCACACGATCGCGGTGCTGGGACGTGGCAGCCGCTTGATCGGCGGCACGATTTCGACCGAGCTGGGCAAAGACGAAGCGGC
>DIUH01000278.1:0-1638 GCA_002428205.1 Planctomycetaceae bacterium UBA6163
GGTGACATCGTCAGTAAATCTTTGCCGTCGAAAATCGCCGTTCCACCCGCGATCACTCCAGGAGGTCGCGGGATCAGACCCATCAACGCCAAGTTGGTCACACTTTTGCCACTGCCGCTTTCGCCGACAATCCCCAGCGTTTCGCCGCGTGACAAATCGAATGACACACCACGGACCGCTTCGACCAATCCGTCATCAGTCTTAAAACTGACGCGAAGATCGCGGACACTCAACAGTGGCAACTCTTGTTTGGAATCGTTTTTCAACATCAATCTCGATTCTTCATTTTCGGGTCCAAGGCATCTCGCACGCCGTCACCCAGAAAGTTAAGCGCAAAGAGCGTTGCTGCGAGTGCCGCGCCAGGAAACACAACGACCCACCAAAACAGTTTGACGCTCGACAACGCCTCGACACCATCGTTCAGCAATTGGCCCCAAGAAACATCTGGCGGTGCAACTCCGAGACCCAAAAACGACAAGAACGCTTCGAATAACATCACCGCCGGAATGGTTAGCGTCAGATAAACGATCACCACACCCAGCACATTGGGAACCAAGTGGCGAAAGACGATGCGTGCCGGTGAGGCACCGATCGTCCGCGCCGCTTCGACAAATTGTTCATTGCGCAGCGACAAGACCTGTCCGCGGACAACNNCCTTTACGCTGTCTTCGCCTAAGAACGTGATTAGAAAAATCACTACAAAGATGAACGGGATCGAATAGAGAATATCGACGATTCGCATCATCGCCGCATCGACGAATCCGCCCAAGTAACCGGCCGTCGCACCGTAGCTAACCCCGATCACCAAACTGACCAAGGTCGCCACCAAGCCGACCACCAGTGAAACCCTCGCGCCCCAAAAAACCCGCGCCAACAAGTCTCGCCCTAATTTGTCAGTCCCAAACAATGACGGCAGCGCGTAATCACCAAAGATTGCAACTCGGACACGGCACATGCCCCAAGAAACCGGGCCTAGTTTGTTCCACAATTGATTGAAGGGATGTTCAACTTTCGTCCGCTCGTCGATCACATCACCCAATTTTCGACGTTCTTCGGGATCTTGGATATTGTCACGCTGTGCCTTCAGCGTGGCGATTTCCGCATCAAACCGTTTCAGTTCGGCGACCAAAGAATTATCCGCAAACCCCAACCCATCGCGACTGCCCATCGTGACCGGTTTCAATTCCGGCGACAGCAGTCGGCGAAACTTTAAATCCTTGTCGATCGGACTCTGCAGCGGCAACATCGGCGTAAAGAATGCCAACAACACCAGTACGGCAAGGCCGATCATGGAAATCATCGCCGTGCGTTTGCGGCGCAGTCGTCGCCACGCATCGCTCCACAACGACGTACCGCGAATCGCTTCGGATTCTTCTAACAACCTCGCGAGGACAGCTTTGCGCTGCTGGTCGGCCATTTCCGCCAGGTTAATCGAATCGCCGACGGGTTTTACAGGTTCTAACGAATCGCTCACTGTAACTTCACCCTCGGATCAATCACGGCGTAAGAAATGTCGACGATTGAATTCATCACAAATAATAACAGGGTATACGTCAGCACCATCCCCATCGCCAGCGTGTAATCACGTTGCAAAGCGGCATTGATGAAATGGCTGCCCATACCGGGGATCGCGAAGAT
>DIUH01000278.1:1806-2511 GCA_002428205.1 Planctomycetaceae bacterium UBA6163
GCGAGCACAAAGTTGGGGACCGCGATTCCGAAAACCGCAATCGCCATCATCGACAAATCGGCCGCCGAACCGCGATAAACCGCCGAAACGACACCAGCGGGAATGCCCAGCGTGATCGCGAACACCAGACCGAAAATCGCTAGCGAAGCCGATACCGGAAAACCTTCCGCCAAGACTTGGTTGACACTGTAATCCTCCAGTCGAATGCTCCATCCCAGATCGCCTCGCGTAACGATTCCGACCGCGTAGTCGAAATACTGCTGCAGCGGCGGAGCGTCCAAGTTGTACCGCGCACGCAGTTGCCGCTCGATCGCCGGCGGCACGGTACGTTCACTGCTGAACGGGTTTCCGGGAACCGATCGCATCAACACGAACGAGACGCTGTAGACGATCCATAACGTCAACAGCATCCATCCGAATCGATTGATCAAGTATCCGACCAAATTTCTCATTAACAAATTCCTGTAAAGATCATCAATCGTTGGTGGTTACCGAGTCGTCAAACCGCAACAATTGCAGCGGGTGAAGATCTTGTGCCGACGGAAAAAAACCTTTGACGTTCGGTTTCACGACATTGATCGACGTGTAGAAGTAAATCGGAATCACTGGCAATTCATCGATAAAAATCTGTTCGGCTTGCCGTAGCAAATCCATCCGCTGGGCGGGATCGGTTGCGCGGGCGGCACTGCGAATCAGTTCGTCATA
>DIUH01000363.1:0-4657 GCA_002428205.1 Planctomycetaceae bacterium UBA6163
TCGCGCCGATCGACGGCAACGGTTTGGGCGAACGGAACGTTCAAACGGTCGCTAGGTCGTGTCATCTGGCTGGCTCTGCGCAGGGTGTTGGGGGTGATGTTCGGGCAAGAATCGCCTGCACCTGTTTTAATCGCTGGTTGACCGTTTCGCGCTCTCCGGTCAACGTCAGATGGCCCATTTTGCGCCCCTTTTTCGCAGCACCTTTGTCGTACAAGTGCAAATGCGCACCGCTGATTTCCAGCAGGGATGGCCAAGCCGGCTCGCCACTGTGCCACATTTCACCCATCACATTGACCATCACCGCTGCCGGCACGATCAACCCAGGGTCGCCCAGTGGCAGGCCGCAAACCGAACGCACCTGTTGTTCGAATTGGCTGGTGTGACAGGCGTCGATCGTCAGGTGACCCGAGTTGTGCGGTCGCGGGGCGATTTCGTTGATCAGCAAATTGCCGCCTGGCAGAACGAAGAATTCGATGCAGATCAAGCCGACCAAATCGATCGCTTCGGCGGCACGAATCGCCATCTGTTTGGCCTGGGCCTCGGTATCGCTGGTGATTCCCGCGGGGCAAAGTGTGACATCAAGGATGTGATTTCGATGGCGGTTTTCAAAGACGGGATAGACCGCGACTTCGTACTGACCGCCGCGTTGGCTGCGGGCGATGATGACCGAAACCTCTTTTTCATAAGGCACCCAAGCTTCGGCGATCAGCGGACGGTCGAACCGCAGGCCGTTATCTTCGACGCTTCGATGATGCCACGCGTGCAGGGCATCGAGCGATTCGATTTTCCATTGCCCTTTGCCATCGTATCCTTCACGAGTCGTTTTCAAGACGATCGGTTGGCCCAGGGCATCGAGTGCCGCTTCGGCATCGGCAAGGGAATTAACGAGCCGAAAATTGGTGACCGGCAATCCCGCATCGCGAAGCGTTTGCTTTTCGACGCCGCGGTCTTGGGCGACGCGCAGCACGCCAGCCGATGGAAACACTCCGACTTTGTTCGACAGGTAATCCAGCGCGTCGACTGGAATGTTTTCGAACTCTAAGGTCACGACGTCGCAGGCAGCGGCGAAACGGTCCAGCGTCGCATGGTCCTTCAAATCGCCGACGATCGTTTCGTGTGCCACCGTCGCAGCCGGACAATCGAGTTGATCGGTCAACACGGTCACGCGATAGCCGAGGCTGGTCGCGGCGATTGCGAACATACGTCCGAGCTGGCCGCCGCCGAGCATCCCGATAACGCTACCCGGACCGATCGCGGGTGGCGAAATCGAGTCGGCGGGTCGGGGTAGAGGCGCCGACGATTCTTCAACGTCAGTTGTAACGGAATGGGTCATAGTTCGGAGGTGGCTAGGACGTCGTCGGTTTGCTGGTCCATCAATTGTTGCAAGCGATACCGCAGCGCGTCATCTTCCAGGGCCAAGATTCTGGCCGCCAGGATCGCCGCATTTTTCGCCCCGGCTTGCCCAATCGCCATCGTCGCGACCGGAATACCGCCTGGCATTTGGACGATCGAAAGCAAGGAATCGAGCCCCTGAAGCGCCCGGCTTTGGATCGGAACGCCGATCACCGGCAACGTCGTTTCGCTGGCCACCATGCCGGGCAAATGCGCCGCTCCGCCCGCACCAGCGATAATCACCTTCAACCCGCGATGCACCGCCGAGGAGGCGTACTGCATCATTTGCTGGGGGGTGCGATGAGCGGAAACGACCCGTTTTTCGTGGACAATCCCAAGCTGGTCGAGCGTTTCGGAGGCGTACTGCATCGTCTCCCAATCATTGCGACTGCCCATGATGACGCCGACGATCGGCGGTGCGGATGGCGATGGATTCATGACGTTGGACAGGGGAAAAGAGAGGGGAAGCGGTTCTGGATCGGTCGCAGATTCTAACCCGCCGGCAGCATTAGGCTGCAGGGGGCGTCGTTGGGTTATGATGCAGCAAGTCGATCGCGGTGGCGGTGCGATCGACTGCAATATCTTTTGGCCCCGAAAAAGAACTTGGACGCAAAAACCATGAGCCTATCGAAACAACTGCTTTGGATCGTCACCACGGGCATCGCCCTGGTCGCCACTTTACCCCAGGCCAGCGGCGAAGGGTTGGTCGTGCCCGACGGTTTTCGGGCGATCTTCAACGGCAAGGATTTGACCGGGTGGTACGGACTGAATCCCCATAGTGTCGGGAAACTTGAAGGAGCCAAAAAAGATGAAAACCTCGCAGCGCAACGGGCCGAGTTTTCGAAATACTGGACGATCGACAATGGCGAATTGGTCAACGATGGGCACGGGCCTTATGCAACCACGGAAGAAGAGTTTGGCGACATTGAATTATTGATCGAGTACAAAACGGTCGCCGGTGCCGACAGCGGAATCTACCTCAGGGGAACACCGCAAGTACAAATCTGGGATTGGAACCAGGTCTTTGACCCGAAGAAGCCGACCAGGAAACCGCACCTCGGTTCCGGCGGACTGTTCAACAACACGCCAGGGTCACAGGGACGCGACCCAGCGGTATTGGCCGATCGACCATTCGGGCAATGGAACGAGTTTCGCATTCGCCAGATCGGCGATCGGACGTGGGTTTGGTTGAATGACAAGCCCGTTGTTGAAAATGCGGTCATGGAAAACTTTTGGGATCGCGGCAAGCCGTTGCCGGAGCGTGGCCCGATCATGTTGCAGACCCACGGCGGCGAGATCCGTTGGCGCAATCTTTTTGTTCGTGAAATTGGCAAAGAAGAAGCGGAGCAGATTCTTACCAGTGCGAAAAATCAGCAACGGACGAAACTAGCCGAATCATTAACACTGCACGCCTCGTTTGATCAACAGTTAAATGCCGATTTCGCAACAGGCGACAAGACTTGTTATGTGGGTTCAGGGAAGAACTTGGCCAGTGCGACGGAGACCGAAGACGTTGTTTTGGCATCCGGCGAAGGTCGATTTGGCGGTGCGCTGCACTTCCGCAAAAAGAATCCGGTTCGGCCACTTTATAAAGATGGCGGCACGATCGGATATAATGATTCGAGCTGGACGCGAACGGTTTCTGTGTGGTTAAAACTCGATCCGGACAAGGACTTAGAACCTGGCTATTGCGACCCCGTGCAGATCGTTGGCGACAGTACCGACCAAGGTTTTATCTTTTTGGAATGGTCTAAAGACGAGACTCCGCGATTCTTTCGTTATGCGATTCGGCCGTTGAAATCGATCTGGAACCCGACCAATGTTGGCTGGGACGAAATCCCCGCTGACAAACGCCCCATGGTCCAAGTTGCCGGTGCGCCATTTTCCCGAGACACTTGGACACACGCCGTCTTTACGCTTGAGAATATCAACGACAAGACAAAACCGTCGTCGGGCCGCTTGTACCTCAATGGTAAACTGCAAGGGACGATCGAGAACTGGGACATGACGTTCGGATGGCAACCCGATGCGGCGCAGTTAGTATTGGGTGCGGCGTATGTAGGATACCTGGATGACCTGGCGGTATTCGACCGAGCGCTGACGGATGATGAAGTCGAATTCTTATATAAGTTAGCAGGTGGTGTCGGTTCGTTGCGATAGTTGAAATCGCTCGCTTGGCACTGCCGCTCGGCTAGCACTGCCGCGAAAGCTTGCGATTTGAAACTGCACTCCTTAACTTCCAGTCGTGCTTGATGATGTGCTGTGCGGACCCATCGAGTAGAAGCACGGTTGGAACTGAGTAATCGCAACCAAGTCGCTTTTTTGACAGTGGTAGTAGTGGTGGTGAAAGAAGATTGCCCGCTGTCGATCGCTTTCATCGCACAGCGATCGTTGCCCCAGGGCAACAGCCAGATGTGATTCCACTGATGCGTGGTTGAATGTGGCTATATCGACTCAATGCATCTTTGCGTTGCGTGCCCCGATGAACCGTTGCACCATCGTCGCTGCTTGAGTGATTTGACTGGCACAATTCTTAATGCTTGTCGTAACGGACTCGATAGACCGGGATTTGATGCAGGCGGCTGCGGCGTTCGAAATGTGTTCTGTATGCGGGCGATGCTGCTGAGGTTTCCGCACTTGTGGGCTGAGCCGTCGTCGCAGCTTGCAGCGACTCGGCCTCCGGTTCCTCTGGGATCGGCGGGCCGAACTCAGGCACTTCGGCCGAGATCATTTCGATCGCCGATTCAAAGTATTCCAGAACGTCGGTCCAGAAATGGAAGGATCCGTTGGGACTTAATATTCGGTAAATGTGCTTGACCGATTGCGGATTGACGACCCGGCGCTTCTTATGTTTTTTCTTCCACCAGGGGTCTGGAAAATAGATGTGGACTGCGGCGAGCGTTTGATCAGGAAACGATTTTTCGAGCAATGGTTCTGCGTCGCCTGATGCCATGATCGCATTGGTGCGATTGTGCTTGGCCAAACGCTCGGCCGCCTGAGCCGCGTATTTGTAGGCGATCTCAACGCCCAAAAAATTGTGCTCGGGATGCTTGCCAGAACTGTTCTGCATGAACAGCCCCTTGCCCGATCCGATTTCCAGTTCCAGCGGCGCGTCGTTTCCGAACAGAGTCTGGCTGCTGATGATTGCCGGTAATTGGTCGACCATTCGCAGGTGGTGGTCCAGCGGAATGGCCGACGCGGAACGGTTGATCGGGTGACGCGGCATTGGCGTGAAGGGATTTGCGAGGCAATCGGACGGGGGAAA
>DIUH01000363.1:4697-5065 GCA_002428205.1 Planctomycetaceae bacterium UBA6163
TTGCCCGCCTAACGAGTCACCGCCAGCATGAATTCCACCGCAGACCATTTTGGCCAGCTACGCGTCGCGTCGCTCGAAAGCCGACGCGCCGACGATATGGCGCGGCTGATCCAGCGGCATGGCGGGATCGCTCACGTCAGCCCGTCGATGCGTGAAGTGCCGATCAAGCCGAATCGTCAGGCGGTCGATTTTGCGTATCGCGTGATCACCGGGCAAATCGGGATGGTCATCTTCATGACCGGTGTCGGCTTCCGGTTTCTGCTGTCGGCGATCCAAGGCGATGTCGACCGCCAGCGTTTTCTGGACGCCCTTTCAGACATTCCGACGATCGTGCGTGGCCCCAAACCGGCCGCCGCGATGAAGGAAGT
>DIUH01000363.1:5099-6215 GCA_002428205.1 Planctomycetaceae bacterium UBA6163
CGTGGCGCGACGGTCGATACGATCCGCGTTTATGGTTGGGAGTTTCCTGAAGACACCTTGCCGCTGCAGGAAAACATCAAGGCACTCGCCGCCGGTGAGCGTGACGTGGTGATGTTCACCAGTGCTCATCAAGTCGTCAACATGTTGCGGATGGCGGAGACGATGGGTTTGGCCGACGCGTTGCGGTCGGGTCTGGCGAAAACCGTGATCGCGTCGATCGGTCCGACGACATCCCAAATGTTAGAAGAGTGTGACTTTCGCGTCGATCTCGAACCGACACATCCCAAAATGGGGCACCTAGTCGTTGAATCGGCGCGGATCGCGCCAGGGTTGGTCAAATTGAAACAGGCGACCGCCGCGACGGCCGCTAAAACACAAATCGGAAATCTTATGTCATCACAATCCGCCGACTCGGCATCGACCGCTGCACCAACACCAAAACATCCCAGCCATGACAGTCTGTTTATGAAAGCATGTCGTGGCGAATCGACTGAGCGAACGCCAGTATGGTTGATGCGACAAGCCGGACGTTATATGGCGGANNGTGATGTGCACCGCGGTCGATCGTTTGGGTGTCGATGCGGCGATTATCTTTTCGGACTTGCTGCCGATTCTGGAGCCGATGGGATTTGATTTGGAGTATGTCAAAGGCGACGGGCCGGTGATTCACAATCCGGTTGCCACGGCGGACCAGGTCGATCGTGTTCGACTGCTGGAAGACCCATCATCGCTCGATTTTGTATTTGAAACGGTCAGCCAAACGCGTGCCGATTTGCCACAGTGGATGCCGTTGATCGGATTCGCCGGTTCGCCATTTACGTTGGCCAGTTATGCGATCGAAGGGGGCGGCAGTCGGCAATACGCGGCGACCAAAGCGATGATGTATGGACATCCGACCGCGTGGGCCGATCTGATGCACAAACTGTCTCATGCGGTGATCGTCTATTTGAATCACCAGATCGCCGCCGGTGCGCAGTGTGTTCAACTGTTTGACAGTTGGGCCGGATGTTTGTCACCAGCCGATTATGTCGCTTATGTGCAACCTTATATGAAAGCGATCATCGCCGGAATTACGCCGGGCGTTCCGCTGATTAACTTTGCCACAGGAAATCCTGA
>DIUH01000433.1 GCA_002428205.1 Planctomycetaceae bacterium UBA6163
CCGACTGGACCGGGGCAACCGACTGCACCGGGGCAATCTGCTGGGCTGGGACATTCTGCGGTGCCAGGGTTCACGGCCGTGGGCATGAGTATCCCGCCCGCTGTCGGTTCATGCGTGTGATAGATCGCGGCTGACGAACGGATTGCCAAAACTGAAGACCTTCGGGTGGTATTGGTAAAGGCTCGGCCAGTTTAACCAGCGAAAACCTTCGCAATTTCTCGACAAAAGAGCTGGCTCAGCGGCGCTGAGGGAGTGCTGTTGTTCAAAACGCTTTTTTCCTGGCTAGTACGTTCGCCGTGTGGTTGCCGATTTGGTCTCCAGACGTCAGCCTATACACCGACGCCCGATTCGATTTCGTCGATCACTGCAATGATGTGCGTGCAGATCCACGCCCAATCCGCCGTTTTCGACCGCTTTGCGCGATTATGTCTCTGACTTATTTCATAAAGGATTTTCGATATGCCCAAATTAACGGTCCAAGCCATCGGTCAGTTTGACGTTTCCGCTGGCAAGCGATTGGTCAAAGCGATGGTTGAAGATGCCAAAACGGACCAACTGCACGCCTGCGGCGGCAATTCGCGTTGCACTACGTGTCGCGTTCGGTTCATCGATGGCGAACCGTCGGAAATCACCGAAGCCGAAGCGGCGACGTTGGCGGCTCGCGGGATCAATGAACCGGGCATTCGGCTAAGTTGCCAGATCGCTTGCGAACACGACATGACCGTTGAATTGATCAGTCGTTTCGAAGGGAGCGGCCGCAAAGACATGGGCAGCCCAGTTGCTGACGAAATGACGCCGCCACCGGTTTGGACCACGCGATAATCGCCAGTGGCCCATTACGAGCTGTCATAGAACCGATCCGCCAGCCGGCTTCCCCCATTAGCCGACAGTCGAATTAACGAGCTGTTGATTTAATGTCTTATTGCGAAATTAGCGGCGGCATCACAACCCGGCGCTCGAGCGAGAGGCAAGGTGAGGTCCCTCGCTCATGCGTTTTGAAGTTGCACTTTTCGTTGTTCAATCGTGCTCGTGCTCAATGAAATGGTGCTCGTAATCGTACTCGCGGCGCGTGCCTCGAGTACGATTACCGCTGTCGCTGAGCACGAGCATGAGCACGAAAACCGAACGATTTCACGATTTTCACGCAAACGAACTGTTGATTCGTGCAACTTCAAAACTCACGCGTCGGGTTACTAAATCAACAGCCTATTAACCCCGATTTCCATCGAATTAACAGCGGCTAAGCACAAAGAATAGCGAACCCAATGAAGACAAACCTCAGTTTATCTTCTTCCAAGTGCGTTTGATCAGTGAGTCGGAAATCCACCTATTCCTGCCCGACCCCAAGGCGGTGCGCAAAGCGGTCGGGTCGGGAAAATTGGATGCAATGGTGAAAGAACGCTCTAGAACGACGGATGTTTTCATCAAAGCATCCGAAGAGAAATCAAAAGCGTTTATCGAATCGAAACGGTGGTCCACACTGTTCCAGATCGAACCCACGTTGAAGTTGAAACTGATTAAGAAGGCGACCTGAAGAGCGCCCTTCCGGTCATTCGACCAACAACAACTTCGCCGCATCATCGATTTGTAACTGTTTCGCGCCGTTGTATAGGGAAATCGCGCCGGTGGCGCGGATCGTTTTGCCTTTAAAACTGTCGAAGTTTGCGTTGGCGTAAGCTCCGGTCAGTGCCGATCGATTGACGACGACGGTAAAGTTTTTCGGCCCGCGAAAATCGATGTCAGAGTTCAACAGGATTCGCTCGCCATCGCCAATCACACGACCGGTTACCACGTTGAACTGGACCGTCAATCCATCACCTTCGTTCATAGCCAGTGCTTGCAGCGGCGATACGACTCCTTCGGGACGCGGTTTGGGGGCCGGGCCGGCTTTCAAAAGGCTCAGCGGCACTCGCGATTGCACGGCGATTTCGCCGTCTTCATGTCGCAACTGCAAACTGACCACCGGATCTTCCGCATCCCAATCGATTTCGATCGATCCGAAATGATTACCATAAGGCAATGACGAGTGACGCCGCACGTTCGGTTCGGGCATTCGCCATCCGAGATTCGCTTGGTTCAATCCGCTGGCCGTGACATCGTATAAGGGGTATCCGACGACATCATTGTCGACCGATATCTCACCCAAATGCCGATCGCCGCTGATGATCACCACGCCGCTAGCCTCTTGCGATCGGATCAGTTCGAACAAGCGTTCACGCTCGGCAGGCATATTGCCCCATTTTTCAAACGGATGATCGTCGCTCAGCACTTGAATGCTGCTGCCGATGATTCGCAATTCAGCCGGTTGCTTTAATTGTTCGGCCAGCCATTTCCACTGTGCGTCGCCCAGCATGGTGACACCCTCGCCCGATGCGGCGACATAAGGTTTTGCCCGAAAGCCGGGCAACGGTTCGGTGCCTTTTTCGAGTTCGCTGCGGAAGTAGCGAGTGTCGAGCATGATCATTTGAACGCGTTTGCCGGGTGGGCCGATGATCTTAGCGTCATAAATCCCACGTTGCTTCCTCAGCGGTGAATCCGCTGGTGTGCCAAAGAAGTCATGAAACATCTTGGCGGCCGCATCTTTGTGTTCCCACTCTACCCCTGCGTCGTTGTTGCCGTAGTCATGGTCATCCCACGTGGCAAAAATAGGAGTTTGTTGACGTAATCTCATAAAATCAGGGAAGCGTGCCAGTTCATCATAAGCTTCTTGAATCCTTTCAGGCGTCGCCGGTTTCAAACGGCCTTCGACGACGTCGGCATAGATGTTGTCACCCAACAACAGCAACCAATCGGGTTGATAGTCGGCAATCGTCGACCAAATCGGACACGGGCGTTGCTGTGTCGCACAGGAACCAAAGGCGATCTTCGTGATCGGTTGGTCCGCAAACGCTCGATCGGGCGAAAAGACCAGCAAACCGATCAACAGGGACGCAAAAGTCGCCGTGCGACTGTAGGCAGCAACAGGAGTGTATCTCGATGACATAAACTTGGTTTAAAAATTACGGGGAGGCGAAGTCAGCTTGTGAAAACACAAGACTATACACTAACCATCGCGATCGAGTTAAGTGTTGCGTAGAGCCAACCTGTCCCTAATCTGTTGCGGTTCCCACAAACATTCACGTTGGTTTAATATAATCGTCATACTTCGATACCGATTCGTTTTACTGGGATGATTTCACGATGACGTCTTATCGATGTTTGTTAGTGCAGGCTTCAGAACGCAGTGATTCTGCGCCGTCGGCGACCGTGGGCACGTTTCCCGGGGACCGGTTTCCCGCTGGTGAGGTAACGATTCAGGTTCGTTGGTCGTCGTTGAATTACAAAGACGCTCTGGCGACGACAGGGCATCGCGGCGTGGTAAAGACGTTGCCACACGTTCCCGGGATTGACGCCGCGGGGGTGATTTTGGCCAGCACGTCGCCTGAGCATGCGGTCGGCGATTCGGTGATCGTGACCGGTTATGAGCTTGGCCAAAGCCACTGGGGCGGATGGAGCGAAATTATCCGTGTGCCTGGGGAGTGGATCGTGCCGCTGCCGATCGGTTTGTCGGCTCGCGAAGCGATGGTCTATGGCACCGCTGGGTTCACCGCAGCGCAGTGTGTGATGGCGCTGCAGGTTCAAGGCGTGATGCCCGGCGGGGGCGAAGTCGTTGTGACGGGTGCCAGCGGCGGCGTTGGCAGTTTGGCGGTGCGCTTGCTGGCGATGCTCGGTTATTCGGTCGTGGCGGTTTCTGGCAAACCGGATTGGCACTCGCAACTGATTCGCTGGGGCGCGGCACGCGTGCTGGGGCGCGATGAGTTTCAGGATGACACGGCGCGGCCGATGATGAGCGCACGGTGGGCCGGCGGAGTCGATACCGTGGGCGGCCCGATGTTGGCCAGAATGATCAAGGAGACTCGCTATGGCGGCGCGGTCGCGGCGTGCGGCTTGGTCGCTGGGGCTCAATTGGACGTTACGCTCTATCCGTTTCTGCTGCGCGGGGTGGCGCTGTGCGGAGTCGCATCGGCGGATTGTCCGCGCGATAAACGGTTGCAGATTTGGTCGCAGTTGGCTGGGCCTTGGAAATTGCCGACGCTAGAGGAAGGCGTTACCGAAGCAACTTTGGAGCAACTGCCTGGCTTAACCAGCGACATGTTGCGGGGTGAAGTTGCCGGTCGCGTGATCGTCAGCCCTAGCGATTGACCGTCACGATTATCGACCCTCACGGCGCCTTTGGTGGCTCAGGATTAGCATTAGCGCCCGCCGCATTTGCCGCCGCATCTTTCGGTTCTGGCGGCAGGAACATCGCGGTGTAGGGGCGATGGCGACCAGGCAAATCGGCGGCTCGACGAAAGTGGTCGCGAGCCTGCAATTCGTTTCCGTCGTAATGCAACAAGATACCGGTCAAGAACGGCAATCCGCCTTCGAGCGGTTGTCGAGC
>DIUH01000327.1:0-1835 GCA_002428205.1 Planctomycetaceae bacterium UBA6163
GATTCAGTGGCTTTCGAGTTAGCGGGTGATCGACCTCGTCAGCGATAGCCGCAGTTTGGTAACCTGGGAGAGTAACGTTCGAAAGTGATCTGGTCATTGATCGCCAATGAACGTCCGCTGCCACACTTAAACTTCCGAACGATTCATGCGCCGCACACTGTTGTTGATTCCTCACGAAATCGCAGGAATACCGATCTTTGGGATCGGATGGGTGCTCGGATTGTTGGTCGTAGCGGCAGTTGCGGTGACGATTTACCAGGTCAAACGAGGCGGATCGGCCAGTCGGTATTGGACGCAAAACGGGCTGTTGTGGGCCATTTTTGCGGGCGTTATCGCCATGCTGCTGCCGTCAGTCGAATTGATGAACGTTCGTGGCGAGCCGGTCGGATTACCGATTCGGGGTTACGGCGTGATGCTGTTGCTGGGGATCGTTGCGGCGGTGGGGTTGGCGCTCAATCGGGCCAAGCGGTACGGAATCGCTGAAGAAGTGATCTTCGGGATCGCACCTTGGGCGATTATTGGCGGTATCGCCGGGGCGAGGTTGTTTTACGTGATCGAATATCGCGATTCGTTTTTCTACGGCGATTTGATCTCCAGTCTTAAACGCGTCGTGAACTTCACCGAAGGTGGGTTGGTGGTTTATGGTTCGTTTATCGGTGGATTTCTTGCTGGTGGGTTCCACGTGGTCCGCAATCGACTGCCGCTGCTGAGGCTGGGTGATGTGGTCGTGCCGACGATGTTTATCGGATTGGCGCTGGGGCGGTTTGGCTGTTTGCTGAACGGTTGCTGCTATGGCGGAGCGTGTGAGGATAATTGGTACGCGCTGCGGTTTCCCAACGGCAGTCCGGTGTTTCAGGATCAATTGGCCAGTGGCGAATTGGTGGGCGTGCGGTTGTCGCCCGAGCGGGACAAAATCGTTGAAGTGCAATCGCGTTCGCTGGCCGAAGCAAAGGGGATCAAGCCGGGTGATTCGGTCAGCCAATTTGGTCCGGTGCGATCGGTGGAGCTTGCCGATCCGGCGCGACCCGCTGAAGACACTCCGTTCGGCTTGATCGCAGTGGTTCAAGGGGTCGAACATTATTGGTCCGCCAGCGATTTGCCCAGCAGTGCTCAGCCGGTTCGTGGCACTCAGGTGATGAGCGCGATCGGCGGATTATCGCTCTGCCTTGGCCTCTGTCTGCTGTCACGCTTTGTTCGTCGCGACGGCATGATCATGCTGGTTGGCTTTATCGGCTATGCCGTGTTGCGATTCGGGATGGAGATGCTGAGGAACGACGAACCGGGTCAATTCGGCACGACGCTGACGATATCCCAATGGGTCAGTATTGTTGTGTTTTTCGGTTCGTCGATCACGATTGCGTGGCTGGTGTCACGGCCAGGCGGTGATTCCAGTGGCGGTGATTCTAGTAGCGGCGAACTGGCCCGCGAGGCTTCAATCGCCCGGCGCTGAAGCGTTAGAAGTTTTGGTCGCGATCGACCGCTTCCATCACCTTGGTATTGCGTTCGACAGCGATCACGGTTGTCCGTTGTCGCATCGCGTCGCGACTTTGGGCAATGATCGGCAAGACTTGTCGTTTGTCGGGCAAAGCGACGCGAACGGTGAATGAGCCGTCCTCGCGCAGCTTTACCGGTTCACCCGACAGCAACACTGTTGCACCAGGGATTGTGCTGCCATAAACGATCAATTCGGCGTCGACTTCGAACGGCAGCGAGCGATGGCGGTCGAGTGCCGCGTCGGTATCGGTGCTCAATCCGTCTTCGGATCGAGTCGGCATTTGTCGCTGCAGCCGTTCTTCGAACATTTCTTTGAGGTCGCCGCTGCTGTTGGGTTCGTA
>DIUH01000327.1:1853-4900 GCA_002428205.1 Planctomycetaceae bacterium UBA6163
AGCGGGAAGAAGCGATCATTTTCGGCGAGGTAGCCGATGACGACACGGAAACGCGATGGTGGATTTTCGACATCGATAAACCAGGTGTTGACCCCGCCATGGATCGCGATGTCGCGGATCTGTTGTTCGGCACGATTGGTGCTGGCGTCGCCGACAGCCAACAGCCGCAGTACGGGAACAGCTTTGTGCCACTTTTCGTTCATCGCGACGCGAACACGGTCGACCGCCGCACGGGTGATTTCCCAATCGGTTTGCAACCAGTACGAATCGCGAACGATCAGGACGATTCGATCCTTATGCGGGACGTTTGAGCTGTCACCCGCGGAGCCTCGGACGGCCGAACCGGCGACCAAGACGCCGGTCGACAGATCCTTGTTCTGCATCGCGGCTTGGCTGCGTCGACGCATCTCTTCGCGGATCCGCTTGGATTTTGCGGAAACCGGGGCTGGCGGAGCGGGCGGAGGTTTGGGAGTCGTCTTCTTGCCTTTGACGGCTTTGCCAACAGGCTTTTCCGCTTTTGCGGCCTTCGGTTCAGCGGTTGAGACTGCCGCAGCGGTTTCGTCTTGCGCGACCGATTTGCCGGCACGTTTGCGATCGGACTTTTTACCGTTTACTTCGGTAGGTTGTGGCTTGGCGACGGCCACTTTTTCGGCACTCACTTTTTCGGCGGATGCGGCTTTGGGGGCAGAAGCTTTCGGTTTGGCCGCTGCGGTTGTGCGGCTGGACTTGGGCTTTTCTGGCGAAGCGGCAATGGCGGCCGTAGGACGAGAACGCGAGGGCTTGGCGGGCTCTTTGGGCTTGGCGGGCTCTTTCGCCTTGGCGGACTCCTTAGACTTCGTGGGTTCCTTGGACTTGGCGGCATCATGCGATTTACCAATCGCCTCGATCAGTTCGTCCTTGGTCATCGAGCTACGGCCTGGAATGTTAAGCTCTCGCGCCATTTCAGCGAGACTTTGCCGAGTTAGTGACTTTAGTTCAGCTATGGTGATCAAGGTTTTGCTCCCGCATACAAGTTCAAGTCACTGTTGTTTCGACGTGGCTACCTCGCTCATTCAGTCCGAGTCAATCGGCCAGAGACTGCCTGTACATCTGCCTTACAAGACTAATCTCAGCGAAATTCTTTGCACCTAACTGATCGCAAGAACGGGGTAAATTTGGGCAATTTGCGCGGAAGAAGGTTGGCAACAATGGATTGATGAACGCCCTAGAATACCGATTTTTTGTCGCCAGATGTTCCCGCTAACTTCTATTTCGCAGTATTATTTCGGATTATTATTCCTGTTCGAACACTCCGCAGCCGCTGTTAAAGGTGTTTAATCGTCCTTTAGACGACTGGGCACTGCTCGCCAGGAAATTCAGGTGGACAAATCTATCCGAGCGTAAAGCGTATAGCCCATAAGGGTGGTAAAGTCCTGCCGCAGCCGTTGCAACCTGGCTTCCCCACCCGATCGGATGTCGCTTGACAAGACCCCGAAACAGAAGACCGAGTCTGAATCGGACTCGCTATACTTTGACCAATTTGCCACAATCTGCCGCTGTGCGCGGAGTAGGCGGATTTTGATGGGGGATACGATCGTGATGCCAGAGAACAGATTGACAAAGGTTAAATGCCATTCAGGTAATCTGCGGGCGTCGATCCTCGCAATCGCAATGGTCGCGATTTCGACCCCGCTGGCTCGTGCCCAATCGGCAAACTGGTTCGTCGACTCGATGACGCAGATCAATTCGTCGATCGGTGTTTTGATTCCCGAATTGCGACGCCACACGACAATGCCAACCGTTCGGGCGTCGATCGGACAATTTTATGTGCTGGAATCCGAGAGCAATTCGTTGGTCGATCGCACTCGTCGCGGCGAGTCTTACGAAGCGGTCGCGGCCGCTTACCAACAGCTTGATACACGTTGGCGTGACGCGGCATTTCGGATTCGGGCCGGCGGTGAGATCACGCCAGAGATCACGCGGCGACTGAATGAGCTGGATAACGCGTTTCGGGCGATCGACCGCAGGTTGGGACTGTCGCCACCAATCGATCGGGTGCGGTTAAGAGATTTGATGATCGTGACATTAACTTATATGGACGCGATGTTTGACGACATTCGATTATCGCAGGGTTACTCGGCGCGATCGGAGGCATTGCTAGTCCAGGGAAGATTGCTGCGCGAAAAACTGCGGCAAGAATCGTATCGGATGGAAGGGGCGGAGTTTGATGAGATCGTCGGCAGCTTCACCGAGTTTGTGCGGTTGTGGCGAACTTATGCCCAGTCGTTGCATCAGTTGAACGACCCGCACATCCATCGGCGGTTGGAATCGATCCGCCGCCAAGGCGAAGAAGTGTTTGCGACACTGCGGATTCCCGCGGCCCCGGATCGCAATGAGTTGATCTTTTTGACCCAGCGATTGCCCGGGGAGCTCAGCTCGTTGGCGGATCAGGTCAGCCGTTGGGGGGCGAATCGTTTGACGCGGGATCAGTTTCGATTTGTCGAGACCTGTCGGGCGCTTTCCGAGCGGGCGCGGCGTTTGGCGACTGAAGTCGGTCGCGGTGGTGTGACATCGACCGCTCAGTCGATGTTCCGGGAAATCGACTCGGCGTGGAACGATGGGCTGCGGTTGATGGCGACGGTCGATCCGGCCAGCGGATTGCAGGCGTCGCTGGCCAGGGTTAACACGACCTTTACCGCGTTACACGACTTTCTCGGTACCGGTTCATGGCGTGGGCGGACAGAGTTGTTGACCCTGGCGGCGTCGATCGAAACGTCTGCGGAAACGTTCAATATTGATATCCAACGCTTTAAACGGCTGATGGAACCGTTGACATTCCGCAACGCGATCGGCACCGCGTCGGATCAGTTTTACGCTGCTACACAACAATTTCACCGCCAAATTAGCGACGGCACCGACGATCGCACGATCGCCATTACGGCTAAACTGTTAGTCGATCGCTGGAACGAATTGACGCGACTGGTCAATGGATTGCCCAATAGCGGATTGGCGGCTGCGCGAGCGGAGTTGATCTACACGAACTATCGTGAATTGCAACCGCTGGTGAC
>DIUH01000131.1:0-836 GCA_002428205.1 Planctomycetaceae bacterium UBA6163
TGGCACATACCGCCAGACATCTCATGCGGGTATTTGTCGACCGCGTGCGATAGCCCAACTCGATTGAGAAAGTCGATCGCTTGGGCAAAGTGATTGCGCTGCAATTCCAACCACTTGGGAAATTGGAATAAACGAAACGGCAGGCTGGTTTGGTCTAATTTCAGACCGAAGGCGACATTTTCTTTGGCGGTTAAAAAATCATAGAGCGTGTAATGTTGATAAACGATGCCGACCGATCGACACGGCTTGGTGATCGGTTCATTGTCGGCCAAAATCTGTCCAGCTTTGGGCGGATGGGTGCCGAATATCGCTCGCAATAGCGTCGACTTCCCGCATCCGCTGGGACCGACGACGGCAACGATTTGTCCGTGCGCGATCTGCAGGTTCAGGTTGTTGAGCACCTTGTTGGTGCCGAACCAGTGAGAAACGTTTTTAATCTCTAGTGCGAATGTCATCGTTTACTCACCAAACCAGGGGCAAAGTTTTCGGCGCAATTGGGTCAAACCCCAATCCATCAACAGTCCGCTGCTGCCGAGGATGACAAGGTAAATGTAGACGACATTCATATTCAAGATTCGCGATTGAATACGGATGCGGTATCCGATTCCGACGTCGCCGACGACATACTCTGCGGCGATTAAAAAGACCATTGCCGGTCCGATCTGCAGACGAATCGATTCGATGACTCGCGGCAATATCTGTTTCCACAGCACTTCGTAGATCACTTCGGGGCTGGTCGCCCCAAGGCTGTAAGCTTTATAGACGCTGTGGTCGGATACATCTTTTCTGGCAACCTGGTAAATCGATTGTGCTAGTGTAAAGAAGACTGACAATCC
>DIUH01000131.1:888-3046 GCA_002428205.1 Planctomycetaceae bacterium UBA6163
CCCATCGCTACGCCGATGATGATCGACAATCCGATGCCCAAGCCCAACCCTAAGAACAGACGGCCATAGGTCGCCTTCATGTCTTCCACCAACCACGTTTCCCCTCGACTGTTGGGGGTGGTCATCTTTTGAATGCCATCCCAAAGCGAAGTGATGCCGGGAACAACCGTTTGTTTCGGGTTAATCCGTGATTGACGCATCGCGATCGCTTCGTAGGCCATGAACATGACCAGAATCGAAAGCGCGGAAATCACGAACCGCGTGCGTAGTTGGATGGGTTGTCGAATCATCGATCGATCGTTTCAGTCGGGTAAGACGTTGAAATCACTTAGCTTTCGCGGCTTCGACAAACTTCGTTGTGAAGTTGAATTGGGCATCGTCTTTGTTGAACCCGATCGTCGGCTTGCTGGCAACGATCCCATGCGATTCACAGAAACTGGCGACTTGCGGCATCGTTTCGCTTTGAAACTTTTCGTTGGTCAACAATGCAATCGCTTCATCGGGCGTGCCATAGAATCGTGTTTGCTTGACGACTTCTTTCATGTCGGCNNTTCCAGACTGCTGAACTTTTGACCGATCGCGATCAATGTATCGTCGCCTGTCGTGCTGTCAGCCATCATCTTGTTGACTTCGTAGAACGCTTCGACAATCGCTCCAGCGAACGCTTCGCCACCTTCTTTTGCCAGCGCATCTTTGCCGATGACGACCATGTCGATGATCTCTTCGGGGATCGTTGACGAGTCGAAGATCACCTTCGCGCCGTCGCGGGTTCGCAGGGTTTGCAACACGAACGGGTTCCATACCATGATCGACTCGATATCGGCTTGGTTGGTTTGCATCGCTTGGGCAGCGGCACCCGGGTCCATATTCTTGAACGGATAGTCGGCGATCGTCTTACCTTGCAACTCAAGGTTTCTTTCGAAACAGTATTGAGAAACCGACATCTCCAAACCATAAGTCGTTTTCCCTTTCAATCCGTCCAGATTGTCAACGCCGACGGCGATACAAGCATCGGCACCGACGCTGGTGCTGGTCGGCAGAATCGCGACCGAATCGCGGCTGAGTGACGGAGCAAGCGTGTCCATGTTGGTGATGCAAACCGCATCGGTTTCCGAGGATCCGTAAAAGGTCAAGCAAGTGTCATAGTCGGCTTCTTTGAGGACGATATCGACTCCCCACTTTTTCTCGATTGGACCGAGTTTCCCTTCAGCGCCGTCGATGATCCCTTTTTCATGCGCGACGCCAAAAACGGACCACGACGGATACTCGCTCCACGCCAGTGAGAAGGTTGGTGTGTTACCTGCGGCCGCAGAGCTACCACCGCCGTTGTTTGTCGGCGTCGACTTGGAACAGCCGGCCGCGATCACGAGGCCGGCTAAGCTGAGGGATAAGATTTGGTTGCGCATGAGATTTCCTCGTTTGGGGATGAAGGATCGACGGATAGTTGGGAGTGATAGATTTTGCGGCTAAAGAACCGCGGCTNNCGCCATTGCGGCTAACCGAGCAGATCATTCTGGCAATTTGGCATCGGATCGCGGAGCTTCCACTTTCGCGGCTTCGCCGGCCAGACCGATCAACGCGTCGAACTCGTTGTTCGCTTCGCTGTTCTTAGCGAACTCCATGAAGTCGGCTTCGGCGCGTTTGACATCCAAGCCAGCCAATTCGCGGCTGACACGTGCTTTTGCACCGACCTTTTGTCGTAATTCACGCAATTCCCGCAATTCTTCGCTGGTGCGATCGTTGCTCAGGCCGGTCATCATGTCGGCAATTTGTTCTTCTTCCTTGGCCGACAAGACGGTCGCGACGGCGTCGTGTTTTTCTTCTTTCAGTTTTTCCAAATCTCGCATCAGCGATTGGATCTGGGTTTGGTGGCCGGAGACGTTCTTGACCAGCACTTCCAAGTCGCTTTCAAGTTCGGCGGCACGTTCTTGTTTTTCGGCAAGCGTGGAGCTGAAGTCTTGAAACGCGGTTTGACAGCGGGCAAACTCCGGATCGGCCTTGGCGGCGACCGGGTCGTTGTTGTGTTTCGATGCGATCTGTTTGGCCTTTGCCGCCGCTCCAGCCTTAAGGTGTTGCAGTCTTTCGATCTCTTCGTTCAGCCCACGCAGTTTTTGCTTCTTGGTCTCTTCTTGCGCGACCATCGCGGCGATTGCGTCCT
>DIUH01000160.1:0-799 GCA_002428205.1 Planctomycetaceae bacterium UBA6163
GCAAAGTGGCGGTTTGTGGCGATCGTTTGAGTTGTTAAAAGATCGGCGAAGACAGACGAATGCGTCGCGTGGGGCAGGGCGGGCCGGTTGGTCCGTCTTAATGTTGCCATTTCGGCGTGCGTTGTTCGACGAATGCGGTCATCCCTTCGGCGGCGGTTTCGGTTGAGCAGGCGGTAGCGCCGGCAGCGGCTCCGACGTTGATTTGCATCAGCAGCGTTTCGCCGATCGTTTCATTAAGCATCCGTTTGGTCGCGGCCAGTGGGATCGGTGGCGATTGGGCACAGCGATTGGCGAGGTCGTTGGCGGCGACCCAGATTTGCGCCGACGGTGGTCGCAGTGTGATCAGACCGCAGCGCATTGCGGTTCGTGACGTCATCGGGTCGCCGGTCATCAGCATCCGCGACGCGATCGCACCGCCACAGCGAAACGCCAACAACGGCGCGACGATTCCTCCGATCATGCCGCGACGCACGGCCGGGACCGCAAAGGTGGCCGATCGGCTGGCGACGATCAAATCGCAGGCCAGTGCGAGGGCAAAGCCGCTGCCCCATGCGGCACCATCGACGGCGGCGATCATCGGTTTGGGGAAGCGTAAGAATTGCTCGACCAATTCTCCCACGCGTTGCCAATGCTCGATCCAGTGCGGCATTGCGTCGAGCGATTCTTTGTGGGTGTGCTGTTGCAGTTGTGCGACGTCGATTCCACGGCAAAAATCGTCGCCAGCGCCCGACAGGATCACGGCGCGAACCTTCTTTTCCTGATGCAGATCGCTGAGCGCCTGGCTGAGGTCATCGGCCAT
>DIUH01000160.1:807-1469 GCA_002428205.1 Planctomycetaceae bacterium UBA6163
GCGTGAACTTTTACATCGACAAGGTTCATGGCAAGTGTGATGGTTGGAAGGGCAGGGGGGCGAAATCGATATGCGTTAATTGCCGTGGCGATTAGCCCGTCGAAAGCAGATGCGGCTGTCGCCATGGGCGTCGCAATCGACGGAGCCGTGGATATCGCCGGGCAGGGTGATCGCTTGGTTTGATTGCCCGGTGATCAAGGCGTGGATCGCTTGGTGGTGATTGGCACTGAGATCGCGGCGGGGCCATTGCATTCGATCCCAAATCGGCGTGATCGCCAAGCTGACGATGGCTGGCTGGACCGGGCCTGGTCTCACGTAGACGCGATCACCGCCAACCGCCACATTCAAATCGCTCCAGCACTGCGCTTCGCCGGCGAGCAATTGGTGCCACCCACTTTGCGAGTCGATTAGGCGAAGGATCGCATCGTCGGCCCAGTGGTATCGGGTGCGGATCAGCGGCAGGAGTTCGTGTCGAATCCAGTTGCGGTTGTAATCGCTTTGGGCGTTGGTGTGATCTTCGCGCCAGGGTTGGCCGATTTCGCGAAGTGCATCTCGCAGTTGTTGACCGCGAAAGCTCAGCAGCGGGCGGACCAGGAGGAAGTCTTGTCCGAGTTCTCGCTGCGGTGGAATCCCGCAAAGTCCGACCGGGCCTGTGCCGCGAA
>DIUH01000160.1:1568-3950 GCA_002428205.1 Planctomycetaceae bacterium UBA6163
AGCTTATGGTTGAAGTGGGCCAGTGTGATCAGGTTTGGGTCGGCGCGGCCGGAATCTTGCCAAGTGTGGACGACCAGTCGAGCGAGCGCGACGCTGTCCGCACCGCCGCTGGTCGCCAGCACGATCCCGGTGCGACCGTAAGACTGTGCTGAAAAGACTTCGGCGAAGCGTTGGCACAGCATGCCCCAGGTTTTGCCTGTGCTGCCGGGGGGTGTGGGTTCGCTCATAGGCCCGGTTTGCGATGCTGTTAAAAATAAGGCTATAGTATGCTAGATCGCCGCGCTCTCGGGACGTTAGAACGTCCCGATGGTTTCATTTCGAGCGGTGACTGAATTACTGAAAACCAAGCCAACCTGAAAAGAACGTTCGTCTTTTGCGCGTAAGCGTTTGACTGTGCGCATTGCGACGGGCTACTGACATTTCGATTTCTCTGCCGTTCACTCGTCCTAAACTGCCCATTATTTTCCACCCAAGATGATTTTCATCGTGTGGCAACTATTCATTCTTTTGATCGTTCGCTGCCTAGTAGCCTCGCGCCGCCAGGTTTTTGCGTTCGTGATTCCGATTACTTGGGACCGCTGTAGCTCCGACAGCTTGACGGCTGGCGTTATCGATCCGGTCGGTTGGCCCATGCCATACCGTTTGCCAAAGATCAATCATGACGACGCCCCTGTGGATTTTAACTCTCTTTATCACTGTCATCGCCGCGGTTGGTGGTACCATCGCCTGGTTCCGTTACCGCGATCGATTGCTGGAGCGTGATGCCCAGTCGAAAGCGGACAACCTGTTACGGCAAGCCGCCACAGATGCGGAAGCGGATCGTGCACGGCGGTTGGTTGAGGCGCGTGAAGCGGCGTTGTCGCTGAAGGCTGACGTAGAGCGTGAACTGGCACAGTCTCGCAAATCGCAATTGGCCCGCGAAGAGAAGCTTGACCGTCGCGAGGAGCACCTTACACAGGTTGAGGATTCGCTGCAGAAACAGCGGCGCGGGCTGGAGGGGACGCAGATTCGTTTGGCCACGCAGTTGAAGCAGATTCAGTCCAAGCAGGCAGAGATCGACGAAGTGTTGCAGCAGCGTCGCCAGGCGCTTGAGCGTGTCAGCAACTTGACGCAGCAGGATGCGGCCAAGGAGTTGATCGAGTCGATGGAGCGTGAATTGCAGGGCGAGATCGGCACGATGTTGCTGCGGCACGAGCGTCGGTTGAGCGAGACGATCGATGCCAAGAGTCGCGAAATGTTGCTGACCGCGATCCAGCGTTACGCGTCGGCCCACACGGCCGATTCGACGACCAGCACGGTCGACATTCCCAACGACGACATGAAGGGTCGGATCATCGGTCGCGAAGGCCGAAACATTCGTGCGTTCGAAAAGGCGACGGGCGTCGACTTGATTATCGACGACACGCCGGGGGTTGTGATTGTCAGCGGATTTGATCCTGTGCGTCGCGAAATCGCTCGTTTGGCGCTGGAAAAATTGATCGACGATGGGCGGATCCATCCGTCGCGAATCGAGGAAGTGGTCGAAGCGACGGAAAAGGAGATTGAAACGTTGGTGCTGAAGAAAGGTCGTGAGGCGGCTGACGAGACGAACGTGATCGGGCTAGAGGAGCGTGTGCTGAAGATGCTGGGCAAGCTGCATTTCCGCACCAGTTACAGTCAAAACGTGCTGCGCCACAGTGTTGAAGTGGCGTTCATTTCGGGGTTATTGGCTGAGATGTTAGGGATGGACGCGACGTTGGCCCGCCGAGCGGGGCTGTTGCACGATATCGGCAAAGCGGCCGATCACGAACTGGAAGGCGGCCATCCGAAGATCGGTGCTGACCTATTGCGGCGCAGCGGCGAAGCGCCTGAAGTGGTGCATGCGGCGTTGGGGCACCATGATCAAATCGTCACTGAGTATCCCTACACGATGTTGGTCGCCACGGGTGACGCGTGCAGTGCCAGTCGTCCCGGTGCCAGACGCGAATCGCTGGAAAGGTACGTTAAGCGAATGGAAGAACTGGAGCACATTGCCAAGCGTTTCGAAGGGGTGCAGCAAGCGTTTGCGATTCAGGCCGGGCGTGAACTGCGAGTGATCGTCAATGCGGAAAAGGCAGATGATCAGAGCGCGGCGAAGATTTGTCGCGACATCGCCAAGGCGTTCGAACAGGAGTTAACTTACCCCGGCGAGATCAAAGTCACGGTCGTTCGCGAGACGCGGTTTGTCGAAACGGCGAAATGACGAAATGGCGATTGCGTTGCGATGGTATGTTTTTGCTCCGTCGTCAGGTCAGCAGTTTCGGTCTCTCGCTGACCGGGCTGTTGCTTTAATGTCTAGCGGCGGCATCCCAACCCGACGCGTGAGTTTTGAAGTCGCGAGTTTCTTGGTTTTGGATAGATATC
>DIUH01000215.1 GCA_002428205.1 Planctomycetaceae bacterium UBA6163
AACAGATAGAAATGCAATTGATCGGGCGGATAATAGGCGGCTCCGGCGGTCAAGATCGTGTGCAGCAGTGAACTTTTGCCGCTGCCGGTTTTGCCGGCGATCAAAACGTGTTGCTTGACCCCTTCGCCGAGCTGTAGCGATTGGATTCGGCCCGCGCCTTGAACGCCCAGTGGGATCCGCAGCCTGTCGGCGCTGTTACGGGTTTCGGTTGGCAAGTGGACCGCGGAGTCGTTGCTTGCTGGGTTGCCACCGGCATGGCCCGACTTTCCATTGTGCGGCTCGACTTTGTTGGCAAGAATCCGATAAAAGGGGACTTCGACACGAGCGGCTAAGGTTGCCGCGACGCCGATTTTGCGAACCAATTCGGGACGCAACGTCGCTGGTGGTGAATCGGCGGGCACCAACGGCAGATCAGCAAACTCCGGCGTCGAGTGAATCCAGCGGCCGTTGTCGTCGATAGTCAATCGCAACATGTGCGGTGTTGCTGGCAGCGGCATTTCGGCGGGCCAAGGTCGCGATTGGTCGCAGACTAGAATCGTCCACGAACCGCAACGCAACGAACTGTCGATGATCGCCTTAAGCGATTTATAGCTGTCGCGTGTCAGCGATTCCGGAAACCCAATCGCGGCGATCAAACGATAGGGCTCGGCCAACGATCCGGCGATTTCGTTATACTGTTCGATGCGCTCAAAGCGGTCGCGCAAGTTCACCTGCAAGATGTCTTCGGCGCGGTGCGCCAATTCGCCCAGTCGTTGTTCAATCTGGCGTTCGCCGGTCCAAACGCGATGACCGACCAAATCGGGTTCATGATCGGTCATCGCCATCAGGCTGGAAAAGTTTTGTCCGCGACCGATCGGATCGATCAAGGTCAGTTTCGCGCGACCGGCCGCGACGCCGCTGATCGCTCGCCACAGCATCGATTGCACCAAATCGTTCGCTTGGTCGATAAACGCCGGCGGCGCTTCGATGATCAGGCCAGCGTGAAGCCGACGGTGCAATACGATCGGCATTGAATCGGGCAGCGACCGAGCGACATCTTGGTGAGCGATCGTGGGGTGCGAAGACGCGGTGACGTGAACGGTTGCGCCAGCAGGGAAAGTGGCACCACCGCGGCCATTGGCAACGTTTCCTGGGGACGGCGTTAGGCCCAGTGTTTGTCGCAACGCGTTCTCGATCCGCAGTTCTCCGATTGGCAAACAGGGCAGTTCGGTGTCTTGGACCATCGGAGCCGCAGCGACACGGGTCCACGATGGGAAGCGTTCCGCCAAGCGATCGCGGGTCAGGTCGATTCGCTGCAGGGCGTGGATCATGCCGCTGCGGAGCCGGGTTTCTAATCGCTTCAGTTCGTCGTCACGTTGCTGTGCCAGCGTTTGGCGAGTTGCGATGGTTTCGGCTTCTTCGCGCGACAGGGTTTCGGAGATCGATTCGGCCAACGAATCGGCATCGCCACGCATTTGTGCGCCGACTTGGTTGAACTTTGCCGTAAACGTTTCGCCGATTTTCTTTAACTCCGCTTCCAGCTTGGCTTTCGCCGCCGCGTGTTCTTCGGTTATTCGTTTCTCGGCTTCCTCGGTCTGTTCGGCTTTCCAGCGTGCCGCCGCGGCTAGGTGGGCATCACGGCGGACAACCAATTCAGCACTCGTTTCGTCAGCGATTTTTTTAGCGACACGCCTTCCTGCGTCGGCACATCGATTCGCTTCGCGAAAGATCCGTTCGCTGGTCGGATAAACACGCCGCGTCATTTTGCGCAGCGGCATCAGCAGAATCCCGTAGATCGAAAATCCGATCACACCGCCGATAGGGATGCTTGCTGACATCCACAACAGCAACTGTTCGGGCTGGATCAGCGTGACGACGCCGACCCAAATCACGATAAAAACAGCGACTCCGGCGGGTAAGTAAAACGAGTCGACGGTTTTAGAAGCTGCGCCACTTTGCATCAACCGATTGGACTCTTTCAACTGGCGAGTCAGGATTGCAACCGCGTCGATCGCTTCGCGAACCGATGTTGGGGTCGGTTGCGTGACCTGGTCGTCGAGGGGATCGTCGGACGGATCGTCGGACGGAACTTCGGGTAAATGATCAAGCCGTCGGATCGTCAGCGCACGGGTCCATTCGATTTCTTCGGTGATGGGTCCAAGCGACTCATCAATCTGCAAATGTTCCTTACGCATCAACTGGCCGGGCATGTTGCGTCGGTTTTCGTACTGATGCGCAACGGCGTCGCAGCGAGCTTCGACTTTCCGGTCGATGTCGGCTTTATTCTCAGCCAGTTTTTTTCGAAACTTCACCGTCAAATGTGAAAGCATGTCGCGGTTTGCGAGGGTTTGCGTTTCATACTGGACCGTCAATGCTTCCTCGGCATCATCCCAACGCTGCAGCATTTCGCGTCGTTGTTCGCGGCACTGGCCAACCGTCTGGTGATGGCGAAGATCGAGTTTTTCGACAACTTGTTCTTCTTGCTCGGTCAGGCGGTTCCGCAACTCGGCTAAATCCTTGCCGGTCCGCTGTGATCGGCCGGCGACCCCGGCGAGCAAACGACGTTGGCGGTCGGGGGCGAAAAGCCCGACCCAGTCCAAGGGTGAATGAGTCATGGTTGGCCAATGATGAGAGGCGGGGTGAAAGGCCTTGGCGGTCGGTTAATTATGGTAGTCGGAATTACGGGGCGGCGCACGATCAGAACTTTTCGTCGCCATGAGTGTCGGCCAACTCGCGATCGGCGTTAACGATGCAGTCGCGCAGATTGTCCAAGGCATTGGACAGCCGTGTCAACGATGGCCCCAGGGCGAGCAGGCGTTCCCGTTCGAACTGCTCTCGACGACCGTCTCGCCAGTCCTCCTTAACGATGGACCAGGTTTCTGCTAATGATTTATAGCCGCTGCGAAGGCGAGATTGGCCATCGACCAGCGGCCCAAGCGGTGTACTCATTTAAACGGTTCTCCCGGCGATTCATCAGGATGGCTAGGCAATTGGGCCGGTGAATCGATCGGTGAAGATCGGATTTCAGCGTAACGGCTCAGGTGGTCGATCATCCGGGCAAGTTCTGCTGCGGCAGCGGGCAGGTTCGTTTCGCTGTGCACAGCCACCTCCGCTATCGGACCGTTTAATTCTTGACAGGCCTGCTGCACCGCCAGAGCCAATTGTCGCGACCGTTTTTCTTTTTCCAGGCAAAATGCCAACCTCTGACGCGCTTTGGCCACACGCATCCGCGCTTCGGTGGCACTCGCCGACACCCCTGCAGCGACACTCTGAAGCCGCGACAGATTGTCAAGCGACTCAGCCAGCACCCGGTGGGCCAATTCGGCTTGATGTCTCCAATACGCCGGAATGTCGACCGAAAAGCGTTCTTCAATTCGCCTTGCGGCATATTTAATTTGGTGCAGACAATCGGTCCAATCGCCAGCAAGCGTGACCAACGTATGCCGCAACCGAGTCAGCGAATCGATCGATCGTACGTCGCTGGTTGACATGACGGGATGGTTCCGAGGGATTAAGTGTTTCCTTACCGATGTCTGGGCCGTAACTACTTTATAGCGTCTCTGGCTGGATTTGTTCGGACACAAAGTCTAACCTCAAAGGTATCCGGTCGTGCCGAATCCCTTTGCCCCAACGAATCCCTTTGCCAAAATGCAGTCGATGAGAATAGAAGCGTCGAGATCTGTGATGTCTGTATCTTGGAAAACGCGTTTGATGTCGGTCGGCTTGGCCACGCTGGTCGCTTTTAGTGGCGCGGTGACGTTGCCCGCAGCCGAGTCCAGTGGCAATGCCATCGCACCACCGTTGCTTCAGCTTGATTTTTCGCTGCCTTCGGCCAGTGGCGACGTGTTTGACCTGAAGACGACATCGACGGCACGCTTGCGAGTGGTCTGTTTCCTCGGTTGTGATTGTCCCGTCGCGAAGTTGTATGCCCCGCGACTGAAGGATCTGGCACAGCAGTTCGCTTCCCAGGAAGTGGAGTTTGTTGGTATCAACAGTAACCCACAAGATTCGCTGGCCAAGTTGGCCCATTATGCCAAGGAGCATGGCTTGGATGATTCGTCGTTAGCCTTTCCGATGTTAAAAGATCACGACGGCCAAGTTGCGCTGCGATTGGGCGCAACGCGAACTCCTGAAGTATTCGTAATCGATTCGCTTGGCCAAGTCATTTATCAAGGTCGCATTGACGATCAATATCGACCTGGCGTCGTTACCGACCAACCGACGCGTGATGATTTGCGGATCGCGATTGAAGAACACCTATCCGGCAAAGCGGTCTCGGTTCCAACGACCACAGCGGCAGGCTGTCGCATCGCGAAACGCCGACCGATCGATCCCAGTGCCGACGTTACCTACACTCGCGACGTGTCGAAGATTCTTAATCAGCACTGTGTTGAGTGCCATCGTTCTGGCGAGATCGGGCCTTTTGCCTTAACCGATTATGATGAAATCGTTGGCTGGGCCGACATGATGGTCGAAGTGATCGATAACAATCGGATGCCGCCATGGCACGCCAGCGACGATCATGCCAAGTTTGTTAATTCAAGACGCATGTCTGAAGCGGAAAAAGAGACGATCCGCCGGTGGGTTCAAGCAGGCGCTCCATTCGGTGACGCAAGTGAGGTGGAAGCGTCGCAGGTGTTCCCCAGCGGATGGCAAATCGGCGAGCCAGATTTGGTGGTGCCGATGGCAGGCGAGCCGTTTACCGT
>DIUH01000412.1:0-3469 GCA_002428205.1 Planctomycetaceae bacterium UBA6163
AGGCGAACCTTATAAACGCCGTTTTCATCTTGGTCGAGGATCACATCAGGGGTGACCGTTGGCACATAAGTTTTCATAAACGCGGCCCCGGGTTTGGGGTTCAGTTTATGCATTTCCTCACGTGCCGCCTGGATCGTTTCGATCGAGAATGCGGTTTTCTTTTGAATGATCGGCAAGCGGTTTTCGGCCAGATCTTCGAGGTGGCTTGAGATCAGCGTTTTCATTTCCTCGTAGTAACGCAGATCGGAGCTGAGCTGGTTGATCAAGCATTCGCGCAGATTTCTTGCCGCGATGCCTTGAGGCTCCATCGCTTGAACGATTTTGAGTGCTTCTTCGGCGATCGCCACATCGTCGGGCGTATGGTTGGGCGGCAACAGATCGACCAGCGGCATTCGCAAGTAACCGCCATCGCGGGCATCGAGCGTGCTGATGATCCTTTCGGCGAACTGTTCGACTCGATCATCGATGTCGAGTTCGGCCAGTTGGTGCAGCAGGTAATCGTTCAATGATTCGGGCCGCATTTCCGCGTTGCTCATCAAGTCGTGCCGTCGGTCGGCATCGTCTTGCATGCGGTTGGAGGATTGGCGGAACGAGTCGTCAAAGGTGCTGGGCAGTTCGCTGTCCATGTTCACCAGGCGTTCGAAATCGTCGGTATTGTCGCCGTTGTCGACGACTAATTCCTTTTCCATTTCGGAAACCGGTTCGTTCGTGCCGCGATCTTCGTCGTCGCCCTCGTCGGGCGCATTGGGATCGATTTCCTGCTGTTCGAGCAGCGGATTCTCGTTCATTTCCTGCTCGATCCGCTCCTGCAATGCCATCATCGGCAACTGCAGAATCTCCATCGACTGGATCATCCGCGGCGCGAGTTTTTGGGTTTGTAGTTGGCGGGCTTCGAGGCCCATCGACATTCGCATAAATCGGTCTCAGTTTGGGGCGTTGAAGTATGCGATGGAAATCATCTGTGGGACAAGAGACAAAAATCCGGTACTGCAAACGTGTGAAGTCGCAACCTGCATCACAACGTTTGTCGTCCGGTTAAGGCATCGGCTAAAACCTCACGATTGGCATATTCCAATACGCTTCCGGCGGTGATCCCGCGAGCTAATCGCGTGATCCGCACCGGAAACTCGCTCAGTAAGTTTGATATAAATAACGCGGTTCCGTCACCTTCCACCGTGGGGTTTGTCGCCATAATCACTTCTTCGATCCCGCCAGCGGCAACCCGCTCGACCAGGGCGTCGATCGTCAATTGGTCGGGCCCCACACCATCCAGCGGCGCGATCCGGCCAAGCAATACATGATACAGTCCACGATAGGCGGCTGACTGCTCTAAACTCATTAAATCTCGGGGCTGCTCAACCACACACAATTGAGTGGTGTTGCGGCGCGGGTCGCGGCAGATGTCACATCGCTCCTGTTCGGCCAAGTTAAAACAATCGGCACAATAGTGGACACTTTCGCGAACTCGCCGAATCGAATCGGCCAGTGCGAGCGCGTCCGCCTTGGGAACCCGGAGCAAATGGAATGCCAATCGTTCGGCCGACTTCCGGCCAATCCCGGGCAAACGCCCAAGTTGCTGAACCAGCTCGTTTACACTTCCTGCGAACTCCGACATGCGGTTTAGGCTCCACCGGTCAGTGAGCCGAGCAAGGAATCGAGCCCTGGTAGGTTGAGGTTCATTTCTTGGGCGACTTGCTGGATCGCTTGGGCATATTCGCGTTTGGCCGATGCGCCGGCGATATTGGTCGCTTCGATGATCCAGATTTCCAGGTGGGCGTGGCCTCGCGCTTCTTCGCCAACGCGGATTTCCTGCATTTCGCCGATTCCGTTGATGATGACTTCAACAGCGCCGTCGCCTGCGGTGGCGACAATCCGTTGCTGGCGCATCTGCACCGTCACCTCCTTCATCCGCGGCCCGATGTTGTGCATGTTGCTGAGGATGGATGAGATATTGCCCAATCCGCCGATTGATTTGAACATAGTGGTTTGTGTGATGAAGGAACGTGGGAAGGGAATTGAGTGGCAGCGATCATAAAGGATAGCTGTGCGACGACGGGTAGTCTGTTTTTAGGCGCCGGCCTCATGGGGCTGGCCGGGCCGGTTGGCGGAACTGGCGTCGGGCGTGCTCGGACGCGGCGGGTCGATTCTGACAATTTCGCCGCCGAAAATCTCCAAGCAGCTCTGAACGTATGGGTCCAGTTCGACTTCGCGCATCATCTGGGCGCGCGATTTTGCGGCTACGGCTGTGCGTGCCGCCGCGCTCGCACCACCACCGGAATTGGTTGATGACGCGGCCGGCTTAAAGCCAGGTTGGCTGCCACCACCGGGGTCAAACCGCGCCACGGGTGCATCAGCAGAGCGCGCAGGCTGTGCGGCGGAAGGGGATGCACCCGGCGGACGCAATTGAGGCCCCGATGATGCGGCCGATCCGTTGGCCGGCGAAGCTGGGTGCACATTGCGTCCCGTTGTCGCGTTCGCCGCGGGTGGGCGCACAGTGACGGCGGGGTGGGCGATCGCGATTTTGTCTTCGCCGGGCGAATACGTCGCGCGAGGCACTACCGAATCGGCGGTCGGCTGCGGATTTTGTGGTAATTCGACCGCCGGAACGGTTGCGGTTACGGGTTCAAGCTTTTTTTTTTGATCAAGCGACGCTGGCCGGCCGCCGACCAGTGGTTTGCCACCACCCAACGAAGCGGCAAGGTCCGATACCGCCTGCAGGTTCGGCAGGTGGCAGACTTGGACGAGCGTCGATTCCAACAACACTCGGCCATGCAGACTGTGACGAATTCGGACCAGCGCATGGTCGACCATCCCGAGGATCGCCAAGACCGTCTGCAGACCCCATTGCTGGCCCAGCGATTTCAGTTCGCCGTGCAGCGATTCGCCGGTGTGGCGTTGCATTTCGGCCGGACAGCCGACCGTGGCGAGCATCAGGTCGCGAAAGTATCCGAGCATTTGTTCGGCCAATTGACCCGCAGCGACGCCTTGCCCACAGGCACGGTCGATTTGTTGCAGCGTCGCCATAGCGTCCCCAGCGGCGAGCGCCTTGCCGAGATCATGCAGCCGCGCATCGTCAGCGGTGCCGAGCATCGAGTGGACGGTTTGTGTGGTCAATTCGCCACTGCTAAAGCTCATCACTTGTTCGAGCAGCGATTGGCTGTCACGCATCGAACCGTCGGCGCGACGAGCGATCAATCGCAACGCTTCTTCATCCGCCTTGACCCCTTCGGCGTCGACGATTTCACGCAATCGCCCGAGAATCGATTCGGTTTGGACTGGCGCGAAATCGAATCGCTGGCAACGGCTNNAGCAGCGCATTGAAGGCCGCATTGGTCAACATGTGGACTTCGTCGATGATGTAAATCTTGTACCGCGATCGGCTCGGACGCACACCGACGCCTGCGCGTAACGAACGGATTTCATCGATCCCACGGTTGCTCGCGCCGTCGATTTCCAACACGTCGACGTC
>DIUH01000412.1:3569-3804 GCA_002428205.1 Planctomycetaceae bacterium UBA6163
TGGCCAACGTGTTGTTGACCGACCAATTGATCGAAACTGCGGGGGCGATAGCGGCGCGCAACGACGACGTAGCGATTGTCGCGAACATCCGTCGCGTCATCGCGTTCGTTTTCGGCAGGCGTCGGGACGTCGGAAGTCGACGGAGAAGATTCTGATTTGGCCATGGCGATGAATTATAGCGACCTAGCCATGGGACGCACTGCCTATTCAACGCTTCCTATGTCAAAGCTTCTGA
>DIUH01000412.1:3931-5589 GCA_002428205.1 Planctomycetaceae bacterium UBA6163
TGCCAGACTAAGCGAAAATGAAGTTTTTCGGAAGGCGTCTGGCCAGTCACATTATCGGCGTCCGCCTCGCCCTTGGTTTCCCGGGTTTCGATTTCCACCGCCGCCACCGCCGGACGATCTTCGCTGGATATTCGAATCGACCAGCAGGCTGACGGTTTCCAGCCAAGTCGGGACGCTGCGGGCTTTCGGATCGGCGACAAAGTCGACGCCGCGAGGCGCGGATTCGGATTCGCGGTCGCCCGCCGCCGCCTCTCGATCGCCAGAAGGTCGTCGTCCCCCGCGCGAGCGTCCGCCTCGAGAACGCCGACGCAAGCGATCCGCTTCGTCGTCGTCCTCCAAGTCATCGTCAAACGCGGGCAATTCGAGCACTTCGTCCGGTGCATCGATCAGCTCAGCCGAACCTTCGACCTCGGGCCGATCCTCGCGAGCGGCACCACCACGGCCACGGCGCCCACGACGTCGACGTGGTCGTGCGCGCGGTTCGTCGCCTTCATCGGCAACCGGCTTGGCTTCGGCTAGCAAGCCGCTGCCAAAGCCGTCGGCATCGTCGTCATCGAACTCGACAAAGTCGTCATCGCCCCGAACACTTTCCGGACGACGAGTTTCCGAACGCGGGGCAGAGCGTGCGACCGGTTCATCGGCACGGCCACGTGGTGGCCGTGGCCCGCGGTCGGTTCGACCACCACCGTCGCGTCGAGACGAATCGCCGCGTGAACCTTCGCCGCGTGAACCTTCGCCGCGCGGCGTTTCCCCGCGAACTGTTTCAACGCGAGGGCCGCGGTCGCGTCCCCCGGTTTCCTCGCGTCGACGAGGTCGATCCGCGGGCGCATCGCTATCACGCGGCGACGGAGCACGAGATGGGCCTGCGACCGAGCCACTTTCGATGTCATCGACCGACAACATTTGTCGTTGGCCACGGCGTCTTGAACGACGTGGTCGACCACGAAACTCGCCTTCTTCATCATCGGGCGATAAACCCGGTTCCGGCACCGACTCAATTTCGGCCGCGCGTGCCTCGCCGATCGGTGCGTCGAGGTCTTCGTCCGAATCGAGCTCCCAGTCGATGTCGACGATATCGGCTTCGCCCTTTGCCTTGGGAACCGCTTCGATTTCACGATCGGCACCCCGTCCGCGTCGACGCGACCCGCCGCGCCGTCCGCGACCACGTGGCCGGTCATCGTCGGCTTCCGGTCGTGGTTCAGCACCGCCAGTACGCTGGGCCGGTTGATCGAGGTCGATCAAGCCTGCACCGAAACCGCCACCGCCGACTGCTTCTTCGCGCGGTTCATCGCGTGAAACGGCGGGTTGGTCACGCCTTGGGCTGCCCGTGTCTCGGTCGCGGCCGCGAGGCTGTCGGAAATCGGGTTCACGAGTTTCTGCGGCCGGCTTTTCGGGCGGTGGGGCTGGCCTGGTCGGCTTTTCGGCAACCGGCTCGGATGAAGTCCGAATTCCCAAGGTGCCGATCAACGTGTCCCAGGCCGAACGACGAACCGGAACCTTCACGGCACCCGGTGATCGGTCTTCGGGTACATCGAACCCTGGCACCGTCGGCTCGCGGTCGACCGCAACGATTGCTTCGAGCGGGTCGGGATGGCGTCGAGGCGGCTGTTCGGCACGCGGCGGCTCAACCCGAGGTTGTTCGGCACGTGGTTGTTCGG
>DIUH01000252.1:0-3205 GCA_002428205.1 Planctomycetaceae bacterium UBA6163
GTCGGCGGCATGAAGGTATTGCCAAACGATGGTTGGCCGAATGTGGGCGGTTGGCCATAGATCGGCGGGCCAAGGCTCGGTTGCCCTAAGCTCGGCTGTCCAAATCCGGTTTGACCGAGCGATTGATTATTAAAACCCGGATTGCCCGTTCCAAATGTCGGTGGCGGCGCACCGTAAACCGATGGCGCAGAAAACGTCGACGGCGGTGGCTGAGTTCCCGGCAACCAGCCGGGGAACGAGTTTGTCGGCGCCGCGGGCGCGAACCCTGGTGCGGCTGGTGCGGCTGGTGCAAACGCTGGCGGGGCTGGCGCGAACGTCCCAGCCGAGGGGCCGCGAGCGTAAGGATCGTACAAGTTGCCACCGGTAACCGGCGGAGGAGCGGTCGTCCGCGGGACGGGCGTCAAGTTGGTTTTCGGAATGTCGACCGGCGAGTTCGCTCCGCCCGTCACGGGCGCGAATTGAGGATACGACTGGCCAAACGACGACGAACGCATCGCCAACAGGATCGCCAGCGCGACCAAGCCATGCGATGCTGGATGCATTGCATTACAGAACCGGAGCGCGATCTGGCGCGTCGCTCGCGTATCGCCTCCGTCTTGCTTCACTGTGAATCAACCTCGCGGAAAATGACAAAACTCGCACACTTATTTTGGGATAGTTTTCCGAATCGACTCAAGTCAAGACCGACCGGTGCCGACGGCCAGGCTTGCTAGCAAAAAACCGGGAGATCTTTCCGAGCTGTTGATTTAATGTCTTATTGCGAAATTAGCGGCGGCATCCCAACCCGACGCGTGAGCGAGGGACCGACTTACGTCGCTTTGGCGACATACATATCCAGGCCCTCGCTCACGCGTCGGGTTATGATAAACACCGCAAATTACGTGGTTTTCAAATCGAGAACCATGAATTAGCGCAAGTTCAAAACTCCCGCGTCGGGTTAATTAATCAACAGCCCGTTTCGTCGCGAGGAAAGCCGACCGACGCTGAGAACTGCCCAGCTTCACTGGTCACAGCCCGTTTTCTCGCTAAACTGAACTTCAAGTGAACCCGATGCTGAAACNNCCGTTCTTCGTGGTGGGCAACTCCTTTGCCCACTGCCACGATAGCGGTACGCACTCGTCGCCCGGGCAAAGTCGTGCTCATTTCCATTTCAGCAACCACTCGCATCCTGAGCATCACGATCATCGATCGCACCGACATTCCCATCATCAACGGGATTGCGATCACGAACATGACCACCGTCATGATGATGCTTCTCACGCCGATTCGGCGCCCGTCGATCACGATTCTGATGCGATCTATGTGTCGGCTGTCGACTATTGGTTTTCAGCCGCTCAACATGGCCCGCTAGAAATTGGCTCGGGCGATATGGTCGCATGCTTTGAAGACGACTCACACTCGTCTTCGCAACCGTTCCGACTTGACTTGCGGCGACATTCGCTCGCCTCCGGTCCGCCGCTCTATCTCCTGCACGCTGTGCTAAGGCTTTGATTCGATCGATTGAGTGCTCGCGCACTCAGTTCGTCCGTTTCAATTCTTCCCAAGCCTTTACTGCTGCCTGATAAGCCATGCGTTTATTAAAAACGTTCGGACCTACGTATTTATTCGCGACATTGGTCGCGATAACACACGTCGGATGTTCATTCGACCANNCCTGTGATTGAACAGGAATCGGACACGACGTTACAAGTCGCTGAAACCTCACAACCTAAGATTCTGGAACTCGGCGAACAAGCGAGAAAAAATCTCCGTTTGGTCGTTAAGGCCGCTCGTCCATCCGACTACTGGCGAACCCTATCGATTCCTGGAATCGTTGCAGACCGACCTGGGATTTCAGATCGTGGCGTGACATCGCCGGCTGTGGGTGTCGTGTCGGAGATTCACGTCTATCCGGGCGATACCGTTTATCCCGGTCAACGCTTAGTGACCGTTCGGCTTCTGAGCGAATACCTGCAAGCGACTCAGACACAGCTTTTTAAATCGGCTCACGAAGCCACATTGGTCCAAAACCAAATCGATCGGCTCGGTGACGCCGCGATCGCCGGAGCAATCTCGGGATCGCGATTGATCGAGCTGAAGAACGAACAGCAGCGACAGCAGATGATGGTCCGAGCGGCGAAACAAGAGCTGCTCAATCGTGGCTTGAGTGCGGAACAGATTGATGCCGTTTCCCAAGGCAACTTTGTTTCGTCGGTTGAAGTGGTCGCGCCGCCGCCGCGAGCCGATTCGGCCCTGCTGAAAGATTTGACACGGCAAGAAGTTCAAACGGTCAACTACGAAGTCAAGGCCGACGTCACTTATGAAGTCCAGTCGCTGGCGGTCGAGCTTGGACAAACCGTTCAAGCTGGCGAGATGATCATCAGCCTTGCCAATCATCAATCGTTATACGTTGTTGGACACGGGTTCAAACGCGAAGCGGGCCTAATAGAACAGGCGGCGCAAAATGGCACGCCGGTTGAGATTCGATTCGCGGAAGATTCGGCTGAACTGTGGCCACCGCTTGGCCAGCAGTTTCAAATACGACATTTTTCTAACACGATTGATGTCGAAACGCGTACGTTTGACTTTTTTGTGCCGCTGCAAAATCAATTGCGAACCTATGAAAAAGAGGGCACTCAATTTCTCGTGTGGCGATTTCGCCCCGGTCAACGCACTCGCATCGAAGTGCCTGTGGAGAAGTTTACCAACGTCTTTGTGATGCCGTCCGAAGCGGTCGTTCGTGAAGGACCGGATGCCTTTGTTTATCGACAAAACGGCGACTTGTTCAATCAAATCGCGGTGCATGTGGTCCATCAAGACAGTTGGAACATCGTAATCGCCAACGACGGCAGCATCACACCAGGAACCTACCTGGCCCAAAATGCTGCCGCTTCGCTGCGCCGAGTGCTGAAGTCTCAATCCGCAAGCGGCATGCAACCCGGCATGCACGTCCACGCCGACGGAACCGTCCACGCAGCCCATTGATTTGAGGCTTGAGGCTTGAGGCTTGAGGCTTGAAATTTGAAATTTTATGGATTTGAGAGTGATGAAATGGACCAGATCGAATTGGCGAAGCGGACGAAAGCGGTTACTGGATGGAGTTGATCATCGAGGGAGAATTGCTGCCAAGTGAACGCGTGGAACCATTGCTTGATGAGGCGAATCAGCTGACCGCAATTATGGTAGCAACCCGAAAATCTGCACAAGCAAGCAATTAAAAATCAAA
>DIUH01000252.1:3317-5708 GCA_002428205.1 Planctomycetaceae bacterium UBA6163
GGCTTGGCCACCGAAGAAGTCGAAACGCTGGTGACTCAGCCGCTCGAAATCGCATTGATGGGCGCCAGCGGTGTGCAAGCCGTGCGCAGCCAGACGACCGCAGGGCTGAACGTGTTATATGTGGAGTTCGATTGGTCGACTGATATCCGCGCCGCTCGCCAAACGGTCAGCGAACGACTGTCGGCGCTCCAATCGATTCTGCCAGCTGGTATTTCGCCACAAATGACGCCCCCTTCGTCCATCATGGGCCAAATCGTCGTCGCCGGTATCTATCGCCAAACCGGGCCCACCGGAGGAATGTTGGCGCCGGTCGGACGTACCAAAGCGATGGCCGAATTGATGTTATCCGGCGATGATCCATCGTTTCAATTATGGCGTGTTACCGATCGCCACAAGCCCGAATCGTGGGAATCGACTGCTTTCGAATTGGTTGAACCTTTGACCCTGCAAGGGACTGATTCGAGTCAAGGCTATCGTGCGGTTGTAAGATTTGACTCGGGTGTTCATGAGATTCGATTCGATTCGCCCACCAAGCAATCGCTGGACCTGCGAACGATCGCCGATTGGGTGATCCGGCCACGATTGTTGAAGGTCAGCGGTGTCGCCGAAGTCTTNNGACGTTCAGCGTGCCCTAAGCGAAAGCAACATCAACACCAGCGGAGGTTTCGCGATCCAGGGCGAGTCCGAACGTCCCATTCGTATTCTCGGCAGACTTGGGACCGGCGGTCACAGCGTGATCGACGAATTGCTGAAGATCCCGGTCGCCCAATCATCCAAACGCAGCATCCTGTTGCAGCAGGTTGCATCGGTTGTTGAAGGTTCCGAATTGAAACGAGGCGACGGCAGTATCAATGGACAAAGCGGAATCGTCTTCACCGTTGTCAAGCAACCTCATGTCGACACCCGCAAATTGACCGACAACACGGAAGCCGCGTTCGCCGAAGTCGAAGCTTCGTTGCCGGCGGACATTGTGATCAATTCCGAGCTTTTCCGCCTGAAAAACTTCATCGATCGCGGCGTCTTTAATGTTGCCGAAGCGCTCGTCATCGGTGCCACGCTTGTTGTGATTGTGCTGTTCTTATTCTTACTGAACTTTCGCACCACGTTTATCACGCTGACCGCAATCCCGATGTCGCTGGTGATGACAACCTTGGTCTTTCGCGTTGTCGGTTGGTTAAGCGGCAGCGAGCTTTCGATCAACGTGATGACGTTGGGCGGAATCGCAGTCGCGATGGGAGAACTTGTGGATGATGCGATTGTGGATGTCGAGAATATCTTTCGAAGATTGAAGGAGAATAACCAGCGTGATGAACCGTTGCCTGCGATTGATGTCGTCTACCATGCGAGCAAGGAAATTCGCAGTTCGATCTTCTTTGGCACTCTGGTTGTTATTCTCGTTTTCTTGCCGCTGTTCGCGCTTTCTGGCGTCGAAGGGAGATTGTTCACGCCGCTGGGGTTCGCCTACGTCGTGTCGATCCTTTCGTCATTTCTTGTCTCGTTAACCGTAACGCCGGTACTTTCCTACTACCTGCTTCCTAAATCCAAGGCGACCCATCGCCAGCATGACGGGCCGGTACTTTACATACTCAAGTGGTTCACCGATCCGCTGATCCGAATGAGCATGAAGATCCCCACGCTGCTATTGATAATCACTTGGTCGATCGTCGCGGTCGCATTTTGGCAAGTCGCACAACTGGGTCGAAACTTTCTGCCCGCATTCGACGAAGGCAGCATTCAAGTGAACGTAACGCTGCCCCCTGGATCATCGTTGCAGGCATCCAACCAGGTGTCGGCAAACATTGATGCGGTTTTCAAGTCGATGCAGAAAAGTCCGGTGAATCCTGATGGCGAGATCCTGAACTTTGTTCGCCGCACCGGCCGCGCCCAAATGGACGAACACGCTTCGCCAGTCAACTTTGGCGAATACATTCTTAGTATGAATCCCGAGGCGGATCACGATCGCGATGAGATGATCGCCAACTTGCGAAAGCGAATCAGCGTGGAAGTCCCTGGCGTCGACATCGAAGTCGAGCAACCGCTGGCGCACTTGATCAGCCACATGGTATCGGGCGTTTATGCGCAGATTGCGGTGAAGATCCATGGCGACGATCTCGACACACTGTTGAATCTTGCGGATCAGGTCAATGCGTCGATTGCCGACGTTCCTGGGTTGACCAAGCCGATGATCGAACCGATTCAGATGACTCCGGAATTGCACATTCAACTTCGTGGCGACGACCTGGCGCTCTATGGACTCACACGGCAATCGGTCGCTTCAGTGCTTCAAACCGCGCTGCAAGGCCAAGTGGTCTCGGAAGTCCTCGAAGGCCAGCGGCGCTTCGACCTGCTGGTGCGATTGGAAGAAGCGTATCGAACCGACTATGCGAACCT
>DIUH01000096.1:0-420 GCA_002428205.1 Planctomycetaceae bacterium UBA6163
TTGCCGGGTCGTCGCCGAATTGCTGGACGATCTGCTGGGCCATCGATTTCATTCGCGCGATAACGAATGGGCTGTTCATCATCATTAACGATTGCGGCGCGACGGTCGACTGAGTGCGGACTTCGCAATTGGGTGCCAAGGACGGCATATCAAATGGTTCTAAAACCGTCAGCGGCATCGACCGTCGGACTTGCACATAAACCGTGCGCCGAAATTCTTCCTCGCCCAGCGGGATCACTTTATTAGAAGGCCGGCCGGCCGAATCGCGGTTATCGGCGGCGACGACAATTTGCCCGACGTCATCCGGTGCGACTGGTACCGGCGATCCGCTCATCTTATAAGAAATCTGGCCCGAAACTGCCAACAACGCATCGCGTACCACTTCGGCTTCCAAACGACGTACCGACATTCGCCCAAGCA
>DIUH01000096.1:549-2832 GCA_002428205.1 Planctomycetaceae bacterium UBA6163
ACCAGCGGATGTTGGCCGCTGGTTAAATGTTTTGCGTAGGCGAGTCGTCGACCGGTCGTTGGCAGATTCGGATCTTTTTCGGGGATCGTGACGTTATCGGGATTGATAATCGCCAAATCACCCGGAGCGACCGCGTCACGAGGTTGGTTAATATCACCCCGATAAAAGAGTTTGGTTTCGGGAACCTTTCCGGCGACTTCGGTGAGACAGAAAATCAAATCGTCAGCCGGCCGGAGCGCCTTGGCATCGGCCTGTGTCTTGTCCCATTTCTCATTGAACTTACGCAGTCGATCGGGCAAATAGAGATAAACCGACCCGCGGTCGACCTTCAAAAACGGATACTCCTTGATCAACTGTTTTTGCTCGGGCGTACGATCTTTATCGGCGGCTTGCCGGGCTTCGCGTGCCGCGGCTTGAATCTCCTCGGGCAATTTCGCCAGTTCACGCTCGAACGTATCTGCGACGATCTGGTCAAGTTCGGCTGATCGCTGGTCGGCAAGTTCTTTTAACTGTTTTTCGACCTCCTCAACCCGCGTCCGTGTTTCGTCGGACCACTGTGAAACGAGCCGTGCGGACGACGATCGCCAGTTCTTCCAATCGTATGCCGGTTCAAAGATCGCGCGAATGCGGTGATAGTCGACATGCGAGATCGGATCATAGCGGTGTGAGTGGCACTGGGCACAACCGACCGTCATGCCTAATAACGATGTCGACACAATCTTAATGGTTTCGGCGATCACGTCGTTTCGAGCGACGTTTTGATCTGCCGAACCGTCGCTGGTGCCGTCGGGGCCCATGCGCAGAAACCCGGTCGCGATCAATTTTTCGGCGGCGTCGGATGAAAGATTTTGATAAGGCAGTGGCACAAGTTCATCACCAGCGAGCTGTTCGACAATAAAGTCTTTCCACGATTTGTCTTCGTTCAGCGAGCGAATCACATAATCGCGATACTTATAAGACCATTGCCGTTGTGTGTCTTTGGATGTGTATCCATCGCTGTCGGCATAGCCGGCGATGTCCAACCAGTGTCGTCCCCAACGTTCGCCATAGGCGGGCGAATCGAGCATCGTTTCGACAAGGCGTTCATAAGCGTCAGGCCGAGTGTCAGAAACGAAATCGGCGATCGCTTCGGACGACGGTGGCAAGCCGTGCAGGTTGAACGACAATCGTCGGATCAGCGTTTCACGATTGGCAAGCGGGGAAAACGAAAGCTGTTTCTCGTTTAGTTTTTGCCATAAGAACGCATCGATCGGGTTGGCCACTGGTACATCGGCGGGCACCACTGGCACTTCCGGTTTACGAATCGGTTGAAAGGACCAGTGTTCGCGATCGATGTCAGTAAAAATATCGCCGACGGCTAGAGATTCGGGTTCGGGTCGCGAAGTGGTCGCGCCCTGATCGATCCAGCGGCGGATTTTCGCCAAGTCTTCGGCGGGCATTTCGACATCGCCCGGTGGCATTTCACCACTGGCGACACGCTGGACAATTAAGCTTTCGTCGGCCTTGCCAGCAACAAACGCGGGGCCTGAATCGCCACCGGTGTGCATGAAACGGACCAAACGCAAGTCGAGTTTCCCCTCCACTTCCGCTTCTTCGCCGTGGCAGTGCCAGCAATGGGCCTTTAAAAGCGGACGGATGTCATGTTCAAAGGTGATCGGTCCAGACTCGTTGCCACGGGAGATGACTGCATGGGTCGCAACGGTTGCGAACGATACCAAGGCAAAAGCATGGGCCAACAGACGGCATAACATAGGTGGGACCGTTTGGGCGGGCGGGGAACGCGATGAACGGCAGGCGGGAACGCACGTCGCCGAAGCGGCACGCATTGATCGCATTGTGACCGATCGTCTCCCTTGGTTCAATCACATTTTGAGTTCAATGCTGATGTTTGGCGACGGATTGCAGAGCGATCGGGCATTACCCAATGCGTGATGTCGTCGTTATAGAAAACAATAAGGCACGAGTGTTTGCCGTGAGGGGAGGTCAGCGGCACGATTGTGAACCTTGTTGGCGTTTGCTCGACGCCTGAAGATCGATACTGATTTACTTTCCCAACAACGAGCGAATGTAATTTTTTATTTCGCGCATATCGGTTGGCAGTGAGTCAGCGACTTTGGGCCCCACGACCAGCGGGCCATCTTCGGGTCGTGTGTGCAGTCCGTGGCTGCCGCGAACCAGCGACGCATCGAGCGGGATGACGTCGACGCGATAGCGGAACCCGAGTTTCTTTTGGGCCACGCGAGCGATCGCGCGAGCCTTGCTGGTCATAAACAATTCGCAAGG
>DIUH01000157.1:0-272 GCA_002428205.1 Planctomycetaceae bacterium UBA6163
ACTTCGACGCTCGGTTCGGTGAACGGGAAAAACGATGGGCGGAAACGGATTTCGACGTCGCCACCGAGATAATTGTTGGCGAAGACGCGCAGGACGGTCTTCAGGTTAGCCATCGTCACGTGCGTATCGACCAACAGCCCTTCCATCTGGTGGAACATGGGGAAGTGAGTCGCGTCGGGGGCATCGGGACGGTAAACACGGCCGAGCGAGATAATGCGAACGGGCGGACGGCTGTTTTCCATCACACGGATCTGCACGGTGCTGGTCTGGCT
>DIUH01000157.1:318-1344 GCA_002428205.1 Planctomycetaceae bacterium UBA6163
GGGTCTTCGACTTCGGGGCCTTCGGCGGTCGTAAAACCCATCCGGCCCATGATTTCCTTCAGGTGCTCGATCGTCTGAGTCACCGGATGGGCGTGGCCGATTCGCAGCGGGGTCCCGGGCAGCGTCGGGTCGGGAGTTGGGCCGGTTCGAGCCGCTGGGCCACCGAGCACGACTTCCTTGGCTGATTCAAAAGCGTCCTGAATCGCCTGTTTGACTTCGTTCAGCCGCTTTCCGGCAGCCGGCTTTTCGGCACCGTCGACGGTCCCAAGCAACTTCTGAACTTCCTTCAAAACGCCGTTCTTAGCGCCTAAAAACCGGACGCGAACCGACTCGAGTTGTTCGGAATCAGCTACGCTGCGGATCGCCACCGCGGCCTCGGATTCCAACTCGTCAAGTTTCGATAAGAAGTTTGCAAGCGACATCGCTGCGGACCGTCAATTCGGAGAAAGCTGGCTGTTGACTTGCGCTAAACAGCCCGATAAACGATGCAATATCAACCGAATTGCACCGGTCGTAGACACCCGGTGCAATGCAAAGGTTAGTGACGATTCAGTGAAATCAAGCGCCAGCGGGGGTGGGTGCAGGCTTGTTTGCCAAAGCCAGTTTCACCTGATCAACGACGGTCTTGAAGCCATCGGCGTCGTGAATTGCCATTTCCGACAACATCTTTCGGTCGAGTTGCATGCCGCTCAATTTCAGGCCGTGCATGAACTCGCCATAGCGCATCCCGTGCTGGTGAACGGCAGCGTTGATACGGATGATCCACAATTTGCGGAACTCGCGCTTCTTGACTCGGCGGTCGCGGAACGCGAACACACCGGCTCGCAGCAATGTTTCCTTGACCGTTCGCAAGTTCTTGCTGCGGTTGCCGCGAAAACCTTTTGCGGCTTTGAAAAGACGTTTTTTGGACTGTCGTCTTGCGTGTCCAATGGTTGTACGCATCGGTGTAAAACTCCAACCGAAATTGCGCAGTGTCGGGATCAGGCCTCCGCAACGAACGACTCAACCAGCGGCGGAATGCCACCT
>DIUH01000157.1:1454-3045 GCA_002428205.1 Planctomycetaceae bacterium UBA6163
CGACGACGTTTCTTCGTCAAACCGGTCGCCAAGTGGCTGGTGCCAGCGTGACGGTGCATTGCCTTACCCGAGGCCGACAAGCGGAAGCGCTTTTTGGTCCCCTTGTGGGTTTTCATCTTGGTTTTGGCTTTAGCTTTAGTCATTTCAGGATCGCAGTTGCGAATGATTCAAAAATTTCTGGCATTCCGTATCGCCCGAAGGGCCACGGATGATATCGCTTCACCATCGGCAGCGAAAGGGCACCGCATCGCACTTTTTCCACACTTGTTAATAATTGGCAATTTGGGCGATTGGCTGGCGGCATCGACGCAATTTCACACAATTCCGCTTGCCGGCTAGCAAACATGTTAGCGACCGACCGCAATTCACCGGTCCGTCGCCCGTCGAACTGAGCGTCCCGCATGGAAGCCGGAACGGGCCTCGGACCACCCGTGCACCGGCGGTTCGGTTGCAATCGCGATTTCTGGGCGGTAGTTTAGAAGTCCTTCCGATCCTTTCCCACCCCGCACCCACACTGTGGTTGATCACGCAATGAGCACAGCTGATTTGATTTCCGCCGACGTCGCCCAAAAGGCGGCCGATGCCCGAGCGAAGTTGGACGAACACACGGTCAAGACAGTTCAATGGCATTTTGATGATCGGACAGGCAGCCCTTTCTGGCTAGCAAAAAAAGCTGAGCTGAAGTTCGACCCGCTGACCGAAGTCAAGTGCTTTGACGACCTTAAAAAATTCCCCCTGTTCGAAGACGACTGGCTGCGCGGCGGTCCGATCGATCGTTGGGTTCCCAAAGGCCACGCCGGCAAACCCGTTTACGTCTTCGAAACCGGCGGTACAACGGGAACGCCCAAAAGCCGAATGGTCATCGAAGATCACTGGAAGGATTATGAGTTGTTCAGCGAGACGCTGCCCGACAAGTATTTCCCCAAGGGGTCGAATTGGTTGATGCTTGGGCCCAGCGGTCCTCGTCGCTTGCGTCTGGCGATCGAGCATCTGGCCCAGTTCCGTGGCGGCATCTGTTTCTGCATCGACTTGGATCCCCGCTGGGTCGTCAAGTTGATCAAGAAAGGTTGGATGGAGCATTTGGAGGAATACAAGAAACACTGCATCGATCAGGCGGTGACAATCCTTACGTCCGGCCACGACATCAAGTGTATGTTCGCGACGCCTAAGTTGTTAGAAGGTTTGGGTGAAGCACTTGAGGCGCGCGGCGCGAGCATCCAGGAAGTTGGTATCACAGGGATTTTCTCCGGCGGAACCGAGTTTACCCCACAGTGGACCCGCTTCGCGGTTGAAGAGATGCTCGGCGGACCGGTCAGCGAAGGCGGCGTCTTCATGACACCAACTTATGGAAACACGCTGATGGGATTGGCGTGCGGAAAACCGATTTCCGCTGCCGATGGTTATAAGATCAGCTACTACGCTCCCCAGCCTCGTGCGGTAACCGAAGTCGTGTCATTCGATGACGATAATCAAGTTGTCGGTTACGGAGAAACTGGGCGCGTGAAGCTTTATACGTTGACCGACGAGTTCTTTATGCCCGGCTTTTTAGAACGGGACGAAGGAGAGCGCGAAGCTCCGTACGACACCTATC
>DIUH01000217.1 GCA_002428205.1 Planctomycetaceae bacterium UBA6163
GGAGACAACATCCGATCGGCAGACGCCTCTAGCCGAGCGACCGATACGCTTTGAGGTGCCGGTGCCGCGCCAGCCGCATCGAGCACTCGCTGGCGCTGACTGGGCGTCGGTCGCTGCGGCGACGTCCCGAATTGTCCGATCTTAGGCATCTCATCGCGCATCGACTCGGTGGCTCGAGCCGCCAGCGACGAAGAACGTCCTTGGTCGCGGAACAAGGATGCAAGATCGGGTGACAATGACTGCGGCGAAACCGAGGTCACCGGAGCCGACGAAGGCGATTGACGATCGGGCTGGGTCGACCGACTGACCGCAGCCGATCGCTCCGCCGGCGCGGGCGGGGCAGACTCAGCAGCGGGAACCACAGGGACCGTTATCGATGGTGGCGACGGACTGGGCGGCGTATCGGACGGCTTATTGAGGTTTTTGGACCGCTGGCCAGGCGAATCGGCCGGCATCGGCAGCGATGACTCGGGTGTTTGCCGCGGCACCAAAAACTTTTCAAGCTCACGCTGCGGTTGCTGCTGCTCAATCGGCATCTCCAAACGATTGGAAGTGTTTTCCACCGGCGGAATCAACCGCTGTTCGATCGGCACAATCTTCGAAGATGTCTCTGCGTCAACCGGCTTTGACCAATCAGGCACTGTGGGCTGCTGCGTCGGTGAGGAAAATAGATAATCCGGCACCGTCTTTTGCTTTACAACTCGCTCGGCCTGCGAGCCCGTAAACGCTTCTGGAAAATACCTACCAAAGACGATCACATTGACTGCCATCAACAACAGCAACAGGTGCACCAGAATGCTCGCCAGAAAACCCAACTGCGCAGATTTTTCTAGAAATCGCGAGGCCACCAAACGCGACAATAGCGACAGCCCAATCACACCCAGCGGGACCAAAATCACATAAGTCCAGGCATTGTGCGTCAACCGCGGGTCATCAAAACGCAATTGCGAGACGACGGTATAGCCGACCAGTGTACCGAGCATACCGAGCCCGATATCCAACGGCCACATCCGTTCAACAGGGCTCGTTTGTTCGGTGATTAATGGCGGACGATTCATAACCCTTACACCCTGCGATATCGACTGCGAAATGCTTTGAACGTAACACAGACCGATCTATTATTAAGGATTCCCTTGCGGCCCTTCACGAGTCGTGACGGAATAGTCGGTCACACCCACTCGATTGCAAAGGTCCATCACACTGACAACGGGCTGGAACGTCGCTGTTCCATCGGCGCGAATGATTACCGACTGACTGGTCGGATTATCGATCACCGCAGCGGCCAACAATCGCTCCAGTTCCTCAAAGTTTGTCGGCTGGCCACGAAGGTAAATGTTTCCTTCGGCGTCAATGTCGACGACAATCTCTCGTGGACGGTGAACCATCGGCGCAGCGCTGGTTGCCGATGGCAACACAATGTTCAATCGCCGCTCCTCTTCTTCAAACTGACTGGTAACCAGAAAGAAGATCAGCAATAAAAACACGACGTCGATCAGCGGTGTAAGGCTGAGATTGGCGATCACCCCCGAGCGTTTTATGGTTATTGCCATACGCAATGTCTCCGGCGACTGGTCATCGCGTTACCCGTTCAGGCTTAGCAACCATTGGCGGTTGTGATGACATCGCCGGCGCTGTCGGAGGCGGCGCGACTTGCGAACTTCCCGCCGAACCTTGCGATACCGGCGAAATGGACCGCAGACTGCCATCGGCATCTAACCTCGCACGCCCAACGAAACGGTTCAAGCCCGGGGCCAAAGCGAACGCCATTCTCTCAATTCGGTGAAAATACTTTGCCAACCGATTCTCAAGGTATTGAGCAAGCATCGCAGCAGGAATCGCGACCACCAACCCCGCCAGTGTCGTCACCAGCGCCGTATAAATCCCTTCGCTTAATTGCTCGCTGCGACTGCGATCCGGGGTCAACGTGGTCGACTCATGAAACGCCACGATCATTCCCCAAACCGTTCCCAACAAACCCATCAACGGCGTCGCGGCCGCGGCCAGACTGAGCCATCGAATCGGCGCGGCATGATCATCCGCCTCGCGCTGGATCGCTTCGGTCGCCGCCCGCTCCACATCGGCCAGCGGTTGGCCGGTTCTCATCAACATCGCTTCGATCGCCGTCGATGCCGGCGACGGGTGTTCTCGACACGCGGCCAACGCCATCGATGGATTGAATCGGTCGATCGGGTCAGCAAGGTTCTCTAATTTTTCGACTAACTTTTTGGGAATGACCCGTTTTCGCCTGAGCTTTAACATCCGCTCAACCGCTAACGTAACGACCAACATCGACATCAAACCGATCGGAATCATAAAGCTGCCGCCCTTGGAAATCAGCGACAACAAATCGATCCCCGAAGGCTTGCTGACCGGCGGTTGGGCCTCTGCCGCGGGCTCATCTTCCATCAACGATCGAACCATATCGGCATCGACCGGCACTTCACCTTCGGACTGTGCGTACGTCATCGGTGCCGTTACGACGGCACAAAAAACCAGCGATAAAATCAACAAAGACCTTGCAAGCACCAAGCTCACACCTGTTGAATAGCAGGATTTAATGACTATCGACACACTGGCCATAAAGTATCCGTTCCGCAACTAGGGTTTCACGCTTGGATTAACGCTTGTATCAAATCCCATTTTTTTCAGCACCTCGAGACGCTCTTGGCTTTTCGGTGCCAAATCGTGCTGCGGATGCTTTTGAACCACATAATTAAAGAACTGAGCAGCGATCGAAGCGGTCTTTGCCCTTGCATCATTGGTCTTCACACCCTGCATCATTAATTCTGAACAACGACCGGCTTCATATCCACTCTTGGCTTGCCAATTTTTAATTTCCGCCGGCGCCTGCTCCGCGCCATAGCCGTACATCACCCGCTGAAACTCCGGGATTGCACTAGCAAAGTCGCTGCGACCGAAATGGATTTCGCCCATCATGAACCTTGCCCTGGCTCCAACCTCGTTCCGCTGGTCGGCTGCGATTTTCTCGTACAACGCCAAAGCTTCCTTGTCCTTGCCAGACTGCTGCAACGCGTACGCAGTTTCGTATTGCGACTGCGGCAAGTAGGTTGAACTGGGGAAGCGATTCTTTAACTCATTAAACCAGTCGATCGCCGCATCCCACCGTTTTAGCTGCGCTTGGCTTTGACCACCGTGCAGAAATACCAACTCACGAACTTGTCGATCGGCCGCATCCTTTACATTCGCTTCGCTTTCATTCGCACCGGCAATCCGTTTTCGGGCGACGTCAAACGCGACCAGCGCGGCTTCAAATTGCTCAAGCTTGAAAAGACCTTCACCAACCATCAACAAACCGTCCGCTAAAAACTTGCCGCTGGGAAACTCCCTAACTTGATTGGCGAACGTTTCAGAGGACTCCTTAAACTTGCCGTCTCGATACAACGACCAACCGCGGCGATAAATCGCCCGCTCCTTCAATTCGTCGTCTCCCGCCAACCGATACGCATTGGCGTATTGCTCTGCGGCCGGATTCCACGCCCCCTTTTCATACAGTCGCTGGCCGATGAAATAATAAGCCTCTGCCGCCAAAGGATTTTCGGGATCCCGCTGAATCAAATCCATAAACCTAACTTCGGCCTGACCGTCGTTTCCACTTTCTTTCAACGACCACGCCCATTCGTAAATCACTTTGTCAATGTTCGGATAGTTTGGCACCGCAGCGACAAGTTGCTCCAATCGCTCAGCCGCTTTGCCAGCACGCTTTTGGCTTTGATCGATCAACGCCATTTCATACAACGCATGACCACGATTGATACCCTTGGGGTCATCAGCCAAAAACTGCTCCAGTTGCTGCATCGCCTCATCAGGCTTGTCCATCGCCCGCAAACACATCCCACGTGCGAGCCTGGCCTCGCCAACGAGTGGATGATCGGCATGGTCTTTCGTCAATTGATCGAGCGATTTGAGCGCATCGGACGCCTTATCGGACCGCATCAGATTCCAACTGCGCCCATATAACGCGAACGGCCGCAATGACGGATCGAGCCCCGAAGCGAGCAATTCATCGAAACGCTGAACCGCCGTCGCGTAATCATTGGCCCGAGCGGACGCCTGGGCCAATCGATAACGCGCCTGGTCGCTGCGCGGGCTCTTGGGAAACCGCTTGATCACCTCCTGCCACTGTGCCGCAGCCTTGGCTTCATCACCGCCGATCAAATGCGATTGGCCTAACTGCAAGAGCACATCATCAGCACGTGGCCAATTCGGTTCCACGGCTAGCGACTTTTCAAACGCACCGATCGCCTGCTTGCTGCGACCTGCGGTCAGGTGCAACGTACCGGCCATGAACGCCGCTTCGGCCTGCTGTGCTGGCGAGAACGCGGGAAGATTTTTTTCTAATAACTCCGTCGCCCGCTCGCCCTTACCCGACAGCGACAGCGCCGTCGCGGCACGCATCACCCACAACGGTCGCTGCATCTTTTCTCTGGAAATCGGATCATCGACCAATTTCAAATAGTCATCCGCCGCCGCTTCGGCACTGCCCGTCATCAACTTTGACTCGGCAACGATAGACTGGACATCCGGAATCAGCGAATCTTGTGGAAACTTAGCAACAAACTCGGCGGCCCACTGCGCCGATTCCTGAAACTTGCCTAACTGCAACGCGGCAAAGGCGGCGTAGTAAAGTGCGCGGGGTGCTTCAGGTGCCTGGGGCGATTGTGTAAACAGGTCGCGGTACAACGTCATCGCTTCCTCTGTCTTGCCACCGACCATCATCGTCGCTTCGGCCAAGTCCATCTTCAACGTCACCGCATACGGCCCCTCCACGCCAGCGGCAATCTGCTTTGACGCGACATTAACAGCCGCATCGGGTCTGCCCTTTCGCATCGCAATCATCGCCAACCAGTGAGCCGCTTCGGTTGCCGATGCCTTATCGTTCTGCTGCAGCACCCGCGAAAATCGCTTCGCCGCTTCGTCCAAATCACCTGCCCGGTAAATCGTTTGCGCAGATGCGAGCGTCGCGACCGATGCGTAAGGCGAATTCGGAAACTCCGTCACCAAGCGTTCATACAATGCCGCCGCCTCAACCGGTTTGTCGGCCTGCACCATTGCAAACGCCTGTCGCAGTAACGCATAAGGCCGCTCCGCAGTTTCCGCCGCAACCACTTCACCAAACCACCTGACCGCATCGGCATAATTCTTTTGTAAGATACTAGCATCCCCGAGCCGTATCTTAGCATCAATCGCTAATTCGCCATCCTTACAACCTTCTAACAATTGCCGATACGAAGCCATCGCTTCGTCATAACGTTTCATATCCTCAAGCGCAATCCCGCGGGCATACAAAGCGTCACATCGCAGCGGCGACTCTTTGCTGGAATCCAATCCTAACAACCGATCATAAAACACAACCGCCTCTTTCACATCGCCAAGCGCATAGGCCGCTTCACCACCATANNCATCGCGAGTCTCGCCGTCACCTGCGGCGGCGAACTGGCACCACCCCAGGTTCACCAAACTCTCCTCTCGCAAGTCCGACTTAGAATCGCCAACGGCACGCTCGAACGCTTTCGCCGCCGCGATATAATCTGGCTGGGCCTGTTGCATGTAACAGACGCCCAAATAGTGCGACGCCTTGGAAACCAACGGCTCGTTGGGATACGCCTTCAAGTACTTCTGCCACGCGTCGATCGCCAGCGGAATCGCGCCATTGGTTTGGAAGTTTGCCGCGTCGGCATAAGCGGCCATCGCCTTTTCGTTGATGTCGTCGGCGCGGGCCTCGCACGGCAACGAACTCAACGCCAGGACAACCACAAAACCGGCAATCGAGTTCCCAATCAGGCCAATACTTCGTCGAATCAAATCCATCGCGTTTTCGTCAATTGTGGGGCAAGCGGGTTGATGTGGGTTTCAGTGTACCGCTGCCTCGGATAGCCGCAAAGGTTTAAAGTCCCGCGACAACCGAATCCGGCAGGATATTCCGTCGACGTAAAGCCGATCGCTCAAAGAACCAGCATCGCAACAGCCATCAAAACCATGCTGCTGTTTTCGATGATCGTGACCGAGGACATCGGCAAATTGAACGCGGTTCCCAAACAAGCACACTGAATTGCCTGCCGCTTCATCACCGCCTGCACCACGCCGACCAACCCGATCCCCATCACCGCGATCGTCGCTACGTTGGTCGCCACGGGAAAAAGCCCCAGCAGATAGCAAAACCCGAGCGTCAATTCGATGAACGGATAAGCGAGCGCGTAACCTCGCCAGCGAGCCGCGATCAGATCGTACGACGAAAAAGCGTCTGCGAACTTCGGCACATTAAGCAATTTGAAGAAGGCAAACCCGAGAAAAAACAGCCCCATAAACAGGCTCATCCCGTGGTGCCACGACCAATTGCCCGTTGCCCACTGCACATACACCATCCCGCCGACGATGTACCCCACGACCAAAATCAAGGGCCAATAAGTCGACAGACGAATAGGTTGCGATTCGCTTTCAGGCATAGGACGGACCGGCGCACCAGCAACAGGCAGCGAACCGTTAGTTTTTTTCGAATCACCCGCGACACTGCCTGTCCCGGATTCAGGATTCGCTTCGAACCCGGCCTCTTCGACCGCCGCTACGATCTCACCGATCACATCAGGCCCGGCCACCGACGCGGTCAAACGCTTGTCAGGATCAGACGTATCGACCGACCAATCGTCCAGCCCCTGGATGCGATTCAGCCCAGGCGTCACTTTGCTGACACAAGACCCGCATTTGAGCGTCGTTTTGAATGTTGCTTGCATACTGCTAATTGCCTAATCCGGTTACAATCCGACCATCGATCCGCCATCCACTTCCTCAGAACATTATTAACATGCTGGACCTGTACGACAAAATCGAAGATGCCTGCCAAGTGATCCGCAAACACTGGGACCGCACCCCTCAAGTCGCGATCGTGCTGGGCACCGGCCTGGGTGGCCTCGTCGGCGATATCGATGTCGAAGCGACAATCGAATATGGCGACATCCCGCATTTCCCCAAATCGACCGCGACCAGCCATCGTGGACGCCTAGTCTGTGGCCTGATGTCTGGCGTGCCAGTCATCGCGATGGAAGGACGCTTCCATTTTTACGAAGGCTATCCGCTGAAACAGATCACACTGCCGGTTCGTGTCTTCAAGGCACTCGGTGCCGAACTGCTGGTTCTTTCAAATGCCTGCGGCGGCCTCAATCCGTACTTCTCATCAGGCGACATCATGGTCATCGAAG
>DIUH01000196.1 GCA_002428205.1 Planctomycetaceae bacterium UBA6163
ACGTCTAGCAGGTATCCGAACGCGATTAATTGGATCACCGGCAAGGCGGTCATCACGGCGAGGATCGTTACCAAGGACAGGTAATCGAATGCGGTGCCGAGCGACCGGGTGATCAGGTTTAGGGTGCGTCTGATCAGCGACCGCGGTGCCGTGGGATGGGCGGCCAGATCAGCACCGATCGGCGAGGACTGGGCCAGCAAGTCGTCAACGTCCGATGGGGAAGCCAGCGGGAGGTCGTCCAGATCAGCGGTCGTTGAAGAGTTCGCGTGGTTCACATGTTTCGTCCAAAAGTAGCAGGCACAGCCGAGTGCCATAAGGTAGCAGGCACTCTCCGAGTGCCGTCAGCAAAGGTAGCAGGCACTCTCCGTGTGCCGTCAGCAANNCGGAGTGTGCCTACTACCTTGTTACGGCACTCGGAGTGTGCCTACTACCTTTATTCGCCCGCCGATAAAAAATATTGACCGGGGCAAGAAAAAAATCTTTGCCCCGGTCAATGCGTGTTTTAACAATACGTTAACGAACGTTCACATCCGTCGCTCGCTGGCGGCTACTTTGGCAACCGACCCGTTTCCACCTGCGGAAACTCGCCGGTCAAACCTTCGACCATGAAGGCGACGACGTCCAGCACTTCTTGGTCGGTCAAATTGAGCGGCTTCATCTTGTCGCTGAGCCACTTGTTCTTGTGACCGCCGATGTTGTACCACTTCATCACTTCCTCAAGCGTTGCTTGGCTGCCGTCGTGCATGTACGGTGGCGACAGGGCAATGTTGCGAAGCGTTGGCGTCTTGAATGCACCGCGAGCATTTTCCTCTTTGGTGATTTCATATCGGCCCAGGTCCGGCTTTTCCGCTTCCATCCCAACACCAAGATTGTGATATTGTTCATCGGTAAAGTTGGCCCCGACGTGACACGCGGTACAGGTCGCCTTGCCGGCAAACAGCGTCATGCCGCGCCGAGCCGATTCGCTCATCGGATTCTGCTCGACCGCTTTCGTTAAAGCGACATAGCTTTCATAAAGCTCGGGGTCATCTTCACGCAGTGCGTCGAGATCTTCTAGATCCAGTGCAAACAATTTCTTAAAGTTCCGCAGCTCGTTCTCATAATCATAAGGAGCCGGACCGGTCACCAGGACGCGTTCGAATGTGGCGAGCGCCTTGCCAACATTCAGAATGGTTACACCATCTTCAAAGATCGTGTCGAACTGTAACTTGTATCCCGGAATCAATGACAAGCATTCGACGCAGGTCTTATGGTTGTTACCCATTTCGATCGGGTTGGCGATCGGGCCGACAGCTTGGTCTTCCAGTGTCGAGGCGCGTCCGTCCCAGAATTGTTCACGACTGAGAATTCGATTGTAAGCGACCGGTGAATTGCGGCCACCTTCTTGACCGCCGACGCCTACACCGAATCTAGTATTAGCGCCGTACCCTTGAGCGGGATTGTGGCACGATGCACAACTGATCGTCGAGTCGGATGATAAGCGTGTATCAAAATAAAGCTGACGACCGAGTTCGATCTTGGCGCGAGTGATCGGATTGTTGTCAGGGATGAAGATATTGGCTTTTCCAGCATCAAGCCCCTTGGGCAGTTCGAAATCCAAAGGGGCGTGGTTTTCTGGGTTTTTCAGCCAATTCTTGATCTCTTCGATCGTCAGTGGGCCTTCGCCGGGAATGCCCGCGGTCAATGATGGGTCGCCGAGCACAACCGGTTCCGCCATGGCAGGCGATACGAATACGCTTGCGGCAACTAGTGAAGCGGCAACACATTGCCGCAGGAGAGAAAATCCGTTGGTGGGTCTCATGGTGGGTTCCTTCTAAGGAAAAAGGTAGGAGCCCGTAGTATAACAAGATCGGGCCGAACGTTAAGTTTTGTTCTGATGAATGATTTGCGAAACAATCGTAGGTGCGACAATATGTTCATTCGGCCCGCCGAGTTAAAAGATCTCGATGCCATCATCTCGCTACTTAATTGTGAAATTATGGGCGGAGTTAACATCTTTAGGCTCGAACCTTTGAATGAGACGATGGCTAACCGATGGTGGCAATTGCATGGGCAAGGACGCTATCGCGCGATCGTTGCCGAGCCTGAGGAAGCCGAGAGGGTGGACGGGACAGACATTGCCGGTTGGGCGTCCTTAGCGCCCCACTCTGCCTATGAGGGGTACGACCGGACCGCTGAGTTGTCGGTTTGGGTGAATGCGTCATTTCGCCGCCGTGGATGTGCGGCAAGGCTGGTGAAAACCTTGCAAGACAGTTGTGTGGAGCGAAACATTCGAACCGTCGTCTCAAGAATCGAATCGAATAATGAGGCGAGCCTGCGACTGCATGAGGCATGCGGATTTAAACGCGCAGGGTTGTTAGAAGACGTCGGCGAGAAGTTTGGCCATTCCTTAAGCGTGGTACTGATGCAATATCATGTCCCTCAGCTTCATTCTTAGGATCGGCCATGGCATAAGATTCGGAGGCAGCGTCAGCGCTGCATCTTCTCCGCGATCCACTGAGCGATCTTGCGCCCCGTTACGCTCAGCGGTAGGTCGCTCATCGCCTCGCTGGTTAGGAATCGGAAGGCATCACCGGCCAGTGTGACGTCCGACGGGGCAACCGGATCGGCTAGGTGCACCTGCAGCGTGATCCGATAGCGAGTGACGGCATGCTTGATCGTGGCGACCTTTTTCGTCGGTCGGATCTGGATGCCCAGTTGGTGCGACAGCGCCGCTGCGGCCGCGATCGGCGTGGTCGCGTTTCCATCGGTGCA
>DIUH01000170.1 GCA_002428205.1 Planctomycetaceae bacterium UBA6163
GCACCACGCGGACCGACGACGGTCGCGTCAAAGGCCACCAGGTCCCAACCGCCAGGACGCTGCGCTTCGGACATCAGCGAACGCTGAAAAACATCCTGAATCTGCTGTTCAAGCGGCAACGCGAACCGACCCGCGCGAAAACGTGCCGCCGACGAACGTGTTGATTGAACCGCCCACCGCGTCGACTTCCCTTTACCCAGCCGGCCATCGCTAGACGCGGTCAGATTTTGCACCGCCAAAGAACTGCGACAGAGCCGTTTTGCATCAATTGTCACCGTCCCCAGTTCGATGCCGCCACCATAGGCCTGCAACACAAGTTGTGAACCGCCGGGCCGTAATTCATTGACCGTGAACAGATCTTCGTTGCCCTGCATATAAACGCAAACGCCTGCATAACCGCTGAGCGTCAAAATCGGCTCGGCACAAACGCCTTCCAGCTTTCGCACGTCAATCGGATCAAATGTTCTGCGTGCCTGGCCCACCAACCATTTCGGCGCACTGGATTGCTTGATCACGGTCAACGACGTCGCCAGCGCACTGGCCAAATCATCACGCAGCGCAGTGGCATCAGCGGTCGCTCGATGCGATCGCAATCGACTGCCCCCTTCGACGATCCGCAGCAGCGTATTACCAAGTGCAATCAAGCCACTGTCGCGACACTGATGCGCCGCTCGCAAGACAGTTGACTGTACAAGCAGTCCCGCTCGGCTAGCGCCGACGCGAAGAATCGCCCCAGCAGCCGACTGCGCCAACCTGGCTGCCGTTCGCATCTCATCGGTTAATTCAACCTTTGGGTCTTGAACCGTGATCGCTGGTTCTACAGATTCGTCCACCGCTGAATCAGATGATGCCTCGTTTGGGGTTGCAGAGACAGTCGATAGAACACTGATGCAAGCGACCACATGAAAACACTTTGGTGTCAACAAACAAGTGCACCGCAAATGCTGGTGCGAAGTGATCACGCCGCGCTCACTCCGCAACTCCACAGTCTCCTCACCCGCAGCGACCAACCATCGATCTTCTTCAAATGTCCACTGCCACCCATGGGCAATGTTTGGTTGCGCATCGAGCCGCTTGCGGACGCGGCCTGGCATCGATTCGATCATCTCCGCCAACAGCAATGGCCTGATTTGTGGTCGCGAAGTGTTCATGACAATAATGTCCCGACGGGCGACTTAGATAATTGCGCCGCTTGACCGCGAATCTGATCACCGACCCAATCGGCCAGCCGTTCGGGGCTGACCGCTGCCACCGGCATTCCCGCAGTGGCGACCATTTGGGCGTAACCTTGATGAAACCGCGCCGTGCCCGAGTCGTCCAGCGCCGCCAAGCCGACGATCTTTGCGCCCGATTGAGCCAATGCCGTGACTTCCGCCAGCATTTCGCCGACCGAAACGCCTTCCTCAAAATCGGATACCAATACGACGATCGACCGCGACGGAACCTTCAACTTTGCCCTTGCCGCGCGAAGCCCCAGCCCGATATGCGTCCCGCCACCAACCTGAACTTCCAATAACAACGCCAGCGGATCGGTCACATGATCGCTTAGATCTAACACCTCCGTGCTGAACGCTAAAAANNCGAACCGACAACGCCGGCAGCTCCGAAAAAATTGCCGCGCACAACGCTGAGTAAACGACCGAGGTCGTCATCGAGCCCGAGACGTCGACCACAAACGTCAAGTGCCAATCCATTTCGCGGCGCGACTGAGAATTGAACAACAACGACTTCGCAACGATCGCCGGGCGACCATCATCACGCCGATAAGCATTGACCAAGTTTTCACGGATGGTTCGCGGCAAGTTCAATCGTCGCGAACGTCGGCGGGTCGGGCGTGGTGCCGACAATCCGCTGATCGCTGGCCTGAGCCGCACAGACAGCTGCTTTGCCAGTCGCTCGGTAATCCTCTTGGCCAACTGTCGCATCCGCTCCGCACGCACTTCGGCCAACCCACCGGCGAGCGAAAGCACTTGTTGCAGCAATTCAATCGATGGAGTGACCGCATCAGGATCTAATAAGTCCAGTGCCACCTGATTCCCCATCCCTGCCGACTCGCCCAAGACTTCTTGGCAAACGTCGCCCCCAAATAATTTTTCTAAGTCATCCGCCCACTGGGCGGTCGTCGGCATCGGCGATTCGGTCCCGCCACCCGCAGGTCGGTTGGCAAGACCGCCTTGCGAACCTTCACCGCGGCCACGTCCAAACAACTGATCCAAACTACTGGCTGCACCTGCGCAGTGCTGTTGGTTTTCAGGCGGAACGCCCAAGATCATTCGCCAACGATCGGCCAGCGAAATGCGGCTCTCGACGTTGACCTTCGCAAAATCATCGCTCGACGAATCACTTGCACTGGTACCTTGGATCTTATGACTTGGCACATGCACGCTGGGCGTATCAAACACGAAGTCTGGCAAGATCGCGAACACCGCTTGGCGTCCCGCGGAATCGGCCTCGCGGCGCATTGCCACCATTTCGCCTGTGTCAGCGGAACCATCATTCGCCAGGCCATAAAATGCCGAACCACGTTCCTGATAGTTTTGCAGGCGCGTCTCAAGCAGGCGGTTTCGATCCGCGGGCGAAAACTTATGAAACGCGCCGCGCAGCGATGGTAATCGTTGCAAGAAAGAATCGTCATTCGCGCCACGCAGTCGCGACTCAAGCCCTTCCAGCCAAACGGCGTCGCC
>DIUH01000188.1:0-2259 GCA_002428205.1 Planctomycetaceae bacterium UBA6163
GCATTGAGCACGTCGTCGACGCTCAGCGACCACCTCGGAAACGGGTCGTCCCAATCCTGCCACCCCTGAGGGCCTAGGGCGAGTTCTTCGTCGGTCAAGAGGCACGCCTGCAGCGAATCGTAGATCCCGATCTCATCGATACCGATCCCGATGAAGACCAGTTCTTGCCGACAATCGCCGACCGCAGGATCCCACTTCTCTTGGATGCCGTTTCGGATCGAATCGATATCTGGCCAATGTTCTTTCGGAATGGCGGCCCACCAAAAACCTCCAAAGTCTAACCGTGCGATTCGTCCAGCCTGCGACCAAACGCCGATCTTGTCCAATCGCGTGGCCAGCCAGAAAAACCCTTTGGATCTTAGTACGCCATTCCATTCTTGGCTCAAACGATCGTAGAACCGTTGGGGATGAAACGGCCGTCGGGATCGAAACACAAAACTATTAACACCATACTCTTCAACCTCACTGGCACCTTCACCGCGCAGCGTCAATTGCCAACCTTTACTTTGTTTGGCGATTTCAAAGTCGAACCTGCCGGTACCCAAAATCCGTTGAGGTTCGATCTTCCCAAACTCGCTGCGAAGTTTTAGTGCATGGGGGTTTAACTGTTCAATAAAGGCTTCGATGGTCGCTAAGGTTTCCTCATCAACAAGATCCGTTTTATTAAGCACAATGACGTTGGCGAACTCGGCCTGTTCGGTTAACAAGTCGGCAACGGTGCGAACGTCGTCGCCGGAGGCTGCTTGGCCTACACTCTGCAAATCTTTGCCGATTCGCAAATCTTGCATAAAGTTTGCCGCGTCGACGACAGTGACCATCGTGTCAAGTTCGGCAAGATCCGATAATGCCACGCCGTCGCCGGCAGCAAACGTAAACGTATCGGCCACAGGTGCCGGTTCGGAAATGCCCGTCGACTCGATCAGCAGATAATCGAATCTGCCTTCGCGTGCTAAGCCAGCGACCGCGATCAGCAGATCTTCGCGCAGCGTGCAGCAGATACAACCGTTGGTCATCTCGACCAGCTTTTCATCGGTACGACTGAGCGCCGCATCACCGCCAGCGATCAATTGCGAGTCGATATTGACCTCGCTCATGTCGTTCACGATCACGGCGACTCGCAGCCCGTCGCGATTGGTCAAAATGTGATTGAGCAGCGTTGTCTTGCCGGCCCCCAAAAAGCCTGATAGCACCGTAACGGGAAGGCGTTTGACGCGGTTGTCAGTGGTTAACATGATCGTGTGACTTATCGCGGGCGAAAGGGAGGGCCGGTGCACATGATACGCTATTGCACACTATGTGCAAGTGAGGGGAGTTGGTGATCCGATGGTGGCCGTAGTAGACTAGTGAGCTTGCAGGTTTGAATCGCTTGCCTTAGCACTGTGCGGGAAATAAGTGTCCGGTACCTTTTGTGCAAAGCACCCGAAGGGCGAGTTCCTCGCAAAAGGTACCGGACACTTATTTCCCGCACGATCCTTACTCGCCCCGCCTTTTCCCTTTTCTTTTGGTCAAACCGATGCCGCGTTTTTGTTTCTTCAATGCGATCGCTTTTGTTTTGCTCGTTGGTGCTCCGTTATTGGCGCATGAGGTGTTGCTGCAGGGCAATGGTCGTTTGGTCGTGATCGGTGAAGATGGCGTGGTGCGGTGGGAACGGCCTTGGGGTGGAATTCATGATTGTCATGTTTTGCCCAATGGCAATTTCTTGGTGCTCCAGGGGGCGGCTACGGTCGCTGAGCTCGATGCCCAGTCGCGCGAGGTGGTGTGGAGCTATGATGCTGCGAAGTCCAACGGCAACGAGGGGAAACGGGTCGAAGTTCACGCGTGCCAACCGCTGGGTGATGGTCGTGTGATGATTGCTGAAACGACCAGCAAGCGAATCATCGAAGTCGATCGTGATGGCAACTTGCTGAAGTCGATTCCGATGAAAGTGAATAAGCCGCACCCACATACCGATACTCGCTTGGTTCGCAAACTCGCCAGCGGCAACTACCTTGCTTGTCACGAAGGTGACGGCGTGGTGCGTGAGTACGATGGCGAATCGGGCGATGTGGTTTGGGAATATGAAGTGCCACTTTTCGGCAAACAACCTGCGGGCGGGCATGGCCCTGAAGCGTTCGGCAATAAGGTTTTTGCCGCGGTGCGATTACCGTCCGGCAACACGCTGTTGACCACCGGCAACGGCCACAGCGTTTTAGAAGTGACGCCCGAGAAAGAGGTCGTGTGGCAATTGCATCAGAACGATCTGCCCGGCATCACGCTCGG
>DIUH01000188.1:2329-2967 GCA_002428205.1 Planctomycetaceae bacterium UBA6163
TATAAAGATTTCGGCAACTCGGTGTCGAACTCCCAGATCGTCAGTGCCGCCGGCAAATCGATTCGTTAAGCATTCATCACTCGATCGACATCGACCGCTAGGCCCGGCAGCAGTATGCCGCTGGCGGTTTGGCCCGACTCGAAGCAGCCGTGATCTCGATAGGTTTCGCCGTCTAAAACGAGTACCGTGATCCATTTTGCTTCTGGGTCCACGATCCAATATTCCGATACACCCGCTTTGGCATAATCGCGTCGTTTGTCGTGGTAGTCGCGTTGACGGGCCTCGGTTCCACGGCTGACGATTTCGATCGCCAAATCAATCTTCGTCGGATACTCGACCTCGGGACCTGGAATGTTTTCAGGTGCCATGTAGAACAGATCTGGCTCGCGGATCGTTCCGGGGAACAGTCGGGTTGGCAACGGGGCGAAAAGGACAAGGCCGCCTGGTGCCTGGGCAGACTCCACCAGTCCGAGCAATAATCGCAACATTCGCTGATGCTTGAGTGTTGGCATCGGTAATATCTCCAGTCGACCGTCGACCAATTCTGCCATCTGAGTGGTGTGAAACTTCAGAAAGTCTTCTTCAGACCAACGCCCTTGCGGTGGCAGCAGATACGCGGCTTCCCAGGTCGGTTCGCC
>DIUH01000272.1:0-7772 GCA_002428205.1 Planctomycetaceae bacterium UBA6163
CTCGGAGAGTGCCTGCTACCTTAGCCGTGTAAGCCGGTTAGGGGACCATCGCCGCAGTAGTCGGGATTGCCGAATGTTTCCAGCGGATGGCCCATTCCCTCGGCCATGCTCAGCAACAGACGGTTGTGAGCAACGCCCTTGTACTTAAGCGCTCGTCCCATCTGGAATCCGAGTCCGCCACCGACCAGGACAAACGGAATATTGTTCAGCGTGTGCGAATTGCCTTCGCCTAATTCGTTCGTCCATACGATCGTGGTGTGATCAAGCATCGATCCTTCGCCACCTGGTTCAGGTGTTTCGTCAAGCCGCTTGGCCAAGTAGGCGACTTGCTCACAGAACCAGGTATTGATCTTCGTCAGCTTCTCCGTCGCTTCGATGTTGCTGAACGGTTCGTGCGATAATTCATGGTGCCCTTCTTCAACACCAATCCACCGCATCTTGGCCCCGCCGACGCTGTTGGTGTATTGCAACGTAGCGATGCGGTTGAAGTCGGCGGCGAATGCGTTGACCATCAAATCGATCTGCATCTTGCTTAACTGAGGCATGTTGTCGTTGTCGCGACGCACGCCCTCGGTCAACTCGGGAACCGCATGCCCCATGTCTTTGGTTTCGGCATCAGCCGACTCAGTTAACTGCTGCTCCTGTTTGATTTCCAGTTCCAACTGTCGCACCATCGCGGCGTGTTGTTCCAGCAAATGGCGATCGTCCGCGCTGAGGTAACTTTGCACCTTCTGAAAATCGGCGTGTAAGGAATCAAGCACACTGGCAACTGTCTGGCGGTTCTTCACCTGGCCATACAACTTATTGAACATGCGGTACGGATTGTCGATCGGCGACACAGGTTGGTTAGGGCCGGCATAACAGAGCCGAGTCCAGGTGTCGGCTCGCTCAGGGACCATCACGCCAAACTCCAGTGATCCGAAACGTGTGCGCGTCGTTTCGTCGGCCTGAAGCAAGCCCTTCAAATGCTGGTCCAGCGAAATTCCCTTGGCCCAGCCGGCCGGCGTGTGTGAACCGCCTTGAACGTCGCCCGGATACAGTTCGATACCGGTCAACAAACAAGCGATCCCGCGCATGTGGCTATCGCCGTCGCCGCGGATTTTGTCATTTACTCCGTGCAAAGTCAGCGTCTTTTCGCGAAACGCGGCGAGCGGTTCAAGGCTTTGCTTGAACGATTCCAATCGCCCCTCTTCGCTCGGCCAGAACGTGTCAGGCACGACGCCATTGGGTGTAAAGATGACCACTAATCGCTTGCGACGCACCGACGTCGATGCCCAACCGAGGCTGGACAAGTTCATCAAAAACGGCAGCGTTGCAGCTGTAATCCCGGTTCGCTTGAGAAATTCGCGTCGGCTGGTGGACATCGTCAGGCCTCCTGGCGGCAGGTTCGTGATCTAGGCGGGAAAATGATTTGGAAGGAAGCGTAGTCTAAGTTGAAGGTGAATTGTTCGAGGGCGCATCGGCGGCGATGACCGCGATCTCCACAATCAACTCCCTTATATTGTATCCGCTTTCGCGGAAGCTTGTCTTGAGCTGGTCGAGGCGATTTTCACCATAAGCCCCGACGGGATGTTTTACGAAATGCAGAAACATTCGGTTTATAAAAGCACCCGTGGCATCGTCGCTGGTTGCCAAATAGGCCGCCAATTCACTGGCCCCGTTGATACTAATTTCCTGGCCAACGCGATCGATGTAAACCCCCGTGGCATCGATCGGCTTGCTGCGTTCCTGGTCTCGCAAACGCCCTGTCGCGTCATAGCCTTCCAGCGTGAACCCCAAACCGTTGATTCGCGTGTGGCAACTTTGGCATGAAGCGGGGCTGGTCTGCAGCGTCACGCGCTCGCGTGTCGTCAAATCGGGATGCAGGTCGGGGCTGAGCGGTGTGAATGCATCGTTGGGTGGTCGGATGTAACGGCCCAGCACATGTCGGACAAGGAACACACCACGGAAAATCGGCGAACTGGTGTCACCATACGCCATCGCGCTCATCAACAGCGGGTGCGTGATCACTCCCGATCGAGATTTCGCGTCCGGCGCGGTTCGCGAAAATCGCCCGCTTGTATCGACGCCCGTCGGCTTCCACGACTCACCATAGAAGTCAGCGATTCGGTCCGAGGTGAACGACCAATCGGCTTGAAACAGTTGACGAAAATCGCTCGTCTCGCTCCAGACGACTTCGTCTAGGAAAAGGTCCAGCGAAGTCCGCAAGTCGGCAACAAGCGTTTCATCAAATCCTGGATACGCTTCTTGGTTCTTCGATATGTCTTCCCACCGAGCGAGATCTAGCCACTCATGCAACCCCTCGGACAACTTTGCCTTGGCTCGCGGGTCTTGAATCATCCGGCGGGCGCGCTCGCGTACCGATTTGTCGTCGCCCAACCAGCCCTTGTCGCCGGCTTCTTGCAATGACTTATCTGGGATCGAATCCCACAACACTAAAGCGAGTCGGCTGGATCTGCGCTGATGCACTGTCGCTTCGGTATCGATCGTCGGATACAGGAACCTTGGTGACTTCAACGCCAATAAGACAACCCGGCGAATCGCTTCCTCGTCATTATCTGTTTGCTCCAACTGTTGGTCGACGAAAATCTTTCGCAATTGTTCGCTAGCAGGACGACGATTTGCGGCATCCAGCAACTCATAACAGAACTGCTTCAGCACATCGCGCCCCTTCGGACCGTCCTTCTTTTTCTCCGCATCTTTGGAATATTTCGGCCATAACTTTTGCACGGCAATATCGGCAAACTCCAATGCCGCTTCGGTAGTCGCATCGGTCCACTCGCGGCTGATCGTCGATCCACGTACATAGCCCGCGCTGCGGTCATCCGGCGGCATGGGAGTTTGAGGTGCGAAGGCGGTCGGAGCCCAACCGGGAATCAAATAACGACTGGGGATCGGTTCTTCGATACCGCTGGGGGTTTTCCAAGACATGGTCAGTGAAACATCGACGTTGCCCGTCTTTCGTTCGCGCTTGATCAATTCAACACTGATCGGATACAGACGACCGCCAACCAAATGGATCAACGCGGAATGTTCGGCCATCTCTCCTGATGAAACGTGGTTATCAAAAAACTTTTCGTCGGTATCAAGAAACTTGACAATAAAGGAGCCTTCGCCACGAGCACGGAGCAAATAAACGCCCGACTCTGGCGCCAGGATCGCGCCGGACCAATAGACCGCAAACTTCTCGATCCCCATCCCTTCACCCGGACTCACTTGTCCATAATCGACTTCGATATTCGGATCGATACGAGTGAAAACCTTCTTATCATTTTTCCAACCCGCGTTGTCAAAATAATTTGCGGTAAGTCCACGCTCTTGCTTCACTTCACCACGCCCCATGAAATGGGCAAACAGGTCGGAAACGCTTTGGCGGTATTGCTGGGCTGTCAAGCGGGCAAGTGCCGCACGCGGCGGCACCAATCGCATCTGAGCCGATTCGCTGTAGAAGGCATTGAACATGTACTTTGCCGCCGCCAGTGCATCTTCGCCGCTACACGCTTCGGGCTCACCTTCGGGCATCGTTTCGTCGATCACTCGGGCCAACTCGACGATTGACGCGTCACCGATCAGAGGCTCGTCGTAGGAACCGGCAACCCCCTGGCCTTTGTCGCCATGACATGACGCACATTTATTCGCAAAGATTTCCGCGCCACGCTTTTTCAACGGATCTTCCTCGGCCCGGACTTGAGCGGCACAGGCGGCAATCAAAACGACTGAAAAAAATGGCCGGATTGCAAGCACTAACAGCGTCTTGGCTGGCATCATTCGTTGCTCTGTGTCAGGCGGGACGGGTTGAGGTGGGGACCGATATTATACGCACCGGCAACAATCTTTGGAAACACGGACACCAGCCCACACTTAATTTTTGGTTCGCCAAAGTCCACCAGAAGGGCCTGTGACAAATCGAGACTTGCGACTCCAAGTGCAGTCTATCAGATTTGTCGTCTGCCTTTTTTCAACCGCTTTTTTTCCACCGCACTCGCTCAACCGTCACGTGAGCACAACGTAACATCAGCCATGTTGTGAGGTATTTCGCACTTCGGGCAGCTGCCGATCGGAGGTTGTAATGCGGTTCGCTGGTAATACAAAAAATACCCCGAAAGCAATCGCTTCCGGGGTACTAAACGTTAGCCAAAAATATTCGATCCGGCTGGAGAATCAATCGACCATTAAGTTCACCTCGCCGCCGTTCATCGACCCCAATGCACCCCAAATACCATAGGGGCTTGGCCCAGACGCAACCGCTGGTAATGCAGTGTTTCCTGTATCGATCGAACTGGTAATGAATCGCACGCTACCGTCCATCAACAACGCGTTTACACCACCGGGGTGGTAGCTGCCAGCGTTAGCCGCACCGCCGGTGGAGTCGGCATTGGGATTGGCGTCGTTAACACACGAAACGGAGTTCGGGGCTAACACCGTGTTGAAACCAACTCTCTCGACCTGAGCGTCGGTCCACAGCGAACCGAAACGAGCTTTGAACTGAACACCGGGAACCAACTGTGTGCCTGCGGCATTCGCCAAACAGGTAACGGGGCTGGTCATAACTGCTGGGTGAACAACGGTCACCCCAAGTGATCGCTGTCCAGCAGCGGTGGTGAGCCCGATGTTGCCCATTGGCCAAGGACGTTCGCTCATCGCGATTGTATTTGTCAATCCGTCGATGGCATCACGGAATCGACGAACGACCAAGTGCGTTCCGAACATACCGCGGCTGCTAAAGTTGTCCGCATTCCAGTTGGCTCCCATGCTGTCACCAAGGCTGAAAGCGTAGCTGTTGCCGGCTGTGTTTCCCTGCTGACCTGGGTTTAAATCGGATGGGCAAAGGTAGGTCGGCACCTGAGTGCGCCATGGCTGCCATTCCGGATGGCCGAACCAGCCAGCCGGACCGCCGGGGGGAATAACCCAGCCATTGGACAGGGTTGCGCCAGAGGCGACTTGGTCCGCCATCGCCGTCTGCTCAATGAAAGGCAACATGAAAACGAAACCCGACACGCGGCGATAATTGCCGTCAAACCGGGCGCCGTTGCCACCGCCAGCTGTACCTCCGCGGCGGGGAAGCACTTGATTGTAGGCGCTTTCGTAGTTGTGAATCCCCAAACCCATCTGCTTAAGGTTGTTGGAGCACTGCATACGCCGTGCCGCTTCACGAGCCGCCTGGACCGCAGGCAGCAGCAAACCAACCATCACACCGATGATTGCGATCACGACCAAGAGTTCGACCAGCGTGAATCCGTCACGCCGAGATGAAGAAAACCTTAACATTCATACGTCCTAAAGATTAAAACAAGGGAAGGTAAATCGATGTGACCAACTTCGGCGAAAGAATTTTTCCGCTGCGCAAGATCGACCCGTACCACCCATACTACAGCCGACGTCAATCTTTTAAAGGGTCAGTATCCGTCATTTGCAACCGTAAAAGTAGCAATAGCTGCCGTTGAAACTCCGCCGCAGTAAGAAAGTTCCTCGGCCGAGGCAAAAAAAAGTAATTTACCGGAGTCAGAAATCGCTGCATTTGGCACGGAAAAGGCAGTAGCCGATCGGAAAAGTGGAAATACTCCCCAATCAATGCGAAAGAGTCCAAAGCGTTCTCCAAAAAACAACAAAAAATTTTTTTATTTTCAGAACCTTCTGCCCGCTCATCAGTTCATACTTGAACATTTGTGCCGGACAGCAAGGCTCACAAGCACTTGCAGTTCATCCGCCCCAAGCGTACGTTTTGTCGCGCTTTCGATGCCATTCGTTCCAACCAAACTCTGTTTTCCGGATAACCTCCATGCCACGAGTCACTTTTTTCATGCCGGCTCTCTTGCCCGCCGCTTTACTTGTTCTGTCAGGATGCACGGGGGGGGTGTCGGGTGAGTTTCCGACAACCAAAGTATCAGTCAAGGTGGTTTACAAGGGCCAGCCTGTTGAGGGGGCAAACGTGGCGATGGTCAACGCAAATGACCATGGCAAGCCAGTGATTGCCGTCGGCAGAACGGATGCCCAAGGTGAGGCGAAAATGCGGACCTACTTTGAAGGCGACGGCGCGGTGAAAGGGACCCACTTGGTGACAATCACCAAAATGGAAGTTTCAGCAAACGCCGATCTGGCCGATACGGCCAGTGAAGATTACAACCCGAATGTCACCGCGACTGCCGCACCGAAGAGTTTGTTGCCCGCAAAGTATTCAACTCCAACTTCTGGTTTGACTGTCCAAGTTGGCGACTCGCCGGTCAGCGAGACGTTCGAATTAGTTGACTGAGACGCCCCTGAGACGTTGATCGCAGTCGTTCGCCTGCGTCCCCGTTGGTCCTCGGAATGCTTCAGTCTGGTTTCCTTCGGCGCCGCACTGACGCTAGTGGTGATTCAACCGTGTTCGGACGAGACTCGTAGGGCCGTTTCTTCATCGGCTTAACGAGCGGTTTGGTTGACGGATTTGCGACGACGATCGGTTTGGTTTCGGGCTTGGTCGCATTCTTCTTCGCCGCGTCGATGCCACCACTTGTCGCTTTGACGGGCGAGTTCGCTTGCTGCTTTGGCCAAGGCGACTGTCCCGACAGCACGGCTTTAGCGATTTGCAACCATGCCCTGCCGGTCGGGTCAGCGATATCAAACCCGGTGGTCGGAACATAAGCTTTTTTCGAATCGACAATTCGCACTTCGATCGGCGATCGCTTGGACAGCGATTCCATTCGTCGCCTGTCGCTGTAATGCAAGATCATAAATCTTGGGTCGTTGGTAATCGATGAGATTTGCCATATAGCGGCATCTAATCGCAATTCGGCCAGCTTCAACATTCGAATCGCTGGCGCAGGCAATGGTCCGAAACGATCTTTTAACTCTTCGGCGATATCACGAATATGGTCGACGTGATCGATTTTGCCGATGCGACGATACAGGTCAATCTTATGACGAAGATCGGTCACATAATCCGGTGGCAAGAACGCTTCGACGGGCAGGTCGATATCGACATCAGCCGACAATTTTGGCGGCAAATTCTGGGCTTGCCGCACCGCATCTTCTAACAAATGACAATACAGCTCATAACCGACCGCGGCGATATGACCGCTTTGCTGTGACCCCAACAAATTCCCTGCGCCGCGGATTTCTAAGTCTCGCATCGAAATCGCAAAACCAGCGCCCATTTGACTGAACTCCTCAATCGCGCGGAGTCGTTTCGAAGCTTCGGGAGTTAAATGTTTGTGCGGCGCGATCATCAAGTAACAATACGCTTGATGCTTATAACGCCCAACACGCCCACGCAATTGATGCAAGTCACTTAATCCATAATGATCCGCTTCGTCGACAAAGATCGTATTGGCATTGGGAATGTCCAAACCGCTTTCGATAATCGTTGTCGCCAGCAACAGGTCGTACTTGTGTTCGACAAAATCGACCATCACGCGTTCCAGTTCGCCTTCGCCCATCTGGCCGTGGCCGATCACCAGACGAATCTCGGGTACGATCCGCTTGATGCGGTCGGCGATCGCGTGCATGTCGCCGATCCGGTTGTGGACAAAGTAGATTTGGCCGCCACGATTCAGTTCGCGAACCATTGCAGAGCGGATCACTTTGTCGTCCCAGCGGCCGACGCGAGTTTCGACGGCCATGCGTTCGGCCGGCGGCGTTTCCAGGTTGCTGATGTCACGCACGCCGACTAGCGCCATGTGCAGCGTTCGCGGGATCGGCGTGGCCGACAACGTCAACACGTCGACGTTCCGGTACAGCGTCTTCAGCCGTTCCTTGACTTCCACGCCAAACCGCTGCTCTTCGTCGATCACGAC
>DIUH01000272.1:7827-20573 GCA_002428205.1 Planctomycetaceae bacterium UBA6163
AAGCTGTGAAAATGCTGTTCGGCCAGCACCGTTGTCGGCACTAGCACCGCCACCTGATATCCGCTGACCACCGCCTTGAACGCCGCACGCATCGCGACTTCGGTTTTACCGTAACCGACGTCGCCGCAAATTAACCGGTCCATCGGCCGCGGACGTTCCATGTCGTCCTTGCAGGCATCGATCGCATGGGTTTGGTCGACGGTCGGCGTGTAAGGAAAACTGGCGTCGAACTGATGTTGCCAGTGATTATCGGCATCAAAGGCGATCCCCATTTTGGTCGCCCGGGCGGCTTGCATTTCCAGCAACTCGCCCGCCATGTCGGTGACCGCACTTTCGGCGCTCTTGCGAGCATTGGCCCAACTCTGGCCGCCGATCTTGGCCAGCTTGGGGCGGCTGCTGCCACCGCCGATGTACCGCTGGATCAAACCGATTCGCGACGCTGGCACATAAATGATCGTTCCGCCGTCGAACTCGATCGCCAGGTGTTCCTGCTGCTGGCCATTCTTTTCGATATGCCGCAAACCGCGATAAAGTCCGATGCCGTGCGACAGGTGGACCACCAGATCGCTCGGTTCAAGCTGGGCGATGGTATCGATCGGTTTGCCGCGAGACCGCGACCGGCCGCGACGAATCGGGCTGCGATGAAACAGTTCCGCGCCGGTCAACACCAGCACTTCGCCGCCGGCGAGCCGGAACCCACCGCTCAAGTCGGCGACGACCAAGTGCAGCCGTCCGCCGCGAGCGGCATCGGTGTCGGCCATCAATTCCGTCAACCGCTCGCCATCGGCCGGAGTGTCACCGACGACAAAAACGTCGTGGTCGGCGGCGATCGAATCGACCCGCTGGCGAGTTTGATCGATCGCCCCAGCGAACGACTCGACCGTCGTTGTCCGCAGGTCGATCCGCTGGTCGCCAGTCGCTTCGCCGAGGGTTGCTGCGGTGGCGATGCGAAGGTGCGAAAAGGTTTGAACTAGCTGTTCGAAGGCGAGAAATTGGCTGGTATCTGCCAAGCGATGGATCAATGATTCAGCCGATTTCTTGCACTCGCTCGGGTCGACCAACACCACGACCGTATCGGCGGGCAAGTAATCGGCCAGCGGCCCGAACCGCTCGCGCCCACTGCCGATCGCGGCCAAATCGACGACATCCAGCTTTTCGATGCTCCGCTGGCTGGCCGGATCGAACCGCCGAATCGACTCGATTTCGTCATCGAACAATTCGATCCGAATCGGCGACGGTTGGTCCGGCGAATAGATATCGAGAATCCCGCCACGCTGGCTGAACTCGCCAGGCAACTGCACCGAAGTCGCGGCGTGAAACCCCGACTCGGCAAGCCATCGTCTCAGCCCTTCGTCGTCAACCCGCTCGCCGACCGATAACCGTCGGGTCGCCCCCGCCACGCTGTCGGGCGTTGGCACCGCCTGCATCGCCGCACCGACGTAGGCCGTGATCACCATCGGCATCGGATCGCCCGGTTGCCTAGCCCGCAATTTTTGCAGCACCTGCAATCGTTCGGCAAAATCGGCATCGCGAATCGAATCGGGCGTACCATCGGACGCGCTCAGCGGTATCGCCAACGACAGGGCAGTACCGAACGCCATGCAATCGCCCGAAACGATGTCTGCATCGACAGCTTGTGGCACGATGACCAGCACGTGCGACGTGTGGCGAGCGAGCGTTGACGCCAAAAGCGCCCGAATCCCTCCAAAAACGCCGTCAAACGCGATGCTCTGGCCCGGTTGCCACTTATCGACCGTTTGTCGCAGCCCCTCGGTTTGCTCCAACAGTCCCGGCAAATCAGCCAGCGTCCTAAGCGTCAGCGCCGTCTTTGCGGTTGAAGGCGTATCCAAAGACTTCGGCGTCACGGCATCCCGCTCGCTGGCTAGGGTGGTTCAAAACGCATGGTTGGGTGCCATGTGTCGGGCTCTATCGGGCTGACATGGAAACATAAGCCCCAGCAACACCACCTGCAATGTCCTCCCCAGCGGTATCACGCCCGGTATCAAACCACCACTGGCGGCGAAACACAACGCCCAAAAGCTCGGAAATCACTCAAAACGTGTCAGGCGATCCTGAGCCGCCCGGCAAACATCGATTAACGTTTCAGTCTGCTCCAAAATCGTTTCCCACTGTTGCGTTTCGTCCTCGACACTCGCTTCCAACTTCAGTGCCGCGACGGCAACATCGTCCAATTGGTAACCCAAGGCGATCTTACGGACTCGTTCAGTCAAGTTTTTCACAAACTTCGTATCGTGAGCGTCAACGGCATCGACCAATCGCTCAACCTGTTTGCTGAAATGCACCGCATGAACCGCAGGATTGCTTTCGCTACCCTGATTCGCGGGCATAGAATCTGAAAAATCGAACGATGCGATAAACCGCTCCACCCACTCCGGATCGAACTGTCGCCCCGCACACCGCCGTAATTCTGCGATCGCTTCCTCATGTGTCCGGCCTTTTCGATAAACACGATCGGAAACCATCGCATCATAGCTGTCGGCAATCGTAAGAATCCGTGCCGACACCGGGATCGCGTCGCCAACTGGACCGTCATCGCTGGCGCCATGAGAACCAAACTTACAATGATGAAACCGGATGATTGACAACAGTTCTTCGGACTCAATCAGGTTCGCGACGATCTCAACAGAAATCTGATCATGCAAACCCATCAGCTTCCACTCGGCATCGGTCAACGCCCCAGGCTTCAACAAGATATGGTCAGGGACCCCGATCTTACCAATATCATGCAACAGACCGGCAACTTCGATCAGATTCAACTGCTCACTGGATAAGAAACCCTGGCCGGCTCTTATGCAATGATTCGCCACACGACGGCTATGTTCGGCCGTGTCGGCGTCGCGGAACGCCAACGCCGACAACAACGACCTTACCGGCGGACTAGACGGTGACAATACAGCTTGTTTACTCGCCGCGTGCACATCAATCCGCGGCGCACTCGCTTCGGTGTCGATATCGGCCATTGACGGATCATAGCAGACAACACGATTTCGACCCGAACGCTTTGCCACATACAAACACGCATCCGCTTGATTGATCAAAACCTGAGGCTCTGCGGCTTCGAACGTCATGTCCGAAACACCAATACTGGCCGTCAACCGCAACTCGGCAGGGTCATCCAAACGGATCTCAGTAATACCGATTCGAATCCGCTCTGCCGCCGCAGCGGCGTCTACCAAGCTATAACCTGGTAACATGACACAAAATTCTTCTCCACCAAACCGACAAACCACCTGTGCGTCACTGTGCAGTTTTCGCAACAGGGCACCGACTTTTCGCAAAACCTCATCGCCGATATGGTGACCATAGTTATCGTTGACGCTCTTGAAGTGGTCATTGTCGACCATCACGCATGCCAACGGCAGGTTGTACTGTTTTGAGAAGCGAAATGCGATGTCGAACCGTTCGAAGAAGGCGCGACGGTTGAAGCATCCGGTTAAAGAATCTTGGGTCGCGAGGATTTCCAACTCGCGATTCTTACGACTGATTTCGTCGCGATTCTCCTTTAAGACCGCCAGCATCGCTTCCAATTCCGCCCGATTATGCTCCAACAGCGTCACGTCGCGCAGTGTAACCAGTGTCCCACGGTGGCCACGGTCGGAACTTTCGATGGGTGCAGAATTGATCGAGAAAATACACTGCTCGTGGTCATTGATCCGGTACCGAATCAATTGGTCAGCCTTCGCCCGTTCACCTTCTTTGGGATGTCGCCAGGGATAGTCGTTCTCTGCGGTGCCGTGATCTTTAACCCACGTTAACGATGTCACCGAACGACCACGTAATTCATCGGCGCTGATGCCGACTTTAGTAGCGAACGCCTGATTGGCCAGAATGATCTTTTCGCGCTCATCCAACACCAGCAAGCCTTCTGCTAACGTGTTTAACGCTTGGCGAACCCGATCAGGAACGACTTGCACGGAATTGAAAATGCCTAACGCTCGACCAATGAATAACGAATAGACGAATGATCCGAAGACCAGAAAGAACAACAGGATTTTTATAATCGGTTGATCAAACCAGCCAAGAAAACCACCAGCTTGGTCCGAGACAAAACAAAACTCCAATTGCCCCCAACGGCTTTTATTGAGCGTAATCGGAACATGCACTGTCGCATAACCGCTCTCCGTCTTGGCAACACGCCAAAGGTCACGGTGTTTACCAGTGTCGACCCGCAACACGCCTTTGGCGTTCCGCAGCCCGATAGAAAGCAAGTCGGGATCGCGATGCGAAAGCGTCCACAAGGTCGCTTCGAGGTTTGCCCAGTCGCCGGCGCGAATCATCCCCGCCGTGGTCACGGCTAATGCATCACAACGCTTCGCCCTAGATTCATCAATCAGACGGTTGGTATCAGGTATAAGTCCCATCCAATGACACGTCATCAACAACCCGCCGCCGATGCAGACGAGTCCAAACGCGAGTCGCAGAGATGTGAAATATCGTGAAAACAATTCTAGTCTGTTCGGAAGCGTTGCTGAAAAATGCCTGACGACACTTGGTCACTATCCGTGTTAATAAATCCCCGCCTTGCACAGATCAAAACGTGAGCGTGCAAATGAAAACAATCGATTCCTAAAAGTTTTGCACATGGAAATCGGGTCTCGTCCAAATCATCAACATTATGTAGATAAAGAGTATCGGTGAGGCCGATTTTGTCACTTGTAATGATCGCCCGATGCACAACTTACGCAATTCTCAATCAAAGCCACTCGCAATAGGGATACTGACACAAAACGCAAGGAGTCTGTCGGCACCTGACAACGGTGCGAAAAACAACGCGGAAAGACCAGAGGTCTGGGCCGACCGATCGCGGAAATCTGTTGTAGTTGGACAACAGGGGTGGTAAAACGTGTTCAAAGGCTAAGCAGTGCCTGCCACGGATGACGATCCGTTACCCGAACGGTCTACCAATAATCAATAAAAGATCGCAGCCCATGATCCACTTAACGAACGCTGTTTGTTGGACGCTGCTGCTGGCAACGGTTGGCAATGCGCAAAACGCTTCGCTTAAAATGCGGTTTGCCATCGACGGACCCGCACCGCGTCCCAAACAAATCAACGTTGGTCCCGCTTTCCCTCGATTGGCCGTGCCGCTTGTTAACGAGCGATTGATAGTCGACCAGCAATCCAAGGGCATCCAAAACGTTGTCGTGCATGTTTACACCGGACGTCGTGGAACCAAACTGGCGCAGGTGCCGAATAAGGGGACCGAGCGTGTGCTGACGATGGCAAATGGTCGGTTTGATCCGCGTGTTTTGATCGCTCAATCTGGTGACACACTAAAGGTTATCGACAACGGACCGGTACAGCATTCCGCTATCATTCATTTCTTTACAAACCAACCGCAGGTATTGACGCCTAAACCAAACCAACCAGCACGGATTCCACTTCCCAACGCGGAACCGGGACCGATACCGATCGAGTGCAACATCCATCCGTGGATGCGCAGCTACATTGTTGTTCTGGACCACCCATACGTTGCCGTATCGGATGCATCAGGTAATTTGAGCATCCAAGGGTTGCCGGAGAATCAGACAGTTCATTTTCAAGTTTGGCACGAAGCGAGCGCTGGCCTGTTCAAACAGGTGATGATCAAAGATACGATTGTCGATTGGCCACGCGGACGATTCGAAGTCGATCTTGTCGCCGGCTTGAACGACATCGGCGATATCCTGATTCCAGCCGCAACGCTGAAAAACGATTGATCGTGACGCGGTGCAAATCGCGGCCAACACACTGGGCGGGTGATTTTTCTGTAGTCGATGTGCGGCAAAATCTTGCTTTGGCAGAGTCCGTAGATATCGTGGGGATTCTCGCACCACTAACGCAATGGCCGCCGGCCGCGTTTTCACAGGCAGCCCCCCCCACAATGATTGAAGTGATGATGAGGTTCCTACGTTCGCGGAAAGCTGAAAAGTCCAGCGAATTAGCAATGAATTGCGACATTCTTGAACCAAGAACGATGCTGTCTTCGGTCCAATTGCTGGCCGCAGGGGAGACCGGGGACGAATTGATGGAGCTTAGGATCGACAATGTTGCCGTTCAATCTTGGCGGCTGAGTACCGGTGCCGATCAGGGAAACTTTCGATCCTTTGAGTACGAAACTTCTGAACAGATCACTCCCGATCGGATTCGCGTCGCGTTCGTCAATGACTTTTACGATCCCGACAACGGTATCGACTTCAACCTTCGCTTGGATGCGATGGTGTTGGACGGCGTGCGTTATGAAGCTGAGGATTCCAGTGTCTTTTCCACCGGCACTTGGAGTCCCAACGATGGCGTCACTGCCGGTTTTCGACAATCCGAATACCTCCATGCCAACGGCTACTTCCAGTTTGCCGCACTCGACCCGGGCTCAGTAATCACGATCCGAGCGGCTGGCCAAACTGGCCAAGAGCAAATGCGTTTGTTGGTCGACAACATCGTTGTGGCGACTTGGGACAATGTTGGCGGGAACCCTGACCGTCAGGATTTTCAAACCTTCCAGTACACGGCTGACCAGCCTGTCACGGCGGATCGAATTCGGATCGAGTTTACAAACGATCTATTTGATCCGGCTAACAATCTGGACAGAAATCTTACGGTCCAGGGCATGACGCTGGACGGCGTTGAGTATCGAACCGATTCGCCAACCGTGCTCAGCACCGGAACCTGGCGAAGAGAAACGCAAGATGCTCGCCCTGGATTCTTTGCCGAACAAACGCTGCACACCAACGGATACTTCGCGTTCAGTTCCAACACAACCAACCAAAGTAGTCAGATTTTGGTGGTCGCAAGCGGATCCGAGGGTGGAGAACAGATGAACCTGCGGATCGACGGCCAGATTGTCAGAAGCTGGCGAGTCGACCAAGGTGCCGACACGGGTAACCTTCAAGTTTATGGCTATCGAGCCGATGCGAACGTCACGGCTGATCAGATCCAAGTGGAGTTCGAAGGCGATCGATTCATTCCAGGTGTTTTTGATGCCAATTTAAGGGTCGATCGGATCTTGGTCGATGGGATCGAGTATCAGACTGAATCGCCGAGTGTGTTTTCCAATGGAACTTGGATAGGAAGCGGCTTGTCGTTCGGTTTTGTCGAGAATGAGTTCCTGAACTCGAATGGTTTCTTTCAGTTCACAACCGGAGGTGCCAATCCAGGCGCGGTCTCATTAGCGAGCAGTCGATTATCTGTTGATGAGAATAGTCGTTTTGCCGATATCGATATTCGTCGTCAAGGCGGAACCGATGGCACATTGGTGGTGGATTATGCGACCGTTCCGGGAACCGCAATTGCTGGGCAAGATTATGTTAGCACCAGCGGTTCAGTTGTCTTCTTGCCCGGACAAAGCGTCGCGACGATAACGATTCCGATCGTGGATGATTCCTTATACGAAGGGAACGAAACCTTCAGCTTCACCGTCGATAATATGCGGGGCAACGGAACATTGGCCGCGCCACGTACCGCGACCATTCTTATCAATGATAGCGATGCTGTTATCCCAAGCTTTCCCAATTTCGCATCGTCACAATTACAGTCGCTGCGTTTGAACGGTGATGCGGCGTTAGATAGCGGAACCTTGCGGTTGACTCGGGCCGTCAACAACCTACGCGGCAGCGCCTACTTTGCTACTCCGATGCCGATCAATTCTACGACATCCTTCCAGACGGACTTTGGGTTTAGGTTAGATGGCGGCCAAGGCACTTCGGGGGCCGACGGTTTCGCCTTCATCGTCCAGAACTCATCCGCAGGTGCGAACGCGATCAGTTCAGCAGTCGGCGGATCGCTTGGGTATACCGGAATCGACAACAGTGTGGTGATCGAGTTTGACACTTTTCAGAATCCTGGCGACGTATCCAATAATCATGTGGCGGTATCGATCAACGGATCATCAACCGCGTTGATTACGAGAAACGTCCCGTTCGATTTGAACAGCGGTGCTGACCTTCGCGCTTGGATTGACTATAACGGCGACGCCCAGACATTAGCGGTTTACGTAGGCAACGGCCTCACCAAGCCTGCGACGCCACTGTTGGTTACCAATGTTGATCTGCAGGCGATCGTTGGCAGCCAAGGATTCCTTGGTTTTACTGCGGCTACCGGCGGCGCGAACAATAGCCACCGAGTGCTTGACTGGAACTTCTCGTTTGTCCCGCCAACCATTGTACCGCCTAGCCCGGGCACTCAACTGGTCAATCAGGTCGTTTCGTCGGGATACGCCCAACCGACGTCGATCGATTTTTCCCCTGATGGTCGCAACATCTACGTTACCCAAAAGGCTGGCCAAGTATTTGTGATTCGCGATGGCCAGCGGTTGGCGACACCGTTCATTGACATCAGTACGCAGGTCAATGGGACCCGAGACCGAGGCTTGTTGGATATCGCAATCCATCCCGATTTCGAAAATAATCCATATGTATATCTGCTGTTCACCTACGATCCACCAGAAGTCTTCCAGAACGCGTCTCATCCCCTGGCAGGTCCTGACCGCAATGGAAATCGTGCTGGCCGATTGATTCGGGTTACGGCTGATCCGTCGACAAACTTCACAACGGCAATCGCTGGCAGCGAAGTGATTCTGCTGGGACGCAACAGTGTCTGGAGTAATTTCAATGCGTTTATAAACAGCACCAGTGACTTTAACGCGCCGCCAGCGGGTATCCTGCCGGACGGAACCAACATTCAAGACTTCATTGCGACCGATAGTGAATCGCATACCGTGGGCGCGGTCGAATTCGGTCCTGATGGTGCTCTTTATGTTTCGATAGGAGATGGTACATCTTATAATCGCGTTGACCCCCGAACGGTGCGCGTTCAAGATATCGACAACCTTTCGGGCAAGATTCTTCGCATCGATCCGATAACCGGTGAAGGGCTATCGGACAATCCGTTCTTTAACGGGGATCCTGATGCAAACCGGTCGAAGGTGTATCAGCTTGGATTAAGAAACCCCTTCCGCATGTCATTCGACTCGGTAACGGGGCGATTGTATGTTGGAGATGTCGGTTGGACGCGCTGGGAAGAAATCAATTCGGCTGGGCCTGGCGCCAATTTCGGCTGGCCGTTCTTCGAAGGTGGCAACGGCACCTCGGTCCGAACCGGAGGCTACCAGAATCTGCCAGAGGCACAGGCGTTTTATGGAAGCGGAGAGATCGTCGTGGCACCGACGCTCGGATTGAGTCATGCCGCGACCGGGATCAACGCAGTTGTCGCCGGTGCCGTTTATCGAGGATCGGTCTATCCGCCCGAGTTCCAGGGAAACCTGTTCTTTAATGACTTCGGCCAAGGGATCGTCAGCAATGTTTCGTTCAACCCGGACGGTAGCGTTGCGAATGTCAGTACCTTTACCACCGGAGCTCGTTTTGTCGTACAAATCGTCCAGGGCATTGACGGCAATCTCTACTACGTCGACCTAGACGATGGTCAAATCGGTCGTTGGGTGTTCGTGTAAACGTGAATTCAGTTTGTGTTGACCGCGACGCGAATGGATAGTCTATTTCGTGTCCTGCTTGAAACCATTTGAAAACGAGACTTCCCCAAACTATCCACAAAACTTAACCACCAACATGAACCAGTCGACAACAACGCTGCGGTTACCCATTGTGATCAACACCGCTCGATGGCGAGCCATTGTGATGATGTCCTTATTAACGACTCCCCACATGGCAACAGCGGACACCCCCGCATTCAACGATCCATCGCCACAGCGCTACAAACTGCAAGCGCGGGCCAGCGAAATTGATCCAGCGGCAGGTCAGCATCCGGAGATCGGATTTGTCTTTGAACAGGACGGGAAACCACAGGACATACAAAACGCTTCGGTCGACACCCGCGTCGCACCGCGTGGAAAATTGATGATTTGGTTAATGGGCAACAGCGAAGGGCTGGCCCAACGGGTGAACAGCTATGGAATCCATGCGATTCAGGTTCATTACGCCAACAAGTGGTTTGGTACATTGTGTCAACCGAAGCCGAAAGATGGCCAAGCTCGCGGTAACGTTCGTTTGGAGGCGGCGATCGGCAAAGATGTCAGCGACGAATTGGACATTCCCAATGCGGATTCGATGATGGAGCGATCGCGTCAATTTCTGATTTGGCTGGCCAAGGAAAACCCGCAAGGGAATTGGGATCAATTCTTAAGCGACGATCGAAAAACGGTGCGATGGGACAAAGTCATTATCGCCGGCAGTTCGCACGGATCGACTACCGCAGCTAGGTTCGCGATTCATCAGAAGGTCGATCGAGTCGTGATGCTGTGCGGGCCTCGCGATCAAGACCAGGATTGGCAATCGTTACCGTCTCAGACACCTTCAAACCGCTTCTTCGGTTTCAGCCACGTGCTCGACGGCGGTTGGAAGGGAAACCATTACTGCCGATCTTGGGAAATGTTAGGTTTGCACCAGCATGGCGAAATCGTCAATGTCGACAACGCATCGCCGCCTTATCAAAACAGTCGCCGATTGATTTCCGCAGCGGATGTCGGTGGCGACGCCAACAAGGCACACTCGAGCGTTACACCCGGTGGAGCATCGCCGAAGAACAAACAGGGCGATCTCTTGTTTGATCCGGTCTGGAAATACCTTTTCACTCACCCAGTGGATCAGGTCGGCAACGCCGCCCCTAAAGATCCGGGATGTAAGGTTTCGGAGCGATAGTCTTGGTCCGCCGAATATCTTTCAGTGATTAAACGCGAACTCGGTGCTGGTCAGAACGCTCCAGAAAGCGTCTTCGATCGCTTGCCTGCGGTCGTCACCGTATTCCGAAATAACGCTCAGCAGATTGTTCGTCTCGTCGTCGCTCGGTCGCCGTGACAGAGCGACCAGGAACAGTGCATCGACGATCTCAGCATCGCTGTGCCCGTTCTCGATCAACCGCGAAATCCGATTCTTAGCATCCGCCAGCTTCGGATTGATCGTTTCTCCATTGGACATATGCAACACTTGCACCATACTCGGTTCGGCACTTCGTTCGCACTCGCACACGATCTCTCGAGGGTTGCGGCCAAATGTTTTTAGGAAGTAAGAATCGATCGAAGCGTCATACAACTGAATCGCTCGGGTACCGGCGGGATAGAAATCTGTCTTTTGCGAATCGGCACCTGGGAAAGCGACCGTTGTGAAGGAAGTCGACGTTTCCAAAACCTGGTCGATCGAATCCAATAACACTTCGGCCATCAGCCGTCGAGGATAATATCGACTGTTGTATTTCGATTCGGCCATATTCTGTTCCAACGGAGTGCTGGAGCGCGCGTACGTTTCGCTGGCCAGGATCGCTCGCATCAGTTGCTTGAGGTCGAACGCATTGTCGACCAAATGCTGTGAAACCGCATCCAACAACGGTTCGTTCGACGCAGGATTGCTCAGACGCAGATCATCGACCGATTCGACCAAACCACGGCCAAAAAAGTTGGCCCACACGCGGTTAGCGATCGCTCGCGAAAAGTAAGGATTTTCGGGACTGGTCATCCATGCTGCGACCACTTCACGTCGGTCGCGGGGATCGTCGAACGAGATCGGATCGGCATCCAGCGGTGCTGGCGGTTGCGGTGTCCCGCGCCCCGGTTGAACCAATTCGCCGCTGCTGGCGACATAGACCGTGCGGATCCCGTCGCCATTTCTTGGCTCGCCACCCCATCCCTTGGCCCGCACTCGCGAGAACAGGTTGGCCATCGCGTAATATTGATCGTTGGTCCATTTTTCTAAGGGGTGGTTGTGGCATTTCGCGCACCCGATCGACAATCCCATAAACGCTTGGCTGGCGTTTTCGGTCATATCCTCCGGCGTTTGGTGAATTGCATAGAAGTTCGTCGCACCGACATCGCGGCTGTCACCCGTTGCGGTCAACACCTCTTGAACGATCCGGTCCCAAGAACGATTTTCCTTCACCGCTTGGTGGATCCATTGGTAGAACGACTTGACGGCGATCGGCCGCAGCTTCGTGCCGTTTACCAGCAACAGATCGCTCCATTTATAAGCCCAATAGTCGACAAACTCGTCGCTGGCCAGCAAGCGATCGATCAATCGTGAACGGCTATCCGGCGTTTGATCGTCGATGAAAGCCTGCGTCTCTTCCGCAGTCGGCAGCCGTCCGATCGTATCAAGCGTTGCGCGGCGAACATAGGTTGCCCGGTCGGCTGGCGGACTAGGCATCAGCCTTAGCGTTTTTAATTGCGCAAGATTCAGGTCATCGATAAAGTTGGAACGCGGCGCCAATTCAAAAACCTTATCGTCGATTTCGTTTGCGAACGGCACGATCATTCGTGACAACATGACTTGCGATCCGAACCAAACCAGCACAGCCGCCTCGCCCGACCCGCGTACGGTAACGTTGCCCGATTCATCAACGCCCGCAACCGCTTCATCCGTTGCGGTGAACTTAGCCCAGTGGGTCACATCGATCACGCGGCCGTCATCATAATGGCCATTAACTAAGATTTTGGCCGAATCGCCAGGTGCGAGAATTGCATTCTCCGGCAGGACGCTGATCCGCTGCAGATTCGCGTCGTGGTCCGTCGGCGGCTGCGCCCCATCGGCGATCCACTGCGCCAGAATCTGATAGTCACGCGATTGGGTGTCCAGACGCAAACCGCCCTTGTGCGGCAGCGCGCCGGTCGGTTTGGCCAGCAGAAGGCTGCGTCCGGGATCGGCGATCTCGATTCGCCGCCCACGCAATTGGCGAGCGATCGAAGCGTAATCGGCGTCGTGGTCGTAACCGCGCAGCGAAAGCCTGAAACCGCCTTTGCCCGCTAGCGC
>DIUH01000272.1:20757-24012 GCA_002428205.1 Planctomycetaceae bacterium UBA6163
CTTCGTTTCGCTCGGCAACTTTCTGATCAGCAAACGCACTGGATGCGATGCTGATTAAAGTCGTGGCCAAACATACGAAGGCAGTTGGGACAATTTTTGACATGTTTAATCGATCAATGGCGTGATTCATGAAAACAGTTCGCGAACTTCTCGGACTCCGAAATCGACCAACGGGAATGGGCGTCCGCCGGGGCCTGGTAATTCGGTATGCAGATCCAACCCGAGCGATTTAAAGATCGTCGCGATCACTTCGCCTGGACTGGCCGGGCGATCCGCCGGAACGGCACCAATCGGGTCGCTAGCACCGATCGCTCGACCACCGATGACACCACCGCCGGCGAACGTGCACGAAAAACACTGAGGCCAATGGTCGCGACCGCCTGCAGGGTTGACTTTCGGCGTCCTGCCAAACTCCGCCAAGGCCGTCACCAACGTATCGCCCAACATGCCACGCTGTGCCAAGTCTTCGATCAAGGCGGCATAGGCTTGGTCGTACATCGGCGCGACAATATTCTTCATCCCTTCGATCGTCGTGAACGGCTTGCTGCCGTGGATGTCCCAAGTGATTTCATCAAACACGGTTAAGAATGAATTCACCGTCACGAATCTCACACCCGCTTCGATCAAACGCCGCGCAAGCAAGCAGCATTGGCCCAAGCGATTCATTCCATAGCGTTCGCGAGTCGCCACGTCCTCCTTGGACAGGTCGAACGCTTCGCGAGCCTGCGGACTGCTCATTAGGCGATAGGCGGCTTCGAAGTTCGCATCCATCATCTGCGCCGATTCGGTCGCTTCTAGTTGAGCGAGTTTACCTTCGATCGCTTCGCGCATCCGCCGACGACGATCGATTCGCACATCACCTAGGGTTGAAGGCGGCAGAAGATCCGGGACTTTAAAGTTTGGTTGGGACGGGTCGGCCATCAAAGCGAATGGGTCATAAGCCTTACCCAAAAATCCGCCCGCTTGGCCATTGGGCAAGTTACCGCCACCGCGTCCCATGGTTTGTGGCAGGACAACGTGTGCGGGCAAATCGCTGCGGCGACCTTTCAAGTACTGCAACACCGCGCCAGCATGAGGATAATTCACACCACCGGTGAATTGACGACCGGTCTGCATCATCTGCCAACCCGCATCATGCACGGCTGCGGCGGTATGGTAACAGGATCGCAGAATCGAAAAATGTTGAGCGACTTCGGCGTGGCGAGGCAGGATTTCGGATATCTGGAAATCGCCGCGTGTATTGATCGGCTTGAAAGGCCCACGCACTTCCAGCGGTGCATCGGGTTTCATGTCAAACGTGTCCAACTGGCTGGGCGCCCCAAGATTGAACAGCATGATGCAAGAGCGTTTATCTTTGGCCGGATCGACCGCACCACGCTCTGCGGCGGCAAGGTACTGCGGCAACCCCAGTCCAATCGCACCGAGCGTTCCGACTTGCAAGAAATCGCGTCGCGTGACACCGCCACAATCGTGTGAGCGGCCGCTTCCGATGAGATTCAACATGGCGGGATAGGGTTGGTTATAAGGTTGGTGGCTGGTTGGNNTAGTATACCCGATCGGCGACCGAATTGGAATTAACCGGCCAGGGCAACCCGCTCAAGATTGCGAAGGCCAACTGTTGTTAATCGCCGGTCCGATGTCGAACAACGCAGACGAATGGTAATATCGTGGCGAGTCCGATCCGTCGAAAGAGCCGCCGTCACGTTAGGCACCGCTGGAACCCTATGTTTGCGCATGACCCGGTCGCACCACCCCGCCTTTTTCAAGCTTCGCTGGGCACAGGCCGGTTTAAGTCTCAATTCGATGATTTCCAGGTTGAAGAGGTGTTGGGATTCGAGCCGTCGGGCGAGGGTGAGCATTGTTTGGCTTGGATCGAAAAGATCGATCGCAACAGCAACGATGTGGCGACGGAGATTTCCCAAAGGTTGGGGATTCGCAAACGACTGGTCAATCATTGTGGTTTGAAAGATCGTGCAGCTATCACGCGGCAATGGTTCAGCATCCATTTGCCGGGAATCGAATCACCATCGCCTGAGCAAATTAGCGGCGACGGATACCGCGTGATTGCGATAACACGTCACCAGCGAAAGTTGCGACGTGGCGGACATCGTGCGAATCGATTTGTAATCCGATTGCGTGATTGCCAGTTTGATGCTGAGGCCGCAGAGTCGCGTTGGCGAGAGATCGAATCTCGTGGGGTGCCGAACTACTTTGGGCCGCAGCGGTTTGGTCACGACGGCGACAACGTCGAGTTGGCAACGCGGATGCTTGCCGGACAAGTTGAAGTGCGTGACCGGATGCTGCGCGGCATTTTGATCTCAGCCGCTCGCAGTTGCATCTTCAATGCCTGTGTTGCCCAGCGCGTGGCCGATGGAACTTGGGACTCGCCACTCGACGGCGATGTCTTCGGATTCGCAGACAATCACAGTTTGGTTTTGCCGGGCAACGTTCGTGGCAATGAAGCTTCGCGAGTCGCAGCGGGAGCGCTGGAAATTACCGCACCGTTGTGGGGTAACGGTGAACTGCACAGCGTTTCGGTGGTTCGCGACATGGAACAACGGATCGCCGATCATTATCACGAAATTGCTGTTGGTCTTGAACAGTTGAATTTGCAACAGGAACGGCGAGTCATAAGACTGCGCCCGGGTCGGTCGCAATGGCAGTGGGAATCCGATGGCGATCTAGTGCTGCGATTTGAGTTGCCGACCGGCACGTATGCGACGACGCTGTTGAGGGAGATGGTCGAGCTTTTGTGAGTGCGATAGATTGATCAGCGTTTTGTTGATTTTTTTGCCAGGTTACCAATCGAAGGGATGAATGACGATGAGCGACGAACAGTCAGAAATCAAACGTTATGGGATCACTCGTCGTTGGTCGGATGCGGTGGTGTTTGGATCGGTAGCGTATTTTGTTGAGGTGCCGGATGACCCGCAGTTGTCGGCCGAGGATCAGTTTTACCAAGTGCTTTCGCAAGTCGACTTGCGTTTAGAACTGGTGGGCAGTGATCGCACCCGTTTGTTGCAGGTGATGATCTATTTGCCGGATCCGAGTGACTTGTTGCTGTTTAATCGGATTTGGGATGATTGGGTTCCCGAAGGACATGCGCCGAGCCGGGCTTGTGTGCATACTTCCCTTGCGGCGCCGGGTTATCGGGTTGAATTAGTGATCACCGCCGCAGTGGCTTAGAAGCTTCGTCGTGAGCCCGGTTTGCGCTGGTGTACCGGCTTTAGCCGGCCCGGGGCCGATGTTTTAATG